>CAYOZY010000187.1:0-4911 GCA_964408525.1 uncultured Sphingobium sp. | reverse complement strand
AGCGAGGTTTTGCCCACGCCCGGCGGGCCGACGAGGCAGAGGATCGGGCCTTTGAGCTTGTTGGTCCGCGCCTGCACGGCGAGATATTCGATGATCCGGTCCTTCACCTTCTCCAGCGCGAAATGATCGGCATCGAGGATTTCCTGCGCCTTTTTGAGGTCAGTCTTGACCCTGCTTCTCTTGCCCCAGGGCAGGCCCAACAGCACATCGAGATAGTTGCGCACGACGGTCGCCTCGGCGGACATCGGCTGCATCGACTTGAGCTTCTTCAGCTCTGCGTTGGCCTTGGCCTTCGCTTCTTTCGAGAGCTTGAGCTTGTTGACCTTGTCCTGAAGCTCGGCCAACTCGTCGGCGTCCTCGCCATCGGCATTGCCCAGCTCGCGCTGGATCGCCTTCAGCTGCTCGTTGAGATAATATTCGCGCTGCGTCTTTTCCATCTGACGCTTGACGCGGCCGCGGATCTTCTTCTCGACCTGAAGCACGCCCAGCTCGCCCTCCATGAAGGCGAACACCATTTCTAAGCGCTTGGCGGCGTCGGTTTCGGTCAGCAGTGCCTGCTTGTCGGAAACCTTGACGTTGATATTGGCGGCGACCGCATCGGCGAGACGGCCCGCGTCCTCGATCTCGCGAAGCTGGACCGGGGTTTCGGCAGGAAGCTTCTTGTTGAGCTTGGCGTAATTTTCGAACTGGTCGGCGACCGAGCGCATCAGCGCGGCGGCCTGGGCACCTGTGGCCGGCTCCTCGACAACAGGTTCAACGATGGCAGTCACAAAGCCATCCGTCTCCGAAACAGAACCAAGGCGGGCGCGCTGCTTGCCCTCGACCAGCACACGCACCGTGCCATCGGGCAACTTGAGCAGTTGCAGCACCGTGGCGATCACGCCCATGTCATAGAGAGCATCCCGATCCGGCTCGTCCTCGGCCGGGTCAAGCTGCGACACGAGGAAAATCTCCTTATCCGCCTCCATCGCCTTTTCGAGCGCAACGACGCTCTTGTCTCGCCCCACGAAAAGAGGAACAATCATCTGCGGGAAAACGACGATGTCGCGCAGCGGAAGAAGCGGGAATTGCGTGCTCAATCTTTTCTCCATTCACCGCCGCTTCCAGAAGCGACGGCCGACCCTAATATGTGTTCTATAGCGCGCCAATCAATGCCGCGACATCATCGCACGAAAAAGCTGAACATTTAATTGCACTGCCAGCGCCACCAAAAGCATCAGAACGGCAGCTTGAAACCGGGAGGAAGCGGCAAGCCGCTGGTCATCTTCCCCATTTCGGCGGCACTGGCCTCATCCGCTTTTTTCCGCGCGTCGTTGAACGCGGCGGCGACCAGATCTTCCACCATCTGCTTTTCTGAAGGAGCGAGCAGGCTTTCGTCTATAGTGACACCCGTGATGCGTCCCTTGGCGGTCGCGCGCACTCTCACCACGCCCCCGCCGGAAACGCCCTCCACCTCGATCCTGTCGAGATTTTCCTGCGCCTTCGCCAGCTCTTCCTGAACCCGGCTGGCCATGCCGAGAATATCGTTCAAATCCTTCATGCGCTTTCGCTCCATTTCGCATTTTCATCGACCGGCCATTGCAATTCCGCATCTGGAAATGCGTCTTTCGCGGCCTTAATTATCGGGTTTTCCAGTATCTCCGCTCTGGCATCCGCTTCCGCCCTGTCTTTTTGCTCTGCCAGGCTGGGTTGGGCCTCGCCCTGCGCGATGGCGAGTGTCCAGCGCGCGCCGGTTGCATCGTCAATGGCCGATTTG
Organism: uncultured Sphingobium sp.; assembly: GCA_964408525.1. GTDB lineage: Bacteria > Pseudomonadota > Alphaproteobacteria > Sphingomonadales > Sphingomonadaceae > Sphingobium. The sequence continues at coordinate 3,155 of CAYOZY010000187.1, read as the reverse complement.
ATCCGTTCTATTGTCTCGCGGTCCATCGGGCGAACCGGCTGAAAATCAAGCTCCGGTGGGGTATAGCGCACGAGCCGAACCAGATGCTCCAGCTCATCGGCAACGATATTCTTGTTTTTGTGCCATAGCAAAGCAACCAGCGCATCGAATGTGGCGGGCAATCGGGTCGCGGGCGGAGCACCCTCCCCCGCTGCATGCCCAGGAGCCGAAGGCGAATCTTTCCCCTGCGCCTTAGGCGCCGCAGTCACGCCCTCCCTGAGCATCCGCGCCAGATCGCCGGGGTCCGGCAGGCTGGCGGCATGAATCACGCGCAGCAGTGCCATTTCGGCGGCCTCCATCGGCATCGCCGCGCGGCTGACCTCATCATGTCCCTTGAGAAGGAGCTGCCACAGCCGATGGAGCGGCGCAAAACCTAGCTGGCTCGCCCAGTCGGCCAGCGCCTCCTTCTCCTCGACCGATTGTGTCGGATCGTCGCCGCGCCGCCCGGCCTTAAGCATCGTCACGCCATGCACGACCTCCATCAGCCCGTGCAGCAACGAAAGCGGCTCGACGCCCAGATCATGCTGTTCCTTGAGCACCGCGAGCGCGGCCGCGCTGTCCCCCTCCAGCAGCAGGCCGAACAACCTGCGCACCGAACCGCGATCCGAAAGACCGAGCATCTCGCGCACCTGATCGGCGGCAACAAGAGTCCGCTCACCCGCGCCTTCCGTCTCGGCATGCGCTATCGCCTGATCGAGGATCGACAGGCCATCGCGCGCGGAACCTTCCGCCGCATGGGCGATCAGCGTCAGCGCACCCGGTTCGGCCGCAACGCCTTCGGCCTCCACCACATGCGCGAAGTGCGCCGCGAGCTTTTCCGCCGATATGCGACGCAGGTCAAAACGCTGGCAGCGGGAGAGCACCGTCACCGGCACCTTGTTCACTTCCGTGGTCGCGAACAGGAATTTCACATGCGGAGGCGGCTCCTCCAGCGTCTTGAGAAGCGCGTTGAACGCGTTCTTCGACAGCATGTGGACTTCGTCGATGATGTAAACCTTGTAGCGCGCCGAAACGGCCGAATAGCGGACCGCCTCGATGATTTCGCGCACGTCATCGACGCCGGTATGGCTGGCCGCGTCCATCTCAATCACGTCGATATGCCGCCCCTCGGCAATCGCGCGGCAAGGCTCGCACACACCGCACGGGTCGATGGTCGGGCCGCCCTGCCCGTCCGGACCGATGCAGTTCAACGCCTTGGCGATCAGCCGCGCAGTCGATGTCTTGCCGACGCCGCGCACGCCGGTCATCAGGAAGGCATGCGCCAGCCGTCCGCGCTTGATCGCGTTGCCCAGCGTCTGCACCATGGCGTCCTGACCGATCAACTCTCCGAAGGTTTGCGGGCGATATTTGCGCGCCAGCACACGATAGGCGCTGTCAGCCTGCGCAGGCTTGGGCTGAGGCGGTTCGGGCAGGAAGGAATCGGTCATTCAGCCGGTTCTAGCCGCTGCGACGCGCCATGTCGAAGGATGAGGAGAGACTTTTTGATCGGCTCACGCCGATCATGCGGACAGCTTCAGCATGGCTGAGACTAAAAGACCGAGGGTAGGAGCCGGAACGACCCGCAGCAAAATCACTGTGGCTGCTTCCGTCAGGATCTGACCAGGTTGGCGACGACCACGTCCGCCCGACTCCCGCGCGCCATATGGCGACAACACACTGCAATTGCAAGGTTGAGAGGGAGTTGAGGCGGCTCCTTCCCCCAGCTCACAGACGCTTGCGACAAAGGCTCAGTTGGCGAGGCTTGCCAGCGATATCGGGAAGATGCGCGAGCAGAAGGCGCAATCGACATTGATGTTGCCCGCCTCGTCCGCCATTTCTGCGCGCTCGCTCGCCGGAAAGCGACCGATGACGTTGCGGATATGCGCCTCGTCGCAGCGACAACCTCGCCACAGCCTCGTCGCATCGCGCACCCGCACTTCCCGTTCATCATGGAACAGGCGCCAGACGATATCGTCGAGCGCCAGTGCAGGGTCTGTAAGCTCCTGCGCGCCAAGCGTTTCGGCCAGCGCGCGCACGTGCTCCCACTCCGGGTGATCGTGGCGCACATGCAGGCGTTCGCGCCCTACCTCGCCTTCCGGCAAATGCTGCACCAGCAGGCCGCCGGCGATGCAGCCCTGTCCAGGGTCGTGACGCACCTCTATGTGCACCAAGCTGGGGATTTGCTCCGACTGGCCGAAATAATATTCCGCGGCCTTGCCGAGCGACTCACCCTCCAGCGGTACGATGCCCTGATAGCGATGCGCCTCCGCCCCGGCTGTCGCAGCCTGATCGATAGTGATGGCGAGATAGCCCTTGCCGAACAGGCCGAAAAGCGTTGGATCGCTGCCTTGCATGGCAAGCTTCTCGGCATCGAACTGCACATAGCCACGCAGCGAGCCGCCGTCAGGCGAAGCCATATAGTCGGCGACCAGCAGGCTGACGACACCCGCCTCCGTCTGCGCCTGAAGCGTCAACTGCCCCGCATCGTCCTTCAGCGTGCTGCCGAGCAACGCCGCCATCACCAGCGCTTCGGCGAGCAGTCGCTCTATCACCGGCGGATAGGCATGGGCCGAGAGAACCTCATCGAGCACAGAACCCAGCCGCACCACCCGCCCCCGCACATGACGCGCGGGGATGGTGAAGCCAAGGCCCCGGTCGGCCTGATCCAGATCGCGCTCAGACAATTCTTGCCTCAGCCCAGCTTGCCCAGCGCCCAGAGCAGCACCGATTTCTGCGCATGAAGGCGGTTTTCCGCCTCGTCCCAGATCAGCGACTGCGGCCCGTCTATTACCGCCTCGACCACTTCCTCGCCGCGATGCGCGGGCAGGCAATGAAGGAATTTCGCGTGCGGCTTGGCGAGCGCCATCAGCGCCGGCGTGACCTGATAGGGCATCATCGCCGCGAGCTTTTCCTCGGCATGCGCCTGCCCCATGGAAATCCATGTGTCGGTAACGACCACATCGGCGCCGCGCACGGTCTCCGCCGGATCTTGCGAGAGGCTTATGTTCGCGCCAAACTTCACGGCCTCAGCAATGAACATCGGGTTCGGTTCATACCCTTCGGGACAAGCGATACGCACATCGAACTTCATCAGGCCCGCCGCCTCGATGATCGAATGAAGCACGTTGTTTCCATCG
>CAYOZY010000186.1:1579-4959 GCA_964408525.1 uncultured Sphingobium sp. | reverse complement strand
CCTTGGGTTCCAGCGCCATGATGTCCTCATAGCTCGCGTTCGCGGGCAGCACCGTTACCCGCGCACCGGCCTGAACAAGCGAGCGGAAGATATTGTCCTTCGCGCCGAAATCGAGCGCAACGACATGAGGTGCATCCGCCTTCGCCGCCTCCAGATGATAGCCGACACCCAGCGCCCACGCGCCGTCGCTCCACGCCCGCTTGGCACCCGTCACCTGCGGCGCGAGGTCCATGCCCTCCAGCCCCGGCCAGCCCTTCGCCTTCTCGTGCAGCGCCTTCAGGTCGAACTTGCCCGCCGGATCATGCGCGATAACGACATTGGGCGCGCCTTTCTCGCGGATGCGCCGGGTGAGCGCGCGCGTATCGACACCCGAAATGCCGATCCGCCCCTGCGCCTTCATCCATTCGTCAAAAGGCTGAACATTGCGGAAGCTCGACGGCGCTGTCACGTCCTCACGCACCACGCAGCCCAGCGCATGAGGCGCCTCGCGCTCCATATCCTCCGGGTTGGTGCCGACATTGCCGATATGCGGGAAGGTGAAGGTGATGATCTGCCCCGCGAAGCTGGGGTCGGTCATGATCTCCTGATAGCCGGTGATCGCTGTGTGGAAGCACAGCTCGCCCACCGCATCGCCCGCCGCGCCAAAGCCGCGCCCAAAAACCACCGTGCCATCCGCAAAAACCAATACCCCCGTCGCTCCTTTGGGCACGGTCGGGTATGTGGCGGTCGCCATGGGCGGAGTTCCTTTATTTTGCTTTGTGGTTGGGCCGCGCGTCCATCTCAGGATGCACAGGCTAAACGGCCGGTTCCCTATGCCCTTGCGGCGGTGCGGTCAATGACTGTTAAAAAATGATTCCGCCGTTATATGTGGTCCTTTATTCCAGCAGAGACAGAGGATTCGCACCGTCATGATCCGTGACGATCTCAAAGCCGCGCAAATCGAGGCCATGAAGGGTGGAGACAAGGACCGGCTCGCCGCCGTGCGCCTGATTCTCGCGAAACTGAAGGACCGCGACATCGAGCTGCGCACGGCATCGAATGTGCCCGATGACGACGCGGTCGTCGTCGATGTGCTGCAGAAGATGGTGAAGCAGCGGCGCGAATCGATTGCCATGTATGAACAGGGCGGCCGCGCGGAGCTGGCGGCGAAGGAACAGGCCGAGCTGGACGTGATCGAGGCTTTTCTCCCCCGCCAGATGAGCGAGGACGAGACAAAGGCGGCGATAGAGGCGATCAAGGCCGAGGTTGGCGCCGAGTCCGTGAAGGACATGGGGCGCGTCATGGCGCTGCTGAAGGAGCGCCACGGCACCACGCTGGACATGAGCAAGGCGAGCGGGCTGGTCAAGGCGGCCTTGGCTTGAACCGCGTCGAATCGCGATTGCGATTCGCTTCTTTTGGGATAGGGTGACTTTATGTCCCTCTCGCCTGCATTTCTCGATGAACTGCGCGCCCGCACCACGCTCTCGACCCTGATCGGCAAGAGCGTGAAGGTGACGAAGGCGGGCCGCGAATACAAAGCGTGCTGTCCCTTCCACAATGAGAAGACGCCGAGCTTCACGATCAACGACGAGAAGGGCTTTTATCACTGTTTCGGCTGCGGCGCGCATGGTGACGCGATCCGCTGGATGACCGACCATCGCGGCCTGCCCTTCATCGATGCGGTGAAAGAGCTGGCGGACGGTGCGGGAATGGAGATGCCCGCGCCAGACCCGCGTGCGGCGCGGCAGGCGGAGGCGGCGCGCGGATTGCATGAAGCCATGGCGGCTGCGCAGGACTGGTTCGAGGCGCAGCTTGGCGGGATCGACGGCGCGGAAGCGCGCGCCTATCTCGACAAACGCGGCATCACCGACGCGACCCGGCGCGCCTTCGGCTTCGGTTTCGCGCCGGACAGCCGGGGCAAGCTGAAGACGGCCTTACGCGACTTCCCAACCGAGATGCTGATCGAGGCGGGATTGCTGATCCAGCCAGACGACAAAGGCCGCGAGCCGTATGACCGTTTTCGTGGTCGGCTGATGATCCCGATCCGCGATGCGCGCAGTCGGGTGATCGCCTTTGGCGGCAGGATTATCGGTCAGGGCGAGCCGAAATATCTCAACTCGCCGGACACGCCCCTCTTCGACAAGGGCCGCACGCTCTACAACATCGACAAGGCGCTGCCCGCCGCCCGCGCGGCGGGGAGGATCATCGTCGTCGAAGGCTATATGGACGTGATCGCACTGGCACAGGCGGGAATTCATGAAGCGGTCGCGCCGCTGGGCACCGCGCTGACCGAGCACCAGATCGAGCGACTTTGGAAGATTGCCGACGTGCCGGTGCTCTGTTTCGACGGAGACGGCGCGGGACAAAAGGCGTCGGACCGCGCGGCGCTGCGCGCCCTCCCCCTGCTCCGCCCCGGCCAGTCGCTGGGCTTTGTGACGCTGCCCGACAAGATGGACCCGGACGATCTGGTGAAAGCCAGGGGCGCGGCGGGTTTCGAGGAGTGTCTCGCTGCCGCCGCTCCAATGATCGAGCGGCTGTGGCTGCATGAACGCAATGCGGGCGCCGCCGACACGCCCGAAGCGCGGGCCGGATTGCAGCAGCGGCTCAACGAACATGCCGCCGCGATACCCGATGCGCTTGTCCGCCGCGAATATGAGCGGGCTTTGAAGGACCGCTTCTGGAGCGAGTTCGGCTGGAAGAAGCGCGAGATCGATACGGTGCGCGGTTTCATCCGCAAGAGCCGCGAGGATGTCCGCCCAAGCGGCGATCTGTCGAACATGGCCACGCGCATCGACCGCATGATGAAGCGCGCGGTTCTGCTCGGCCTTTCGCGCCACCCCGCCGTGCTCTATACGCATCGCGAGCAACTGGGCAGCCTCGCGCTGCCCACACAGGCTCTGAAGGAATGGTGCGCTTTGCTCATCCGCGCATCTTTCGAGCGGCCAGCCCTTGAAGAAAGCCTGATCGACGCCATATTGACGGACGCCTCTCTGCCCGAACCCGAACGCCGAAACATTGCGCACGACCTGCGCTTTTCCTTCTTCAGCGCCGAAACGGACCGGAGCATGGCGGAAGCGGATCTGGGAGAAGTGATAAATATTCTGGTGTTCGAGCAGGAATATCCCCCAAAGCTTGAACGATTGACCGCGGCGCTTTATGCGCATCGCGACGACGACGGAATCTATGAGGCCCTTTGGCAGGAGCATCTCGGCCTGATCGCCAGCAAGCGGCAGAATGACGAGCGCCTCCGGGAACTCAAGGCAAATATGGAAGAACAGCTTATGGCCGCCTGAGCGGCCACGAGACAGCAAGGCGAACGAATGGCGAGCAAGGCGAACAAGGATCAGGGCGAAGAGACGGAAGGCGGCGATGCACCGCTGCTCGACCTCAACGAGGCATCC
>CAYOZY010000186.1:0-1569 GCA_964408525.1 uncultured Sphingobium sp. | reverse complement strand
TCGGTTTGAAGAGCAATGAGTTGAGCAGGAAGATCATCAAGAAGATGATCGCGAAGGCCGTAAAGCGCGGCTACATCACCGTCGACGAGCTGAACAGCGCCCTGCCGGAGGACCAGATGTCATCCGAGCAGATCGAGGACGTGATGTCCGCGCTCAATGACATGGGCGTCAATGTCGTCGAGAATGACGAGGCCGGTGAAGAGGGCGAGGACACGCGCGACGACGAGGTCGATGCCATCGACTCCAGTGACGACGACGGCGACAGCGGCGAGCGCATCACCACCGAGAAGAAGAAGGAAACGGTCGACCGCACCGACGATCCGGTGCGCATGTATCTGCGCGAGATGGGTGCGGTCGAGCTGCTCTCGCGCGAGGGCGAAATCGCCATCGCCAAGCGCATCGAGGCCGGTCGCGACACCATGATCCTCGGCCTGTGCGAAAGCCCCACCACCTTCCACGCGATCATCGAATGGTCCACCGCGCTCAACAATGGCGAGATGCAGTTGCGCGAGATCCTCGATCTTGACGCGATGCTCTCGAAGGATCCCGCGCCCGAAAGCCTGTCGGACGACGACACGGACGACGACGGCGAAATCTCCGAAAAGACCGCCGGCCCTTCCTTCAAGGACGAGGACGAAGTCGAGGAGGAACCGGAAAGCGACGAGGACGAAGAGGACTCGATGGTCGAGCGCCGCACGCGCCGCGTCGAGGAGGACGACGACGAGGACAACACCCTCTCCCTCGCGCAGATGGAAGAGACGCTGAAACCGATGGCGCTGGAAAAATTCGCAGCCATCACCGGGATTTTCCACAAGTTCGCCAAGGCGCAGGCTGCGCGGCTCGATGCCATGGCGGTGGGCAATGTCATCAGCGACAAGGCCGAGGAAGCCTATCAGCAGCTCCGCGAGGACCTGACCGCCCAGGTCGAAAGCGTTCAGTTTCACCAGCAGAAGATCGAATATCTCGTCGATCAGCTCTACAGCTATAACCGCCGACTCACCACGCTGGGCGGCCAGATGCTGCGCCTTGCCGAGCGCCACAAGGTCAATCGCAAGGATTTTCTCGACCATTATATCAACCACGAGCTGGACGAAGGCTGGCTGGAGAAGGTCGCGGGCCTCGACAAGAAATGGGCGGCGTTCGCGGCCGGCGAAGTGCGCGCGGTGGACCGCATCCGCAGCGAGGTGGCGGAGATCGCGCAGGCCACCGGCATGGCGCTTTCCGAGTTCCGCCGTATCGTCAACATGGTGCAAAAGGGCGAGCGCGAGGCGCGCATCGCCAAGAAGGAAATGGTCGAGGCGAACCTGCGTCTCGTCATCTCCATCGCCAAGAAATACACCAATCGCGGGCTGCAATTCCTCGACCTCATTCAGGAAGGCAATATCGGCCTGATGAAGGCGGTCGACAAATTCGAATATCGCCGCGGATACAAGTTCAGCACCTATGCGACATGGTGGATCAGGCAGGCGATAACCCGGTCGATCGCCGATCAGGCGCGCACCATCCGCATCCCTGTTCACATGGTCGAGACGATCAACAAGCTGGTGCGCACCAGCCGCCAGTTCCTGC
>CAYOZY010000185.1:2677-4990 GCA_964408525.1 uncultured Sphingobium sp. | reverse complement strand
GGGGAGCCGCGCACCTTTGACTTCGCGGCGAGAGAACACTTCGATATTGGCGGCTTCGGCGTTCATTATTGGACTGTATCAAAACCGAGACAGGGAGCGCACGTTTCCCATCCCCTATCGTCATTTCGACGACGATGGGGCTTTCCCTCTCCGCCCAATGTGTATACAAGTATAGGATTATACGTGTAGGAGTGTAGCATGAAGGTTCTCGCCGTTCTCTCACAGAAAGGCGGCGTCGGGAAAACGACGCTCGCCACCTGTCTGGCGGTCGCGGCCGAGCAGGCGGGCAAGGTCGCCGCGATCATCGACCTGGACCCGCAGGCGACGGCTTCGTTCTGGAAGGACGTGCGCCAGCTCGACACGCCCGCCGTGGCGTCGATTCAGCCGGTGCGCCTGCCAGCGATGCTCAAAGCCTGCGAGGACGCTGGCACCGATCTTGTCGTGATCGACGGGGCGGCGGTCGCGCGCGACGTGGCCTATGAGGCAGCGCGCCATGCCGATTTCATCCTGATCCCGACCAAGACGGCGGTGTTCGACACGATGAGCATGACACACACGCTCGACGTGGTGCGCCAGCTCGACCGCGCCTTTGCCGTGGTCCTTACCTTCGTGCCCCCCCAAGGTCAGGAAACCGGCGATGCGATTCAGGCCGTGGCGGAGTTGGGCGCAACGGTTTGTCCGGTGACGATCGGCAACCGCAAAGCCTTCTTCCGCGCCCAAGCCGCAGGCCAGGCCGTGCAGGAGTTCGAGCCGCATGGGCCAGCGGCCGACGAAATCCGGAGACTATACGAGTATACAAATATACGCCTATACAATCAGGCGGAGGTGGCATGATGGCAAAGGGCGGAAACAGTCTGCAAGCGGTGCTGAACCGCGCCAAGGCGGACGGAGACGCGGCTCTAGCCCCAGCGCCAGCAATCGAGCCGGTAGACGTGACCCGCAAGGCCCCGCCGAGCGGCCGACAGGGGACCAAGTTGATTGGCGGGCATTTCCCTCCCGAGGTCAGCACGCAGCTTCGTATCATCGCGGCCGAGGAGGGGACGACCGTTCAAAGCCTGCTAGGCGAGGCGCTGGACGACCTGTTCGTAAAGAAGGGGAGGGGGCGCATCGCCGGCTAGTATAGGTGTATACAGATATACGCCTATACTAGCGCAAGGGGGCGGTCTTGTGCTTATTGCGGCAGAAGCCGATGAAGGCAGCGCGGGGGCTTTTCAGTTCGGGCCGCCCGCTGTCGATCCACCATGACACCCATTGGTCATAGAGCGCGTAAACGTCATAGCCAGGCGCAACGCTCTTGGCGTCGTGGAAGCCTTCGGGGTCGATATAGGGCCGCTCGGGTTCCGCCTCGATCGCCTCAACCGTATCCAGCGCCTCGCGATTGCGGAATGTGACCGTATCGCCATTCATTTCCACGGCATAGTCGGGCAGATGATCGTGCGCGACGAGATCGCGCAGCATCGAGCGGAATACGCGCAGATGGCTACTCGCGCCGGTCTTTTTCTGTAGCGTTTCGAACGAGATCGACCATTTTTCCTGCGCGCCGCAATGCTTGCGCGCCAGCTCGTAGATGCGGCGTTCGAGCGGCTTGCGGAGGCGGAAATAGTCGCGGTGCAGCGTCAGGACGCTGCGCCCCTCGACCATTCGCAGCAGCCAGTCCGAGAGCGTCACCTTGATTTCCGACATTTGACCGGACTTGGTTTGGCGGACGATCCGCCATTCGTTGATGAGGCCGAAACCTTCGGTGATTTCCTCGCCATCGGCCTTGATGTTCGTGGTGATCCGAGTGCCGGATAGCCGCTCGAACGCATTGCGGAGCCGGTCATAGCCGTCGCCATCGGTTTGCCGGTTCGTCCACACCAGCAGATCGCGGGCGGTAAGGTGCAAGGTGCGGCTCGCGCGCTCCCCTTGATTCATCTTCGCGATGAGCTGGGAGATGCAGTAGATCAGAATATCCTTGTCGTGGATCGTCGCCAGCCCTTTGACGCTGGGGACGATTTCGAGCTTGTTGCCGTTATGCTCGTAGCGGAACACCCGCCGATCGGGCTTTGTCGCGAGCGAGAAAATCGGATGCTCCATCGAGGCCATGTCATCCTTGGGGATGGCGTCGAGAACATCACAGATGAACAGATCGGGATCGGGATAACGAACAGGCAACAGGGGAGGGCGTCCCTCCGCGCCGTTCGGGGTTTCGTTGACGGCAAGCGGAAGTTCGGGGTTTCGTTGACGCTCAGGCTCGATTCGGGGTTTCATTGACGGGCAACTTAGATTCGGGGTTTCATTGACGCAACGGAAAAGTTCGGGGTTTCATTGACG
>CAYOZY010000185.1:0-2577 GCA_964408525.1 uncultured Sphingobium sp. | reverse complement strand
TTCGGGGTTTCATTGACGCAACGGAAAAGTTCGGGGTTTCATTGACGGCCGCCCACGATTCGGGGTTTCGTTGACGCAGATTCGGGGTTCTGGAGTCAGTGGATTCGGGGTTCCGTTGACGGAGGCGGTCAAAAAAACCCTAATTCAGTCAATATTTTCAAAGCATTATGAAACCGCAGAAATCCCGTAACACGACTCTTAACCCATATATTAACACTAGGGGGAGCTGTGGATAACTTTGCCCAACTATCGGGGTTTCACACACCGAACCGGACCAAAAGAAGAAAAGCACCGCCTCTTGGGGGCTTCGCCCCCGCCGGCTCGCGGCCTTCGGCCGCCCCGGATGGCTAAAGCCATCCTCCCACCCGGCATCCCCCATGATGAGCCGGCTTCGCCGGCCCGTTTCCGTTTTTAGTGGAGGATCGTTCAATGTCGCGCCCCTCCCGAAACCACAGCACCCAGCGGCACCGTCGCAATTGGCTTTCCAGAAAAGCCAGGCGGATAGGGCGGTGATCCATTCGAGAGGGCAGGGCAGGCGGAAATGTCGTCCCTGGCGCGATTTCCGGGCCGCCCAGCCCATTTCAGAGGTTCGGAGGGGTTGGGAAGGTCCAGCCCTTCATGCCGCTCTACGGGCTTCCTATGCGATCGGCGCTCGAATGAAGATCCTCGTGGTATCGCCCACCATGTCCACCGCGAACGGTGAGGTCATACCCCAAAGCTCACTTTTTCATCGCGCGCGATTGATTTTCCGCGCTTTTCGTCACTGTCGCGGCCCATCGTTCATCACGATTGCCGCCCGCGCGGTGCTGTGTTATATTTTGGTATAACTCCAATGAAGGATTTTGCCATGCACACCACCAATCTTCGCAAAGTGGGTGGTTCCGTCATGCTGGCGGTGCCCCCGGCGATTCTCGACATGCTCCATTTGCGGGTCGGCGCGACCGTGGGCGTCGCAGTCGATGGCGGCCGCCTGGTGGTCGAGCCGAATCCGCGACCGCGCTACACGCTGGACGAGCTGCTGGCGCAATGCGACGAGACGGCCGAGCTGACCGATGAGGACCGGGAATGGCTGGATGCGCCAGCAGTCGGCCGTGAGCTGATTTGAGATGGAGCGGGGGGATATTTACCTCGTATCGCTCGATCCGACCGCAGGCCATGAGCAGCAGGGAACACGGCCCGTCCTGATCGTGTCGCCCGGTGCATTCAACCGGCTGACCAAGGCCCCGATCGTGCTGCCGATCACAACCGGCGGTAATTTCGCCCGCAAAGCGGGCTTCACGGTGTCGTTGATGGGGGGCGGAACGCGAACAACCGGCGTTGTCCGATGCGATCAGCCGCGCGCGATCGACCTTGGGGCACGCAATGCAAAGAAGCTTGAGAGCGTGCCCGCTGTCATCGTTGATGAGGTCCTGGCCAAGCTGGCTGCTATTTTCGAGTAAGATGCCATGAGTGCCCGCCGCAGATCGCGCAAATTCAAGCCGTTTTCCGAGCTTTCGGCACGCCGTCGGCGGGACGAGTTCATCCGGCTGCGCGGCAAGGTGTTGCGCGATACGCCGATGTTCGGTGGCAGGTTCACCAGCCATTTGCGCCTTGACGAGCCGGGACGGCCAAAGCTGTTCAATCAATGGTTCACCGCCGTATTTCCCGGCCTGGACGGGCGAACGATCTGGAACGCGGATATCATCACGGCGCGAAACTGCTTTTGGGACAAGGTGAAATCCCTTGCCTGGGATCGCGCCACGGCGCTGATGACCGAGGAGGAACAGGCGGCCGAGTTCAAGCTGGAGTTCGAGCCTGTCGGCGATGGCCGCAAGAAACTGTATCGCCTCAAGGAACGCGACAGGCGGGACTATGCCGCTTTTGGCGGACTGACGTTCGATGACTATCAGGAACAGGTTGCCGCCGCGATCATCCGAGATGAGCCGCCGCCGGTATATGAGAGCTTCCAGTCCGATCGGAGCTATCGCTACGGGATCGGTCTGCATATCGTGGTCGATGCCGAAGAGATCGACCGGGAGGCTATCGAGTCTGCTATCACCCGGTTTCAGGAGCAGGGCGAGGCCGACTGGACCGCGACGGACCCCGTTCCGCGCGACCGGCTACCTTATGAAACCGAAAATGCGGCTCTTGCCGCGCTCCGAACCGATGAAGGGATATGACCATGCAAGGCGAGGACAGCGTGCCCCCACTCGGCGAGCCGAATTCCGGGTTTGAAATTATCCGGTTGTCGGCATCCGATTTCGAGCTTGTGTGCCAGGCGCTGGATAATCCGCGCCCGCCGAACGCAAAGCTGCGCGCCGCGCTCGCGGCCTTGCCGCAGCGTGAAATCCCCCAGGTTGAAACGGATGAGCTGGCCGCCATGCTCAAGATGAACTGGAACCGGGCCTGCGATGCAGGATTGGTGCCGGGGCCGAAATACGAACTGGACGACGAGGATTCCGCATAAGGGCGTCGCTTCAAGTCTTGTGTGCCCTGTATATGTGTATACGCCTATACAGAGATTTCGCGCCCTAATGGCGTGTCCGTTTCGGGGGCGTCGGCGCTGCCAGCAGCGGATCAAAGGCGGCGTCATCGCCC
>CAYOZY010000184.1:0-5057 GCA_964408525.1 uncultured Sphingobium sp. | reverse complement strand
TCTTGACCGCATCGAAGCTGATCGCGCCCAGCTCCAGTGCACGGGCTGCCGCCCATTCCACCAGTGACTGTTCGAACCGCTCGCACAACCGTAATATCTGGATGAACTCGCGGCGCCCCTCCTTGCCGCTGCGCGCTTCCATCAGTCGACGTATACGATGCACAGGTTCAGCACGCACCCAGCCTTCAAGCGGCGCGGCCTGATCGAGCGCACGAGGCTTGTGCTCCACCAACGCCAGATAATGCAACGGGTTCGGAATGAAGTCTTCACGGGCATAGCTGCGCTTGTGCATCGCGATCTGTTCTCCGCGACAGATAATCTCGACCCGCTCGACATAGCCTTTGATCACCACCTCCTGATGGGCATAGGCCGTCGGCACCGAGTAATCATTGGTGCGATACCGCACCAGCGACATCGACGAGGCGCGTCCAGTCACAATATGGCAAGGGTCAAACGGTACCGCGGGCAACGCCATAAACGCCGCCAGATCGGCCTCCATCCGTTCGCCAATGCTCTGGTCATGCCCGCGCAGCACCGCCCGTTGGCGGGCAACACATCGTTCGAGAAAGTACGCATTAAGCGCATCAAAGCTCTCGGCTACCGGCATCGGTACCATGAAGTGGCGCCGTGAATAGCCGACCAGCCCCTCAACCTTGCCCTTGTCGTTCCCTTTGCCGGGACGTCCGAACTTGTCCTCGAACAGGTAATGACTCTGGAGTCCGAAAAACATCCGGCTGCGTTCACGCTTCCCGTCGCCCAGTATCCGCGCAACAGCCAGCTTCGTATTATCATACAGGATCGAAAGCGGCACACCGCTAAAAAACGCAAAGGCCGCGACATGGCCGTCGCAAAACGCCTCAGCCACTTCGGCGGGATACGCCTTGATGAACGGCGCATCGCTGTGCGGCAGGTCCATGCAAAAATAATGGAACCGTGTCAGCTTGCCGCCGATAATCCCGTCCGCCTCGCCAAAATCCACCTGCGCGTGCCCGGGCTTGTGGCTCAGCGGTATGAACACCTCACGGCTGCGCAGCTTGGCATTGGCCACATACTCACGGACAATCGTCTCTCCGCCAGTAAAGCCGTGCTCATCCCGCAGTCGTTCAAATATCCGCACCAGCGTGTGACGCTGCTTGGCATGCACGGTGCGATCATCAGCCAATATCCGATCAATGATCTCCGTAAAGCCAACCAGCTTCCGGCTGAATGTCCGTCCCCGACGCCCATGGGGCGGCGGCTCCGAATATAGCAGCATCTTGTCTATGGTCTTGCGGTCAATGCCAAAATAACGGGCAGCACTGCGACGGCTCATGCCATCAATCAAAACCGCGTGGCGAACCTTCTGATAAAGTTCCACTCTCTTCATCCTCCGCCCCCGCACAAAGGCAAGGGTCTAGCAGGACTGGCACAGTTTTATCCCGCGATCACTGCACCACAGTGTGGCCCCTTTTATTACCGCTGTTCTCAATTCGGCGGGACTCAAATCAGGCGCGCGTGCGACGGCGATAAACTCAACCAAGTCCAATCGCCGGTTGTCTGCTTCCACTGTTTACGACGAGCAGCGGGATGGTGCTGTGTAAGCCCGGCTCGCTTGCTTGCGTGGATGACGGCGACTGTAGCCACACGACAGGATTGTGACGAAACCCAGCGTCACCTGTCATCGCTTGTCGATAAGAAACACGGACGCGGACTATCCGCACCGTCAATCGCGATGAGCCGCGGCGTCTTTTTGCCCGATCACTCCAAACCCCCCTCATGCAGGCGCACCACCCGGTCCATGCGCGCGGCCAGTCGCTCATTGTGCGTCGCGATCAGCGCGGAGGAACCTTCGCCGCGCACGAGGCGGATGAACTCATCGATCACCACATCGGCGGTGCGCTCATCAAGATTGCCCGTCGGCTCATCCGCCAGCACCAGCGCAGGCCGATTGGCGAGCGCGCGGGCCACCGCCACGCGCTGCTGTTCGCCGCCCGATAGCTGGCTGGGCCGATGATCGAGCCGATGGCCCAACCCTAGCCCGGTGAGCAGAGCAACCGCGCGATCCCGCGCTACGGCATCGGCTACATCGCGCACCAACTGGGGTAGCACAACATTCTCGGTCGCGTTGAAATCGGGCAGCAAATGGTGAAACTGATAGACGAAACCCAGCGCATCGCGGCGCAGACGGGTGCGCTCGTCATTGCCGAGCTTCGAGGCTTCCTCGCCCAGGATGCGAATCGAGCCTTCAAAGCCCCCTTCGAGCAGCCCGACCGCCTGAAGCAGCGTCGATTTGCCCGAACCCGACGGCCCCAAAAGCCCGACGATCTCGCCCCGCGCGATCATCAGGTTCACATCGCGCAACACCTCGATTGTCACGCCGCCCTGGGTGAAGCTGCGCTTGAGGCCGGTTATGCCGAGCACGTCATTCATAGCGCAGCACCTGCACGGGATCGGTGTTCGCAGCCTTGAGCGCGGGGTAAAGCGTTGCGAGGAAACTGAAGAACAGCGCCATCAGACAGATCGCAACGATTTCGAACGGATCGGGCCGCGAGGGCAGCTCCGCGAGGAAGCGCACCGAGGGATCCCAGATATTCTGGCCCGTAACGAGCTGGATGAAATTGAGCACCTGCTGGCGGAAGAACAGGAATATGAAGCCCAGCACCACGCCCGCCGCCATGCCCAGCGAACCGATGGTAACGCCCACGGTCACGAAAATCTTGAGCAGGCTGGAACGTTTCGCGCCCATGGTGCGCATGATGGCGATGTCGCGCGTCTTGGCGCGCACCAGCATGATGAGCGACGACAATATATTGAACACCGCGACGAGGATGATGAGCGAAAGCACGACGAAGGAAACGATGCGATCGACCTGGAGCGCCTCGAACAGCGAGGAATTCATCTGTCGCCAGTCGGTGATGACGGCCTTGCTCTCCACCTTGTCGGCGAGCGGCGAGAGAATGTCCGCCACCTTGTCGGGATCGGTCGTGCTCACCTCGATCATGCCGACGACATCGCCCAGCAGCAGCAATTGCTGCGCATTGTCCATCGGCATGATGACAAAAGCCTTGTCATAGTCATAGATGCCGACCTCGAACACCGCGCCGACCGTATAGCCGATTTCGCGCGGCACCGTACCGAACGGGGTGGCGCGCCCGGCAGGGTTGATGATCGAAATGGTGTTGCCCACGGTCACGCCGAGGTTGTCCGCAAGGCCCGACCCGATGGCGACGACATTGCGGCCCGGCGCAAGCGCATCGAGGCTGCCCACGCGCACCTTGCCCTTGAGCGACCTGTTGGCCCGGATGTCGTTCATGGTCATGCCGCGCACCAGAACGGCCTCGACGCGCCCCTGCGCATTGGCCAGCAGCGGCTGTTCGATCAGCGGCGTCGCGCTGGTAACGCCCGGTGTCGCTTTGGCCTGTGCCATCACTGTGCGCCAGTCGGGCAGGCGACCGCCATAGCCCTGTACCACCGCATGGCCGTTTAGGCCCACGATCTTGTCGAACAACTCCGCACGGAAGCCGTTCATCACGCTCATGACGATGATGAGCGCGGCGACGCCCAGCATCACCGCAACGAGGCTGATGCTCGCGACGAGGAAGATGAAGCCCTCGCCTTTGCCGGGCAACAGGTATCGTTTGGCGATCATCCGTTCAAAACGGCTCAATATCATGGGCTGGGATTCCACGGCATGGGTGCGATTTCTCTAGGCGTCCGGCAGCCCGCTGGCAAGCGCCCGGCCTGTTGGGCCGCTGTTGCGAAATTGACACAGGGCCGAGGCAAAAAGCTTTTCGATCCGATAAGGATGATGGACATCGGCGCGCTCCACCCATAGCAATGGCGTCGAAACATAGGCAACCAGAAGAAACGGGGCCATGGTTCAGGGATACCGTGCCACCTTTCGCGATAACTAAAGGGGCGCGATGGGGAGGACGGACCAAAGGGAAAAGGGCGCAATGACGCCTTAAGCACCCGGATCGCTCAGGCGGTCCGGGTGTTTTGCTTTGGGGTCGAGGCAGGCCAGTTTTTGCTGAAATCCCTTCATTTTGGATAGAAATTGCGCGCCGGGTGGGCTGGCCGAGCGCTTCGAACACTCTTCACTTCGCAACTTTGCAAAGTGCATTTGCGAAGTCCGGCTATCTTTCCCGCATATGATATGCTTTAGCCGCGCCATTCCTCCCTTAAGAGACGACAGGACGTACGCAATGAACATTCACGAATATCAGGCCAAGGAACTCCTCGCGAAATATGGCGCGCCCGTGCCGGCCGGTTATGCCGCGTTCAGCGTCGAGGAAGCCGTTGCCGCCGCCGACAAGCTGCCCGGCCCGCTTTATGTCGTGAAGGCCCAGATCCATGCTGGCGGGCGCGGCAAGGGCAAGTTCAAGGAGCTTGGTCCCGATGCGAAAGGCGGCGTCCGCCTTGCCAAATCGGCTGAGGAAGTGCGCGCCAATGCCGCCGACATGCTCGGCAACACGCTGGTGACGATCCAGACCGGCGCTGCCGGCAAGCAGGTCAACCGCCTCTACATCACCGACGGCGCCGACATCACGAAGGAATTCTACCTCGCTCTGCTGGTCGATCGCGCCACAGGACGAATCGCTTTTGTCGTCTCGACCGAAGGCGGCATGGATATCGAGGAAGTCGCACATTCGACCCCGGAAAAGATTCACACCTTCGCGGTCGACCCGGCCACCGGCTTCATGCCCCATCATGGCCGCAGCGTCGCGGCGGGCCTCAACCTGTCGGGCGATCTCGCCAAGCAGGCGGCGAAGATCGCCGAATCGCTCTACAACGCGTTTCTCGGCACCGATGCCAGCCAGATCGAGATCAACCCGCTTGCTGTCTGCTCGACAGCCGACGGCGACAAACTGCTGGTGCTCGACGCCAAGGTCGGTTTCGACGGCAATGCGCTGTTCCGTCACCCTGACCTGATGGCGCTGCGCGACGAGACCGAGGAAGATCCCGCCGAACTGGAAGCGAGCAAATATGACCTCGCCTATATCAAGCTCGATGGCGACATCGGCTGCATGGTGAACGGCGCGGGGCTGGCCATGGCGACGATGGACATCATCAAATTG
>CAYOZY010000183.1:0-5059 GCA_964408525.1 uncultured Sphingobium sp. | reverse complement strand
AAATCGCGGCGATTTGGGCGCGCGCTGCCACACCGGTTCGTCCAATCGGCCGGTTCTGGAATCATCGGATGCCCCCTCGCGAGTCGACAGAGGCAGAGCTTTCATGCTGCAGCGCAATATGTCAACCCTGATGCCTTGAACCGCCCCGCATGTTCGCCCATATGCGGCGAATGACCAACACTTCCGCAAACGGCATGCCTCAATGGCATGGCACCACCATCCTCTCGGTCCGCAAGAACGGCCGCGTTGTCGTAGCAGGCGACGGGCAGGTGAGCATGGGGCCGACGATCATGAAGCCTAACGCGCGCAAGGTGCGCCGCCTTCATGACGGCACGGTGATAGGTGGTTTCGCGGGCGCGACAGCGGACGCCTTCACCCTGTTCGAACGGCTGGAGGCCAAGCTGGAGCGGCACAACGGCCAGCTCATGCGTGCGGCGGTGGAACTCGCCAAGGACTGGCGCACCGACAAATATCTGCGCAACCTTGAGGCGATGATGGCGGTCGCGGACAAGGACATCACGCTGATCCTGACTGGCAACGGCGATGTGCTGGAGCCGGTGGACGGCATTGCGGCGATCGGCTCCGGCGGCAATTTTGCGCTGTCCGCCGCGCGAGCGCTGATCGATTATGAAAGCGACGCCGAAACCCTGGCGCGAAAGGCAATGAAAATCGCCGCCGATCTGTGCGTCTACACCAACGAAAACATCACTCTGGAAGCGCTGGACAGCGCATCCTGAGTCACCCCGCCGAGAGAAATCATGAATAGCGAACTCACCCCTAAAGCGATTGTCGCCGCGCTCGACGAACATATCATCGGCCAGAAGGATGCGAAGCGCGCGGTCGCCGTGGCGCTGCGCAACCGCTGGCGCAGGCAGCAGCTTTCGCCCGAACTGCGCGATGAAGTAACGCCCAAGAACATCCTGATGATAGGCCCCACCGGATGCGGCAAGACAGAGATTTCTCGCCGCCTCGCGAAACTGGCCGATGCGCCGTTCGTCAAGGTCGAGGCGACCAAGTTCACGGAGGTCGGCTATGTCGGCCGCGATGTCGAACAGATCGCCCGCGATCTGGTGGAAGAGGCGGTGCGTCTGGAGCGTGACCGTCGCCGCGAATCCGTGCGCGTTGCGGCTTCCGACGCGGCGATGGAGCGCCTGCTCGATGCCCTGACCGGCAAGGAAGCGAGCGAGGCCACGCGGCTTTCCTATCGCCAGCGCATCGAAAGCGACCAGATGAACGATGCCGAGGTGGAAATCGAGGTTGCCGAAGCCCCTTCCATGCCGATGGAAATCCCCGGCATGGGCGGCAATGTCGGCATGATCAACCTTTCGGACATCATGGGCAAGGCATTTGGGCAACAGGCAAAGAAGCGCCGCAAGATGCGCGTCGCGGACGCGTGGGACAAGCTTGTCGAGGAAGAACAGGACAAACGGCTCGACCCGGACGACCTCAACCGCACGGCGCTGCGCGACGCCGAGCAAAATGGTATCGTGTTCCTGGACGAGATCGACAAGATCGCAGTTTCGGACGTGCGCGGCGGTTCGGTGAGCCGCGAGGGCGTGCAACGTGACCTGCTGCCGCTGATCGAGGGTACGACGGTCGCGACCAAATATGGCCCGCTCAAGACCGACCATATCCTGTTCATCGCATCTGGCGCGTTCCACGTCGCAAAGCCCAGCGATCTGCTGCCGGAGCTTCAGGGACGCCTGCCAATACGGGTCGAGCTGAAAGGCCTCACGGAAGAGGATTTCGTCGCGATCCTGTCCGACACCAAGGCGTCGCTGGCCGAACAATATAAGGCGCTGCTTGGCACCGAGGGAGTGACCATTGACATAACAGCCGAGGGTATCCGCGCGGTCGCGCGCATCGCGGCGGAAGTGAACGAGCAGGTCGAGAATATCGGTGCGCGGCGGCTTCAGACGGTTATGGAAAAGCTGCTCGAAGAGGTGAGCTTCGACGCCGAGAACCGCAAGGGCGAAACGCTCACCGTCGACGCCGCCTATGTCGACGGGCAACTCGCCAGCATTTCGCGCAACACGGATCTGAGCAAATATATCCTGTAGTCAGGGCAGGTCGGTTTGCTTTGCGCCACGCGACAATGTGGCGGCGCGGGCGAGCAAGCCTACATATTTGCCGCCTTCCTCGAACAGCAGCGGTCTGGCGCCCGCATTATCGCGGAAATGCCAGTTGTCCTGAATGTCGTCGAATATCACCCAGGAATTGGCATCCAGCCTGCCGCGCACCGCGGAAAGCGCCCTGCTCCTGCCTGTAGCGCTCTTGTCGCTGTCGTAATGCAACAGATCGATGCGCGGCACCTGCGCGACGATATGGGCCAGATTGGCTTCGTCACCTTCCGTGAAAAGCGTCCACCGCCCCTTAAGCGCTTCGGGCACCAGCAATCCGATCTCGGATGTCTCGCCGCCATGGCGGAAATAAGGGAAATCGCTGGACCATAGATGGCCCGCGCCGTTTTTCTCCAAGGCTGTTAATATCGCAGCGGTCGACCATCCCGCCGCCACCCCGGTTTCCACCACATATTCGGGCCGCCGCAGCCGAACCAAAAAATAGAGCAGCGCGACCGCGCCTCCTCCACCAAAGCGTCCCGTCGCGTTTTCCAGCTTCGCCGCCGCCTGTGCCCGCAATCGATCCGCGAATTCGGTGGCCTCAGCCCAGAGCGCGGGGTCTATCGCGGATGCCCATTGCACCTGCGAAACGGCATGCCCGGCGCACCACTGCCGCACGGCATCCTTGTCGAGATGCTGCGCGGCGCGACGATAACGATCCATCGCTCGCGCGACGAGAACGCGCCGCCCTGCCCCGCTCAACGCATGCCTGATAATTCCCGCAAGTCCGGCTCGCACCGCTGCCCCCACAATATTCCCGGCGCCAGCGTCTCACCAATAGAGATTCCCGGCAAGCTCATTCCAATCCGGAAAAAGCACGACATACCGCATTGCTTCATCGACCGGGGGACTGAGCGCCCTCCTGCCCTTGCTCCGGCAGCACAACCACGGAATAGCTCTTCGCCTCCACCATATATTTCGCCGCGAGCGCCTGCAAATCGGTCGCCGTCACGCCCAGCATGTCGCGCGGCATGGATTTCATCGCGGAAACATAGCGATTGTCCTGGCTCGCTCCCTCCATCTGGTCCATCCAGAAAGCGCTGCTCGTGCTCGCGCGCGCCAGCATCTGGCGCATGGGGGAGAGCACGCGCGCAAGCTCGTCATCACTGACCGGATGTGCGGCGAGATCGGCGGCGATGTCGCGCACAAGCCCATAGAAATAGTCGATCCGCTCCGGCCTGAGCTGGCTCATCACAACCAGATACCCCTGCCCCTTGTCGAAGGCGAGCGGCCAGTCGGACGAAGCGCTAGGGCTATAGGCGGCGCCATCGACCGCGCGGAGCTTCTCGAACAGCCGGTCGTTGATGATCTGCGCCAATATGTCGAGCTGACGCGCCTCGCGCGAACGGGCGAGGCCCACGCCTGTCGGCCATGCGATCACCGCTGCCGCCTGATCCTTGTCGCCGCGATGGGTGAGAACAAGAGGCGCGCTGTTGTGCGCGGGAAAACGGATCATCCGTGACGCAGATTGCACCGTGGCCGCCTTGCGTGGCGGCAGGGCGCCGAAGGTATCCGCGACCGCCGCGATCGCCTCGTCGCTCTTCACATCGCCGTAAATCTGTACCTCGATCGGACCGGAGGCCAGTATCGGCTCCCAGAAGGCGCGAAATTGCGCAGGAGTCAGCGCGGCTATCTCTGCCTTGTCGGGCGTGTGGAAGCGCATGTCCTTGCCCCTCAGCAGCCAGCCCAGCTCATGGCCCAGCACCGCATTGGGCGAACTCGACGACGCATCATAGGCCGCAAGCAGGCCGGCCTTCGCGCGCTCGACCGGCCCGCTCGCCCAGCCGTGATAGGCGAGCTTGGTCGCGAACAGCCGCAACTGGTCCCGGTAATCCGCGGGACGGGAAACGACGCCCATCTCGAAGGCGTCGTCATCGATACCGAAATCAAAACCAAGCCGCCGGCCATTGGTCAGTTCGTCGATCTCACGCTGGCCAAGGTTGCCGATGCCATTGGCGCCCAGAACATAAGCCGCCGCCCATGTCGGCTGCGCCTTTTTGGGCGACAAGGCGAGCAGCCCCCGCCCGAAACGCACATTGACGCGCACCTTGCCCGCCTCGCCGTCGCTTGCGAAAAGCTGAAGCTTCACCCCATTGGCGAAACCGATCAGTTCCACGCCTATGCCCTCCGCGCGCGCGCGCGAAACGACTTTCCCCGGCGGCGGCAATTTGGGCAGGTCGTCCATCGTCACGCTGCTGGCGGCGAGGCGCACATCCTTCGCCACCTCGACCGGCGCCTTGAGCGCGGCCGCGAGCCGTCCTTCCGCATCGGCCTCGGCCTTCGGAATGACCATGAAGCCGCGCATCACGCCCGCCGTGAACATGCGCCGGGTGGCATCGAGCATGGTCGCGGGCGTCATGATCGGGCGGGCGCCGCGGAAAATGTCCAGCGCGGCCTGCGGCGACACGATCGTCTCGCGAATATCCACCGCAGCCGCAAGGTTTTCGGCCTGTTTGGCGCTCGGTTCGGTGTCCTGATTCTCGACATCGATTGCGAAGCCGGTTTCGAACTGCACATATTCCCGGTCGATATCCGCCTCGCTCACCGGGGCCGCCTTCGCGTCCTCGATAATCGCGCGCACATCGGCCAGCGCCTTTTCCCAGTCGTCGCCCAGCGGCGTTATGCTGACAAATGTCGCGTTCGCCGAACGGCTGATGTCCTGCACATCGACGCTCGCCTGAAGGAAGCTGGCATCGCCGCGCCGCGCGGCCTGCTCCAGCCGGCGGTTGATCATCTGCAACGCCACGAGATCGGCAAGCTTGCGCTGGTTGTAAACGATCGTGTCCGCCTTGGGCTGCCACGGGCGCAACCACGCCACGGCGAGCGTGACCGGAACGCCGGGCTGTATGAACACCGCACTGGTGGGTGCATGCGGGTCCGGCGCGCCGAAACCCGGCAGCGCCTCACGCACGCCATCGCCTTGCCAGCCTGAAAACTGT
>CAYOZY010000182.1:0-5173 GCA_964408525.1 uncultured Sphingobium sp. | reverse complement strand
TTGGGAGCCGGTTTGGCCGTTGCCACTTTTTCCACCGCCGTCTTGCGCGGGGCGCGCGGCTTCTTCACAACATCGGACTGCTTCGCCGCTTCCTTGTTGGCGGCCTTGCCTGCGCCGGTCTGGCCCGGATGATCCGTTGTCTTTGGTGTATCGACCTTGGGCGCGGGCGCTTCAGATGCCTTTGGAGGTGCAGGCGGAGCCGGTACGGGAGTAGGCGCGCCTTGC
The DNA here is from genome assembly GCA_964408525.1 of uncultured Sphingobium sp. Lineage (GTDB taxonomy): Bacteria > Pseudomonadota > Alphaproteobacteria > Sphingomonadales > Sphingomonadaceae > Sphingobium. Next base: position 4,948 of record CAYOZY010000182.1, on the reverse strand, counting down.
TCCTGCCCCTTCGCCTTCTCGTCGCCGGGCAGGATATATTCCGCCCCTTCCCATGGACTCATGAAGTCAAAATTGCGGAAATCCTGCGCCAGCTTGACCGGCTCATAGACAACGCGCTTGTCCTCCTCGCTGTAACGCAGCTCGACATAACCCGTGAGCGGGAAATCCTTACGCTGGGGGTGGCCGGCAAAGCCATAATCGGTGAGGATGCGGCGCAGGTCCGTGTTGCCGGAGAAGACGACGCCGTACATGTCGAACACTTCGCGCTCCAGCCAGCCCGCGACCGGCCAAAGGGCGGTGACCGAAGGAACCGGGGTCGATTCGTCGGTGGATAGCTTGACGCGCAGGCGGTGGTTTCGCGTGACCGAAAGCAGATGATAGACCACCTCGAACCGCTCTGGCCGCTCAAGATAATCGACACCCGCGATTTCCATAAGCTGCTGATAATGCGCACTATCGCGCAATTTCCTCATGACCGCGATAAGCGCGTCGCGCGCCACAACCAGCGTAATTTCATCTGCCGCTTCGATCAGCGTGAGCAAATCTGCTCCGAGCAGCTTGCGCAGCTCTTCTGTCAGACCCTCGATCGGCTTTACCAGCGGGGCGGGATGCACGCTCACCGCTCTATCGTCCCGACACGGCGGATTTTCCGCTGCAACTGCATGATGCCGTAGAGCAGCGCCTCCGCGGTGGGCGGGCAGCCTGGTACATAGATGTCGACCGGCACGATGCGGTCGCAGCCGCGCACAACGCTGTAACTATAGTGATAATAGCCGCCGCCGTTGGCGCAGCTACCCATAGAGATGACGTATTTCGGCTCGCTCATCTGGTCGTAGACCTTGCGCAGCGCCGGGGCCATCTTGTTGCAGAGCGTACCCGCAACGATCATCACGTCGCTCTGGCGCGGCGAGGCGCGCGGCGCGGCGCCGAAGCGCTCCATGTCATAGCGCGGCATGTTCACATGGATCATCTCGACCGCGCAGCAGGCAAGGCCAAAGGTCATCCACCAGAGCGAGCCGGTGCGCGCCCACTGGAACAGATCCTCGGTCGAGGTGACAAGAAAGCCCTTGTCCTGCACTTCGGCGGACAGGCTCCTGAAGAATTCGGGGTCGGGTTGCGTGCCGGGAGCGGGTGTCAATCCGGTCGCGGGCCGCTCAAGCTCTACTCCCAATCCAGCGCTCCCTTTTTCCATGCATAGACGAGGCCGAGCACCAGCTCGAAAATGAAGATCATCATAGTCGCCCAGCCGGCCCAGCCGATCTGGTCAAGGCTGACCGCCCACGGAAAGAGGAAGGCCGCTTCAAGGTCGAAAATGATGAAGAGAATCGCGACAAGGTAAAAGCGCACGTCGAACTGGTTGCGCGGATCTTCGAAAGCCGGAAAGCCACATTCATACTCGCTGAGCTTTTCCGGGTCCGGCTTGTGCGCTCCGGTCAGGCGCCCGACGAACATCGGCAGGAACACAAAGACGCTTGAAAGCGCGAGAGCGATGCCGAGGAAAATGAGAATCGGCAGATATTGGCTGAGATCGACCAAGTTCGCCCCCCGCGACGCGACATGCTTAACACTTATCCGGGGGCTTTAGGCCCGCTGCACCTGCGAAGCAAGAGGGGCAAGGAAGGAAATCGCACCAAAAAAGGCGGCGCGTACGGCAGCGTCAGCTCGTCAGCAGTTTTGCGCCGGAAAACACGAGCATGGAGGCGAGCGCGACGCGCAGAAACCCTGCGTTCACATGCTTGGTCAGCCGCGATCCGATAACGATGCCGGGGATCGAACCGATCAGCAGGGAGCCAAGCAGATTGAGGTCAACCTTGCCCATCCAGAAATAGCCCAGCCCCGCCAGCATGGTGAGCGGCACGGCATGAACGATGTCGGTGCCGACAACCTTCCGCGTCGAAAGCCGGATGGGGTAGAGCATCACCAGCATCGTCGCGCCGATCGCCCCGGCTCCCACCGAGGTGAAGGTTACGATCGTGCCCAATATCGCGCCACAGATGATCGTCAGCGCCGGCAGCAACCTGCGATAGGCGGTAATGCGTTCCTGCGGCACAGCCATCGCTGAGGAGTAAAGCTTGCGTTGAAACAGGGTGACTATCGCGGAGACGATGAGCACGGCGCCCAACGCCTGCACAACCATTCCCGTCTTGGCTTGATGCCCGCCGGTCTGGGAAAGATACCAGAGCGTCAGTGCCGCCGCCGGGATGCTGCCATAGGCAAGGCGACGGACGATCTGCCAGTCGGCATGGCCCTGGCTGTGGTGTACGCCGCCGCCAACCATTTTCGTGAGCGCCGCGAACCACAGGTCCGTGCCCACGGCCGTGATGGGAGAAACGCCGAGCAGCAGGATCATGATCGGCGCCATGAGCGATCCGCCGCCCACGCCCGTCAGGCCGACCAATGTGCCGACCAGAAAGCCGGACAGGGGATGCAGCCAATCGATCATGCGGTCAATTCCGTCAGGAGACCAAGGACTGGCCCGGCATGTTCCTTCCGGCAGATAAGCAGGTCCGGCATATAGACGTCGCGCTGGTTATAGACGAGCGGAGAGCCGTCTATGCGGCTGACATGCAGGCCGTGGGCAAGCGCCACCGCTGCGGGCGCGCAACTGTCCCATTCATACTGGCCGCCGGAGTGAAGATAGATGTCCGCCTCGCCGCGTATCACGGCCATCGCCTTGGCGCCCGCGCTGCCCATGGGTACAAGCTCCGCACCCAGTTTTCCGGCCACGACGACCGCTTCTGCGGCGGGACGGGTGCGCGAAACGACCATGCGCAAGGGCGTTCCAGCGGCAGGCAGGGCGCGAGGCCGGTCGGAGCGCAGCACTTCATTGAGACCCGGCAGCGCGACCGCGCCGATTGCTGGCGCGCCCTCGATGGCCAGCGCGACATGCACCGCCCAGTCGGTGCGCTCTTCGCCATATTCACGGGTACCATCTACCGGATCGATGATCCAGACACGCGATTTTTCGAGCCGTGCGCCGTCACATTGCATCTCTTCGGACAGCAGCCCGTCATCGGGGCGCTGCTCGCGGATGGCCGCGACGAGGAACTGGTTGGCCGTCTGGTCCCCCGCCTTGCCTAGCGCCTTGGCCGCGATCAGCCCGCTATCACGCACCGCCAGCAATATGCGTCCCGCGCTCTCGGCCAGTTCAGCCGCCAGTTGCGCATCGCTCAAGCTCACCCCAGCAGCCTTTCGACAATCGCGTCGGCCGCCTGCTCCGGGGTCATGGCGGTGGTGTCGATCCGCACTTCGGGCGCGTCCGGCGCCTCATAGGGACTGTCGATGCCGGTGAAGTTCTTGAGCTGGCCCGAACGCGCCTTCTTGTAGAGGCCCTTTACATCGCGCTTTTCCGCTTCGGCGAGCGGCGTGTCGATGAACACTTCAAGGAACTCGCCATCGGGCAGCATGCTCCGCACCATTTCCCGCTCGGCGCGGAAGGGCGAGATGAAGGCAGTAATGACGATAAGGCCAGCATCCGCCATCAGCTTCGCTACCTCGCCGACGCGGCGGATATTCTCGATCCGGTCCGCCTCAGTGAAGCCCAGATCCTTGTTGAGGCCGTGGCGCACATTGTCGCCATCCAGCAGGAAGGTGTGCCGGTTCATCCGGTGCAGCTTCTTCTCGACAATGTTGGCGATAGTCGATTTGCCCGATCCCGAAAGCCCCGTGAACCACAGCACGGCGGGCTTCTGGTTCTTGAGGTTGGCATGCGCGTCGCGGCCGATGTCGAGCGCCTGCCAGTGGACATTCTGCGCGCGGCGCAGGCTGAAGTGCAGCATGCCCGCACCCACGGTCGCATTGGTCAGCTTGTCGATCAGGATGAAGCCGCCCAATGTGCGATTGTCGGCATAGGGTTCGAACACGATCGGCTTGTCGGTCGCGATTTCGGCGACACCGATGGCGTTCAGCTCCAGCGTCTTTGCCGCCAGATGTTCCATCGTGTTGACGTTGACGACATATTTTGGCGCATGAACGGTGGCGGACACCATCTGAGTGCCGAGCTTCAGCCAATAGGCGCGGCCGACATGCAGCGCCTCGTCCGCCATCCACACTATGCTCGCCTCAAACTGGTCGGCGGTTTCCGGCGGATTGTCCGCCGCCGCGCCAACATCGCCGCGCGAACAGTCGATCTCATCCGCGAAGCAGAGCGTAACCGACTGGCCCGCCACCGCCTGATCGAGATCGCTATCCAGCGTGACGATGCGGCTGACGGTAGAGGTCTTGCCCGAAGGCAGCACACGGATCGCATCGCCGGGCTTCACCGTGCCGGTTGCGATCTGGCCGGAGAAGCCCCGGAAATCGAGATTGGGCCGGTTGACCCACTGCACAGCCATACGGAAAGGCTTGTCCCGGTCGGTCGTCGCATCGACCTCGACCGTTTCCAGATGCTCGATAAGCGGCTTGCCCTTATACCAGGGCATATTGGACGAAAGTGCGGTGATATTGTCGCCTTTGAAGCCGGAGATCGGCATCGGCACAAAGCTCTCGATGCCGATCGAGTTGGCAAAGACGGTGTAATCGGCGACGATATCGTCATAGACCTGTTGGCTATAGTCGACGAGATCCATCTTGTTGACCGCCAGCACGATGTGGCGGATGCCGATCAGGTGCGCGAGATAGCTGTGGCGGCGGGTCTGCGTCAGCACGCCCTTGCGCGCGTCGATCAGGATCACGGCCAAGTCAGCGGTGGAGGCACCCGTCACCATATTGCGGGTATATTGTTCGTGCCCCGGTGTATCGGCGACGATGAACTTGCGCTTTTCGGTGGTGAAGAAACGGTAGGCGACATCGATGGTGATGCCCTGTTCGCGTTCGGCGGCCAAGCCGTCCACCAGCAGCGCGAAATCGATCTCCTGCCCCTGAGTGCCCACGCGCTTGCTGTCGGCCTCCAGCGCGGCGAGCTGATCCTCGAAGATCATCTTGCTGTCGTAGAGCAGGCGACCGATCA
>CAYOZY010000181.1:0-5221 GCA_964408525.1 uncultured Sphingobium sp. | reverse complement strand
GTTTCCTGACCAGCGCTTCCATAATCTTCGGGTCGATATCGCCCGAAATGGAGATCACCGCATTTTCAGGACGATACCAGCGATCATGAAAGGCCTGAAGCCCCCGCGCCGTGGCCGAGGCGAGGCTCTTCTCCGTGCCGATCGGCGCATGTGAACCCAGCGGCTGCCCCGCGAAGAACAGTGCGCGATTGGCGTCGCTGACTCGCGTTGCGATCCCCTTGCCCTCGCGCATTTCGGCCATCACCACCGCGCGTTCCGCCTCCACCGCTGCAGGCACGATATTGGGGTCGCTCATCATTCCGGCGAGGATCTTCATGCTCTCCACCAGCCCCTCCGGCGAGGCATCGGGCAGGTCGAGCGCATAGGTTGTGCCGGTGGGTGAAGTCTGGGCGTTGGAATCGCTACCGAAGGTAACGCCGAGCCGCTGCCACAGGCGCTTGGATTCGCCATCAGGCACATATTTCGAGCCACGAAACGTCAGATGCTCGATGAAATGGGCATAGCCGCTCTCTTCCGGCCGCTCCATCAGCGATCCGGCGTCTATGCGCAAACGGATGGAAACCTGCCCCGGCGGCACGCTGTTGTGGCGGACCGCATAGCGCAGGCCATTGGGCAATGTGCCGAACAGCCATGCCTTGTCGATCGGCACATCGCTGTTTTCATAAAGCCAGGGGCGCGCTTCCGCGGGAAGCACGGGAAGCCCATCGGTTTTGGTGATCGGCTTCTTTTCGGGGCTGCGCGCATCGACGCTCCCCGACGGAACAAAGGAGGCAAGGGCGAGGCACAGCGCGGCGCGCGCGAGAAGATTAGGTCTCATCGCCCTGTGCATAGCCCGGTTTTTGTGAACCGGCACTGACAAACTGCGCCAGCGCCGGATTCATCCGATCAGCGCTTGAACTGCTTCACCGCGCCCTGATGCGTGCCCACGGTCTTTTTGCGATTGCGGAACGGGCGCCCTGCCCCATCGGGACGCGCGGGCCTGCCAGCCTCAGCGCCGCCCGGTGCACCATGGCGCGGACCGCGATCTCCCTGCGCGCTATGGCGCGGGCCGCGATCCCCCTGCGCGCTATGGCGCGGGCCGCGATCATTACGCGTGCGTTCACCAGCGGCCTCGCCTTCGCGACCTTCACGCGGAGCGCCACCGCGCCGGTCGCCACGCGGCGCATTGTCACGCTCGCGCTGGGGTTGGGCCGGTTTCTCGTTGCGCGCCGTCGGCTTGGGCAGATTGCGCACCATTTCGGAAAAGCCCTCCGGCAACGGCACGATATCGCATTTCACCTTGGTGATGCGCTCGATGGCGCGCAGATAGGACCGCTCGTCATCCGCCACGAAGCTGATCGCGATGCCGTCCGCCCCGGCCCGCGCGGTGCGGCCGATGCGGTGCACATATTGCTCAGGCACATTGGGCAGCTCGAAATTGATGACGTGGCTGACGCCGGACACATCGATGCCGCGCGCGGCGATATCGGTCGCCACCAGCAGCTTCACATGGCCATGGCGGAAGGCCTGAAGCGCCGCCGTGCGCTGCGCCTGAGACTTGTTGCCGTGGATGGCCACCGCGTCCATCTTCGCCCCCGCGAGGAAACGCACCACCCGGTCCGCGCCATGCTTGGTGCGGGTGAAGATGAGCGCGCGATCGATCGGCTCGTTGCGCACTGTAAAGGTAAGCAACGCCTGCTTTTCCATCTGGTTGACGAAGGTCGCATATTGCTGGACGCGTTCTGCCGTGGTCGATTGCGGCGCGACCGAAACCGTGACCGGATCATGCAGGAACTGCTTGCCAAGATCGGCGATTTCCCTGGGCATGGTTGCCGAGAAGAACAGGTTCTGCCGATCCTGCGGCAGCATCTTCACAATGCGCTTCAGGGGCGCGATGAAGCCCATATCCATCATCTGGTCGGCCTCATCGAGCACGAAAATCTCGACGCCGCCCAGATGAAAGGCGCGCTGCTCGATGATGTCGAGCAGGCGGCCGGGAGTCGCGACGAGAATGTCGACCCCACCCTGAAGCTTGCGAATCTGCTTGTTGATCGGCACACCGCCGAACACCGTTTCCACCGAAATGCGCATGAAGCGCGCATAATCGCGGAAGCTGTCGGCGATCTGCGCCGCCAGTTCGCGCGTCGGCGAGAGCACCAGCATGCGGCAGCTGTGCAGCGGCCGCGCCTTGGGGGTGCGGCTGAAATGATCGAGCGAAGGCAGCGCAAAAGCAGCGGTCTTGCCGGTGCCAGTCTGGGCGATGCCGCACAGATCCCGCCCTTCGAGCAGCGGCGGGATCGCCTGAGCCTGAATCGGGGTCGGGATGGTATATTTCTTGGCGGTCAGCGCCCGCAAGATCGGTTCGGCCAAGCCGAAATCGTTGAATTCCATGATGTTATAACTCGCAAATATGCACATCGCGCCGCGACGCTCAGACAAGCGGCGGACGCAAGGCGGGTGTCCGAAACGACCCGCGTGAATAGGGAAGCCTCATAAAGCTCGCGCGGTTCATTGGCCGGATTCGGAAAGCCTCGAAAGCACCGAACGTTCACGCCGCCAATCGCAATGGGCCATGTCGGCCCTCTTCGTCGCGCTGGGAGGCATATGGCGATGCAACCGCATTAAAGCAAGTAATATTATAGACAAAGAACGGTTTTCCTTGAAAGACTGCGGCATAAGGGCCACATGGCGAACATGCTGATAGAAACCGAAAAGACGCCGAACCCAGCCACGCTCAAATTCCTTCCCGGCAGGCAGGTAATGAGCGCGGGCACCCGCGACTTCGCCTCCGCCGATGAAGCCGAGGCATCCCCCCTCGCCGAGGCGCTTTTCACGCTGGGCGATGTGACCGGCGTTTTCTTCGGCAGCGATTTCATCTCGGTGACGATTGGAGCCGGGGCGCAGTGGGCCGACGTAAAGCCGGATATATTGGCGATCCTGCTGGATCATTTCAGCGCCGACATGCCGCTGTTCCATGCCGGCACAGCGGCGGGCATTTCCGTTCCAGGGGAAGATGACTTTGACGGCGCCGCCTATTCCGACGATCCCGCCGATGCCGAAATCGTCGCGCAGATCCGCGAGCTGATCGATACCCGCGTGCGCCCCGCCGTCGCCAATGACGGGGGGGACATCGTCTATCGCGGTTTCGACAAGGGCAAGGTATTCCTGCGCATGCAGGGCGCGTGCGCAGGCTGCCCCTCTTCCACCGCCACCCTCAAGAACGGCATAGAATCCCTGCTCAAACATTATGTGCCGGAAGTAACGGAAGTTCTCTCGGTCTGACGCCACAGCATTTGGTCGCCCGCCGGGTTGCAAAATCGGCCCGACCAGCTAAGCGCCGTGGCGATGAGGAAGCGTGGACAGCCCCGGTGAGAAAGCTAATCGTCGACACGGCGACCGAGGCGCTGTCTGTCGCGCTCTATAGTGATGGCGTCCTGATCGATCATCATCATGAAATTGCCGGACGCGGCCACGCGGAAAAGCTGCTACCGGTCATCGCCGCGCTGGATGGCGGCGGGCGGGCGGACGAAATTCTTGTCGATACGGGTCCGGGCAGCTTCACCGGCGTACGTGTCGGCCTCGCAGCGGCGCGCGCGCTATCCTATGCATGGGGCGCGCGGCTGATGGGATATTCAACGCTTTCGCTGCTCGCGGCGATGGCCCGCGAAATGCACGAGCAGGCTGACGAACGTCTCGTCATCGCCATTACGGGGGGCCATGGCGAATTGTTCTGGCAGAGTTTCGATACCGCCACCCTGACGCCCCACGCATCCCCCGCCTCCATCCCCATCGACCGGCTCGCGCGGGAACTCGCCGCACCGCTTGTCTATGGAACCGGCGCTGATGCTCTGGTCGCCGCTCGCGGCACAGGCAAGGCTGTGCCGCTACACCCCGATGCCCGGCTCGTGACACTTATGCCCGATGATCATTTCCACGTAGATGTCGCACCCCTTTATGGGCGCGGCGCGGATGCTGTTCCGCTGCGCGTGCCGGAGGGGCAGCAGGCATGAGCAGTCTGCGCGATGCCATCCGGATCACAAGCTATGATCGCCCCGATCGCCTGGCAGAGGCGCTTGCCATGGCGGTAATGAGCACCGCCTTCGACCCGCGCTATGGCGAGGCATGGACCGCGCAACAGCTTGCCGGATTGATGAGCCTGCCCGGCGTGCGGCTGGCGCTGGCGCGGATCGAGGGCGCGTGCCTCGGCTTTGCGCTAAGCCGTCAGGTTCTCGACGAGGCCGAACTATTGTTGATTGCGACCGACCCAAAATGGCAGAAACGCGGAGTCGGCAAGGCGCTCCTTACAGATTTCGTCAATCATGCCCGCAAATCCCGCATGGCCACTCTTCATCTTGAGGTGAGAGACAATAATCCCGCTATTGAGTTTTATTTACAAAACGGGTTCGAACAGGTTCACCGCCGTCCATCCTATTATAAAGGTCAGGATGGAATATTATATGATGCGCTCAGTTTCATGTTAACCATGGAATGATTTCAACAATATTGATTTTCTTTTTTTTCTTCATATATGGTCGTTGAAACCAAATCGAAATCAGGGTCGCAAAAAAGGAGAAACAAATGGACGAAACATCCGCGAAGGAAGAAATGCTGATCACGCTGACTTCCGATATTGTAGCAGCACATGTGTCGAATAACAGCGTAGCCGTCTCTGACCTTCCGTTGCTTATTCAGAATGTTCATGCCGCGCTGTCGGGCCTGAACACGTCGACCGCAACCGTGGAGGTTCGGCAAGAGCCTGCAGTTTCCGTTCGTGCCTCGATCAAGCCGGACTATATCATCTGCCTTGAGGACGGCAAAAAGCTTAAAATGCTTAAGCGCCATCTGATGACCCATTATCAGATGACGCCGGAAGATTATCGCGCCAAGTGGAATCTTCCCGCCGACTATCCGATGGTCGCACCCAATTATGCCGAACAGCGCCGCACACTTGCGAAGAAGATCGGCCTTGGCACATCGCGGAGCCGCAAGCGCAAATAATAATCGCCTGTCAGCTGGGAAATCAGCACAGGAAAACAGGACAAAGGGGAGCTGCGCGACAAAATCCGCGCCGCTCCCTTTCTATTTGGCGCAGATCGGCTAAAGTGCGCCAAACACATAAACAGCCGAGCCATTTGGGATATGCCCCGTAAAATCGACGTTGAAGCGCTTTGCGCAGAAAAAGGCCTCCGCATTACCGAGCAGCGGAAGGTGATCGCGCGCGTGTTGTCCGACGCGGAAGATC
>CAYOZY010000180.1:0-5244 GCA_964408525.1 uncultured Sphingobium sp. | reverse complement strand
TGCCTCAAGACCGGCGCATTGCCGCTCCGCGCGGGCGCGCCAGCGAAGGCAAGCCGGGGACGCGCAAATTACGCTTCGGGAAAACGCAGCGGAAGTTTTGATCCTCCCTCAGTCGCCGACCGCGCGCAGCTTGCTCTCGCCCGCCGGTCGTTCCGGCTGATCCCGCCAGATGCCGCGCGTGTCATAAACCGCCTTGTCCGCGCGCTCATCTAGGGGAACGGATTTGAACACGTCATGATCGACCAGCAGGACAAAGACGCCGCACTGGGCGAGAGCGCTGTCGATGTCGATCAGCTCGGCCTCGGTGCCCGCAAATTCCATCGGCAGGGCGGAGGCGTATGGCTCGACCAGCTTCACCCGGCGACCATAGCGGCGGGCAAGCCGATGGGCCACCTCGACCGCCGGGCTTTCCCGGAAATCGTCGATATTGGGCTTGAAGGCGAGGCCGAGGCAGGCAATGTCCTCGGTCGGGAAACGGTCGATCAGGTCGCTGGCGCGCGACACCACATGATCGGTCTTGGAAAGGTTCACCTCGCGCGCGGTGCGGATCAGCCGCGCGTTCTCAGGGTCGGCATGAACGATGAACCACGGATCGACCGCAATGCAATGACCGCCGACGCCGGGGCCGGGCTGAAGTATGTTGACGCGCGGATGGCGATTGGCAAGGCCTATCACTTCCCACACGTTGATGCCCGCCTTGTCGGCGATAAGGCTCAACTCGTTGGCAAAAGCGATGTTGACGTCGCGGAAGCTGTTTTCCACCAGCTTCACCATCTCTGCCGAGCGCGCCGAAGTGGTGATGCAGGCCCCGCGCACGAACTGGCGATAGAAGCTCAATGCCTTGCGCGCGCAGCGCGGGGTAATGCCGCCGATGCAGCGGTCGTTGTCGATCAGCTCAACGAGGATGCGCCCCGGCAGCACGCGTTCCGGGCAATAGGCGATGGCGATGTCCGCAGCGCCATTTCCGGCGTGCGGCATTTTGAGGTCCGGGCGTAATTCGGCCAGAAGATCGCGCATCGCCTCGGTCGTGCCCACGGGTGAGGTGGATTCAAGGATCACGACATTGCCCGCCGCCAGCACCGGCGCGATCATCCGCGCGGCAGAAAGCACATAGGAAATGTCCGGCGCGTTGTTTTCGCTCACCGGCGTCGGCACCGCAATGACAAACACATCGGCCGGTTCGACGCTGAGGGACGCGCGCAAGGTTCCGCGCGCAACCACGCCCTGCACCAGCCCGTCAAGATCGACCTCCTCAATGTGGACCTTGCCGCTGTTAACGGTCTCGACCACATGCGCCGACACGTCGATGCCCAGCACCTTCGCGCCCGATCGCGCGATCAGCGCGGCGGTGGGCAGGCCGATATAACCGAGGCCGATAACGGCGACTTTCTGTTCAGTGTCGGTGAGCATGCGCCACAATCTCCGCAATCCGTGTTCCCGCCTTGCCGTCGCCGAACGGATTGTGCGCGCGCGACATGGCGGACCAGGCTTCGCTATCGTCCAAAAGCCTGAAAATTTCGGTAACGATGCGCTGCCGGTCGGTGCCAACGAGCCGCGCGGTTCCCGCGGCGACGCCTTCGGGTCTTTCCGTCGTCTCGCGCATCACCAGCACGGGCTTGCCGAGCGAGGGCGCCTCTTCCTGAACGCCGCCGCTGTCGGTCAGCACGATCTCGCACATGTCGAGCAGGCGCACGAAATGCGGATAATCGAGCGGATCGATCATCGCGACATTGTCCAGCCCCCTGAGCGCCCTGTCCATCACGGCGCGGACATTGGGGTTGGGGTGAACCGGGAAGATGATCGCGACATCCGGGCGCCTGGCGATGTCCGCTATTGCGCCCGCTATCGCTTCCATCCCGCTGCCGAAATTCTCGCGCCGGTGGCTGGTGACGGCAATGATGCGTCTGTCGGCGAAGCGAACGGCAAGCGGATCGAGGCCGTTGGCAAGGCCGGGTTCCGCCTCGATCCGCGCCTTGGTGGCGAGCAGCGCGTCGATCACGGTGTTGCCGGTGATGTGAATGGAGGCCGGATCGCGGCTCTCCGCCAGCAACGCATCGGCGGCGGTCCGCGTCGGCGCGAAGTTCATATCTGCGATACAGGCGACGACACGGCGGTTCACCTCTTCCGGCCAGGGATGATGGATGTCGCCGGAGCGCAGCCCCGCTTCGACATGACCGACCGGAATCTTGCGATAATAGGCGGCGAGCGAGGCGACCATGGTCGTCAGCGTATCGCCATGGACGATCACACGGTCCGGCATTTCTCGGTCCAGCGCCTCGCCGATCGCAACAATGAGGCGCGCCGTAAGTCCGTCAAGCGTCTGGTTTTCCTGCATGATGTCGAGATCGATGTCAGGCTTGATGCCCGCTATTTCCAGCACCTGATCGAGCAGGCCGCGGTGCTGCGCGGTGACGCAGACGCGGGTATCCATGGCGGGTTGATTCCGCAACGCATGCACGACCGGGAACAGCTTTATCGCTTCGGGACGGGTGCCGAATATGACCAGTATTTTCGCCACTATGAAGTCCTCTGGGCTGCGTTTGCGCGTGTTTATGCAGTCAATATGTAACCATGTGCTGAACGGTATGACAGCGCCATCAGGGAAATTATGGGATGACCGCGCTTCAACATTTCCCCCATTTTTGCGAACCTACCGAAAAAGCCAAGAAAATCGGGCTGTGGAGCCTTGTTCGTAAACATTTGGAAACCATTTTTTACCTATAATTTCTGTGATTATTCATGGGACCGCCGGAAAGCCGTTAATGGCCGACAGAGAAACTATGGGAAACAGCCCGGGGAAAAGGCTGCTGCGGTGGATCGCTGCCACGGATGCCGATGCCACGCCCATGCTACGCCATATCGGCATGGAGCAGGCGCGCGGCGCGAGCCGAGGTGTCGCCCGTACGGCGATTCCGGTAATGGTGCTGGCAGTAACCATTGGCGTCTGCTTTTCCAATCCGTTCAACCATGGTTATCTTTGGGCGATTGCCGCCATGCAGGTCGCGATTGCGGTCGCGGCGCAATTCCTGATCCCTTTTAGCCGCTTTTGCCGGATACAATATCGCACCGTCGGCGCCTGTTTCCGCGCCTTCACCCTCTACACTTTCTGCATTTCCCTTGGCTGGGGAGCGCTTTTCGTTACGGCGAGCCATGGTTCAGCTATTCCCGAACAGGCGATGCTGCTGGCTATCCATGTCGGGGTGATCTGTGTCGGCGGCCTTACCTTCGCGATGATACCGCGCGCCTCCCTCGTCTATATCTTCAATGTCGGCATATTGGCGCAGGTACATATATTCAGCGTTTCCATGGGCAGGCTTTGGCTGCTCAATGCCCTGGTGGCGCTGTTTTCACTCATGCTCGCACAGGCCTATATGCAGATGGCGAAGCAGTTCATCGAGCGGATGAAATCCGATATGGAGCGCCGCGATGCCGAACGACGCGTGGCCGAGGCCGAGCGGCAGGAAATAGAGCGCACGACGGCGGCGGCGCTGGAAGCGCGGGCGCAGCGTGAGCGTGATCGCGAGCGGGCCATGGCGGATCGGCAGGCATCGATGGTGGCGCTCGCCACGCGCTATGAGGAATCGGTGGCGGCTCTGGCCGAGCATCTCGACGAGGCGATCAACGCGCTGGCCCATGCGACCGAGAATATCAGCAGCATCAATTCCCGCGCCCGCGACAAGGCGCAGCATGTGCTCGATCTCGCCACCAGCACGACCGACTCTGTCGAGGCGGTGGCACAGGCGACCGGCGCGCTCAATCAGGCGGCGGTCGACATCGCTTCCGAAGTGGAAGAGCAGGTCGCTATCGGCAAGGATGCACGGGCGGCGGGTGAGAACGGCCTTGTCAGCCTTGGCGCGCTCGCCGAACAGACCGACAATATCGGCGAAATCGTCCGCCTGATCCAGGAATTGGCCAGCCAGACAGGACTGCTCTCATTGAACGCCACTATCGAGGCCGCGCGCGCGGGCGAGGCTGGACGCGGCTTTGTCGTTGTTGCCAATGAGGTGAAGCAGCTCGCCGCACAGACCCATGGCGCGGTCGCGCGCATCGATGAGATCATCGTCGGCACGCGCGAAAAGATGAACGAGGCGGACATGGCGATGCGTTCGGTCGCTGAGACCATCGGCAAGATTTCAGAGGGCGGCGGGCATATCGCGGACGCCGTCAGCGGCCAGCGCCAGACCACATGGGAAATCAGCGAAGCTGCCGCGCGCACCGCCAGCGCATCGCAGCAGGTGCGCATGACCGCCGACGAAGTGGCCCGCAGCGCCAAGGAAGCAGACTCACTGGCCGAGGAAATCAGGAGCATCATGGCCTCGCTGCGGACGCGCTCGGAAGCCTTGCGCGAAACCAGCAACAGCTTCCTCCGGTCCTTGCGTCAGGACGACGAGCAGGCGGGAAGAGCCGCCTGATTGTCCGCAACCCGCAGATAGCCCCTTTTCAAAATCCTACAGAAATCCTATAGAGCAGACCAACACTTCATCTCCCGGTGCGCCATCTGGCGTGGCAGGAAGGTGATCCTTGCCTTGTCCGGGCCACGGGTCGATTGGCGATTGATCCGCGACGAATGGGACGAAGGCTGGGGATTTCATACGCTGACAGTGCGGATCGGACAGCCCCGGCCCGCACTTTTTTGCGTCCTATGGCGCAAGCGAATCGGCTGAATTTCGCTGCGATGCGGAAAATTATTTTCGGCTCAACAGCCCCCGGAAGGCGAGAATCATATGGCGACCAAGGCGGTAACGACCCCGACAGCAAAAAAGCGTATTCGCAAGGTGTTCGGCAACATCCACGAGGTGGTGCAGATGCCCAACCTCATCGAGGTGCAGCGCGAAAGCTATGAGCAGTTCCTGCGCTCGGACCCGAAGATCGGCTATGTTTCCGGCCTCGAAAAGACGCTGCGCAGCGTGTTCCCGATCCGCGATTTCGCGGGCACCGCCGAAATGGATTTCGTCCATTACGAGCTGGAAGACCCGAAATATGACGTCGAGGAGTGTCGCCAGCGCGGCATTACGTTCGCCGCGCCGATGCGCGTCACCCTGCGCCTGATCGTGTTCGAGGTTGATCCCGATACGGAAACCCGTTCGGTCCTCGATATCAAGGAGCAGGATGTGTACATGGGCGACATGCCGCTCATGACCGAGAACGGAACCTTCTTCATCAACGGCACCGAGCGCGTCATCGTCAGTCAGATGCATCGCTCGCCGGGCGTGCTGTTCGATCATGACCGTGGAAAGACCCACA
>CAYOZY010000179.1:0-5263 GCA_964408525.1 uncultured Sphingobium sp. | reverse complement strand
CGCAGGGCATCCTCGGCTACGTCGTGCGCTGGATCGACCAGGGCGTCGGCTGCTCCAAGGTGCCGGACATCAACGACATCGGCCTGATGGAAGATCGCGCCACGCTGCGCATTTCCTCGCAGCATATGGCGAACTGGCTGCTCCATGGCGTCGTGAGCGCCCCCGACATAGACGCCGCGTTCGCGCGCATGGCGAAGAAGGTCGATGCGCAGAATGCGGGCGATCCGCTCTACCGCCCCATGTCCGGCAACGAGGCAACTTCGCTGGCATATCAAGCCGCGCGGGATCTGGTGTTCAATGGCGTTGAGCAGCCTTCGGGCTATACCGAACCGCTGCTCCATGCCTATCGCCTGCGGCTGAAGGCGGACGACGCGAAATAGGGCTGGAGCGGGTAGCGGGGATCGAACCCGCATCACAAGCTTGGAAGGCTAGTGCTCTACCATTGAGCTATACCCGCCCGGCATCATGTCCTCATGGGGACGCGCGCCTTTGCCATGAGCGGGGGCGGTTCGTCAACAACGCATCGCATAATAGTGACGCTGTTCCGGCGGCTCTAAAGTACCGAACAGATTTTACGCTTTGCCTCTTACGCACGCCGCCCCCTTCGCCTATCACTGCCACATGTCCAGCGCGCTCGTGCAGCAATTCGATATATTCGCCCAACTCGTGGCGAGCGGGAGCATCGCGGCCTGCGCCAGAGCGCTGGAGATCGAAGTCCCGACGGTCGTCGAACAGATGAACCGGCTCGAAGAGCGCATGGGCTTTCAAATATTCGCGGTCGTCGACGGGGCGGTGGAACTGACCGAAAGCGGACGGAAGGTTGCAAAGGCGCTGAGCCAGCTTTCGATCGAGGACCATGCGCAATGGGTGGAAACATTCCTGCCCGATGCAATCGACGCGAATGCGGATGCGGAACCGATAGTGGCAGAATGGGAAGAACTGGAACCGGAAGAGCTTCCGGCAGTCAGCGAAGCGATCGAAGCTGGGAGCGATCAGGTTGAAGGCGGGCCGGACGCACATCATTCGCTGAATGAGCTGGCTGACGAAACGCAAGGCGAAGACCGACCGATAACGCCGCGCCATTTTGAGCCGCGCGAACGGCGCGCAAACCAGCCGCGCCCCCTGCCCGCTCCGGTGCCCGCAGCCGAGCCACCCGCAACCGCCTCCCTCACGGCGCAGCAAGCCACCCAGAATATCGTTCTTGCCTCCGACCCAGCCATCTTCGGTCATTTTCAGGAGGCGCTGGTCGCCTTTGAGGATGCCAGCCCGGACATAGGCATCACCTTGCGCATGACCAGCCTCGACGAAGGCAAGGTTTCAGAACTGTTCGACAACGAAATGGCCGACATCGCCTATTTCTACGCGCTGGAAGCGCCGCGCGCGCTCGCCAGCCGCTATGCATGGAGCGAGCGCATCTCGCTGTTCGTGCGCAAGGATCATCCCTTGGCGAGCAAGGATGTGGTGATGGCGGAAGATATCACGCCCCTGTCCCATATCGCGCTGATGCCTGGGAATATAGCGCGCGACCTTTCCCAAAGAGCGCTGGCGCAATCGGGGCTCGAAACCGGCGCGCCCGTGGCCGAGACGGATAATCTCTACGAAATCATGAAATATATCGAAGCCAATAATGCCTATTTCGCAACATTTGGTCCCACCGCGCGCGACTTTGGCAAGATGAGCGGGATACGCCGTCTCGCCTATGCGCAAGCCCTGCCGCAGGTGCAGGTGCATCAGGCGGTGCGCCCCGCGCTGAAGGACGATCCGGCGGTGCTGGCGCTCGCGGAATTCCTCTTTCGGTAACTCCGGCCTCGCTTCGAACGGACGCCGAGCGGTGCCGCGTAAACGACGAACCGCGGCCGTGGGCATGATATATAATTGATATGTTATATCATTATTGATAATCCGCGCCAGTCATCTGCCGGAGTATTGCATGTCCTTTCCCGTTCGCGGCACAGCCGCCCTGTTGCTCGCCACCGTCGCCACGCCCGCAATCGCTCAGGGCAGCGCCACAAAGAGCGATTACCATGATCGCCAATCCAACGACATCTTCGTCACGGCGCTCATCCCGCAAACCCAGACCGATGTGCTGGCCGGGGTGTCCGTGGTTTCCGGAGAAGAACTGACGCGCGACCTGCGGTCGACGATAGGTGAAACGCTTATCAAACAACCGGGCGTTTCGGCGACCAGCTTCGGCCCCAATGCCTCGCGTCCTGTCCTGCGCGGGCTTCAGGGCGAGCGTGTGCGCGTGCTCACCGACGGCATTGGCAGCTTCGACGTTTCGAACACCTCGGTCGATCATGCCGTGGCGATCAATCCGCTAACCGCTGAGCGCATCGAGGTGCTGCGCGGTCCGGCGGCGCTGCTCTATGGATCGAGTGCGATTGGCGGCGTGGTGAACGTCATCGACGCGCGCATCCCGCACCGTATCCCCGATGAGCCTGTGCATATCGAAGGCATCGCCACCTTTGGCAGCGCGGCCAGCGAGCGCACCATTTCGGCCAAGGCGGAAGCGCCGCTGGGCGGCGGCTTTGTCGCCCATGTGGACGGGAGCTGGTCGAAAAGCAACGATCTGCGCACCGGCGGGCATATCCTCACCCCCGCGCTGCGCGCGCAGGCGCTTGCCAGCGGTGACCCGGCCATCATGCCGCTCGCAGACCTGAAGGGCGATCTGCCTAACAGCGCGGCCGAAAGCTGGGAAGTCGCGGGCGCGCTGGCCTATATCGGCAGCGGCGGCGACATCGGCGTCTCAGTCAATCATCTCGACAATTTCTATGGCGTGCCCATTCGCTATGCGCTCATTCCCGGCGAAGAAGCCGAAGCAGTGCGCATCCATATGAAACAGGATCGCGCCGACCTGCGCGCGGAGCTGCATGCGGGCGGCGGCTTTGTCGATCGCATCCGCCTGCGCGCGGGTTTTGCGGACTATACCCACGCGGAGATCGAGGAAGATGGCGCGGTCGGCACGCGCTTCTTCGCCAAGGGGCTGGAAGCGCGCACGGAACTGGTGCAGGCACGGCGGGACGGCTGGGACGGCGTAATCGGCGCGCAATTCTTCGCACGCGATCTGAATATCGTGGGCGACGAGAAATTCCTCCCCAAAAACAGCACGACGCAATTCGGCCTGTTCACATTGCAATCGCTCGATCTGGGGGACACCCGGCTGGAGGCAGGAGCGCGATACGAACGTGCGCGCGTGAGCGCAGCGGAAGATGTCGACCTTGGCACCGCCGCCGTCACCCGCAGCTTCGACAGCTTCTCCTTTTCGGCGGGCGCGAGCCATGCGCTGCTGCCGGAATGGCGCATCGGCCTCAACGCCGTGCGCAGCGCGCGGGCGCCATCGGCTGAGGAACTGTTCGCGCGCGGCCCTCATGCAGGCACACAGGCGTTCGAGCTGGGCAACCCCGCGTTCGGCAAGGAAAAAAGCTGGGGGCTGGAAGCAAGCCTGCGCGGACAGGGCCGGAACTGGAAAGTAGCGCTGGGCGCATTCCACAACTGGTTCGATGGCTATATCTATGACCGGCAGGTCCCCGATGCCGCCTGCCTCGCTGTCACGACAAGCCTCGAATTTCCCTGCTTCCAATATGCTCAGGCAAAAGCCCGCACTTATGGCTTTGAGGCCGAGGCGAGCGCGACCATCGCGCGATGGGGCGAAACATCGCTCGCGCTCGACGCTTCCGCCGATTATGTCCGCGCCACCATCGTGGGATCAGGACCGGCTCCGCGCATCCCGCCGCTGAGAATATTGGGCGGCGCCGAGCTGGCGGGCGAGCGCTGGACGGCGCGGGTAGAGAGCGAGCATGGCTTCGCGCAGAAGCGTGTCGCGGCGCTCGAAACAACGACGCCAGCCTATACGCTGGTCAATGCGTCAGTAAGCTTCCGGCCTATCGCGGACAGCGACCGGACCAGCATCACGCTAAGCGCAAACAACATCTTCGATGCGGTCGGACGGCGGCACGCCAGCTATCTCAAGGATTATGCGCCTCTGGCCGGGCGCGATATCAGGGTGACGGCGCGTCTGGGTTTCTGACAGGAAGCGGCACCGAGATCGGCACATACTGATGCTTCGCCTGACGCACCATCGCCCTTAGCACCTGCCCTGTCGTGCGCCCTTCCCTGTTTTCGATGCCGACCATCTCGTCGAGTGTCATCGTCAGCACTTCCTTCTCGGCGCGTTGATATCCGTCCATCCATGTGCCGCGATGTGATCGGCCATCTTCCATAACCGCCTCTTCCAGACGCCCGACGACAGATGAATGGACCTTTTGGGCGATCCATTCATAGGAGTTGAAGCGATGGAGCGCGAAATGGCCTGCGACCATTTCGAGCAGATCGTTATCTGGCTCCATTCCAAGTGCCAGCAACAATGCGTTTGCGGCCAGTCGATCGACTGACCAGATCGGCGACTCACTCATGCAAACCCTCTCTTTTTGAAAAGGTTAACAGATTAAGCCTGTTATTCCAGCGGGTACGAATCAGGGAGTGATAACCGTGTCCTCCGCCCGCGCGAGCATGTCGGGATAGTCGAGCGTGTAGTGCAGGCCACGGCTTTCTCTGCGGCGCAGCGCGGAACGGATGATGAGCCGCGCGACCTCTACCAGATTGCGCAGCTCGATAAGGTCCGGCGTTACACGGAAATTGCCGTAATAGTCGTCCACCTCCTGCGCCAGCAGGTCGATACGGTGCTTGGCGCGCTCAAGCCGTTTGGTGGTGCGCACGATGCCGACATAGTCCCACATGAATCGCCGGATTTCCTTCCAGTTATGCTGGACGATGACTTCCTCGTCGGAGTCGGTGACGCGGCTTTCATCCCAAAGCTTGATCGGCGGAGGGACATCCAGCTCCTCCCAGTGGGCACTGATATGGCGCGCCGCAGCCGCGCCGAACACGAAACATTCGAGCAAAGAGTTGGACGCGAGGCGATTGGCGCCATGGAGGCCACTCTCGGTCACTTCGCCGACCGCATAGAGGCCTGGCAAATCCGTGCGCCCATCGAGGTCGATGATGACACCGCCACAGGTATAATGCTGGGCAGGGACGACCGGGATCGGCTCTTTCGTAATATCGATGTCGAGATCGAGCAGGCGCGCATAGATGGTCGGGAAATGCTCCTTCACGAACTCCGGGCCTTTATGGCTGATGTCTAGATGGACATAATCGAGACCCAGCCGCTTGATCTCATGGTCGATGGCGCGGGCAACAACATCACGCGGGGCCAGTTCACCGCGCTTGTCATGCCGGTCCATGAAGCGCTTTCCGCCATTGG
>CAYOZY010000178.1:0-5289 GCA_964408525.1 uncultured Sphingobium sp. | reverse complement strand
CATCCTTCCTCTTGCCGCGCGCAGGCCTTTCCTTGCCGGATCGACCTCTCGACGGCTTGGCTGCACGCTCTTCCGTCTCTTCCTCTTCCGGCCCCGATTTCCCAGCGGAGCCGGCATAATCGATCTTCGTGCCGATCAGCTTCTGGATATTGTCGATCGCTTCGGCATCCTCGCCCGTCACGAAGGTATAGGCGGCGCCCTTCGCCCCCGCCCGCCCGGTGCGCCCGATGCGGTGCACATAGTCATCCGGGTGCCAGGGCGCATCGAAATTGAACACATGGGACACGCCCTTGATGTCCAGCCCGCGCGCGGCGACGTCCGACGCGACGAGGATTGTCACATCGCCGGTCTTGAACCTCTCCAGCTCTGCAATACGGGCGCTTTGGTCGATATCGCCGTGGATCTCGCCGCTGGCGAAACCGTGCTGCCGGAGACTTTTGTTCAGCTCGCGCACGGTCGTCTTGCGGTTGCAAAAGACGATCGCGTTGGTGACATCCTCGGCGCGCAGCAGATCGCGCAGCTTTTCGCGCTTCTTGCGCGCATCCACCTTCACCAGCCACTGGGTGATGTTGGCCGAAGCCGTTGCAGGCCGCGCCACCTCGACATATTTGGGGTTGGAGAGAAACTTGTCGGACAGCTTCTTGATCGGCGGCGGCATGGTCGCAGAAAAGAGCAGGGTCTGGCGGGTCGCGGGCAGCTTGGTGCATATATTCTCGATGTCCGGGATGAAGCCCATGTCGAGCATGCGGTCCGCCTCGTCGATCACCAGCAGCCCGCAGCCGGTGAGCAGGATATTGCCACGCTCGAACAGATCCATCAGGCGGCCCGGCGTCGCGATGAGCACATCGACGCCCTTTTCCAGCGCCTTGACCTGATCGCCCATCGAAACGCCGCCGATCAGCAGCGCCATCGAGAGCTTGTGATATTTGCCATATTTCTCGAAATTCTCGGCGACCTGCGCGGCCAGCTCGCGCGTCGGCTCAAGGATGAGCGAGCGCGGCATGCGCGCGCGGGAGCGGCC
Source organism: uncultured Sphingobium sp. (assembly GCA_964408525.1). Taxonomy (GTDB): domain Bacteria; phylum Pseudomonadota; class Alphaproteobacteria; order Sphingomonadales; family Sphingomonadaceae; genus Sphingobium. The sequence continues at coordinate 4,268 of CAYOZY010000178.1, read as the reverse complement.
ATGGGCGAGAATGTCGATCATCGGCAGCACGAAGCTCGCGGTCTTGCCCGTGCCGGTCTGGGCGCTGCCGATCAGATCTTTCATCATCAGCACCGGCGGGATGGCCTGCGCCTGGATCGGCGTAGGCGTGTCATATCCGGCCTCGGTTACGGCCCTAAGCAATTCATCGGAGAGGCCGAGATCGGCAAATGTCATTCAGTTTTCCGGGATAGTCTGGTTCGGGAACATGAAAGCTCCCGCTTCAAGCGCGCGCCATTGAGCAATACGGCGCTTTTGTCAAGGATTTCCCGCGCGGAGCGAGGAAACACCGCCGCCTGCGGCGAACCGGCGATCACCGCTCCGGCACGAGACGCCTGATCTCCCGGATCGAGCAATCGGCCCCGCCGCGGGCGAGCACGCTGTCTCGCCCCGCGCACAGGGCGCCATCTTCGTCGGGCTGGATATAGAAACCCGAATAGAGATCGGCCGACCGACATTCCCGCCCCAGCAGCGCGCGCATGCGCTCGCGGTTGCGCATCACCAGATCGATGCCGCGCGCTGAGGTGACGGTCGCGCCCCACAAGGCGCGTATCGCGATGCATTTCGGGCCTTTACGCTCGACCCATTCCACCTCGCCCGGCCCATCGTCAATATCGGTATCGGGCCGGGACATGCGCTCGGCCGCCCTATCGGGGAAAGGCGGGCGGATCATCGGCACTTTGATGATCACGCGCCGCTCGATCATTACCTGCGCCATACGTATCGGCTGGCCCTGATCGCCCGCTGCTTCGAGTGTGTCGGCCTGCACCCGTGAGGCACCAGCGACTTCCCCCATGGCGGAAGTCGGCTGAAAGACCAACAGCAACGGCAACACGGAGAACAGCGGCGTCACACCAACCCTTTTTATTTTCCCTGACAGAAGCATCTCGCATAGATTTGCTCTGTTGAACACCGGGTGAATTAAAGCGATAAAAGCGACGTGAGCGTCTCCTCCCTCCCTCTCGATGCCTTTGCGCACCTGCTCGGCCCCAAGGGCATGACGACCGACCCGGAAGCCATCGCGCCGTGGCTGACCGACTGGCGCGGGCGATGGCACGGGGCGAGCGCGGCTATTCTCTCCCCTGCGACCACGCAGGAGGTGGCGGCGGTGGTCGGCCTTGCGCGACAACATCGCGTGGCGCTAGTGCCGCAGGGCGGCAACACCTCGATGGTGGGCGGCGCCACGCCGCCGGAGGACGGGCGCGCGCTCATCCTGTCGCTGCGGCGGATGAACCGCATTCGCTCGATCGACGCGCAAGCCGGCAAGGCCTTGTGCGAGGCGGGCGTCATCCTCTCCACCCTGCACGAAGCGGCGGAGGCGGTGGACAGGCGTTTTCCGTTAAGCCTCGGCGCGAAAGGGTCCGCGACCATCGGCGGCCTGATCTCGACCAACGCGGGCGGCACACAGGTGCTGCGCCACGGCACGATGCGCGGTCTGGTCGAGGGGCTGGAGGCCGTTCTCCCCGACGGCAGCATTTTCGACGGCCTCGCTCCGCTCAAAAAGGACAATCGCGGCTATGATCTGCGCCACTTGCTGATCGGCGCGGAAGGAACGCTGGGCGTGGTAACGGCGGCGACGCTGAGGCTTGTTCCGGCGATTACCCGATCCGCGACGGCATGGGTGGGCGTCGAAAGTCCGCAGATTGCCCTGGAGCTTCTGCGCGCGCTTCAGCAGCGCTTCGGATCGACGATAGAGGGATTCGAGGTGATCGCTGGGGACTGCCTCGAACATGTGCTGCGCCATATCCCGGATTCGCGCGCGCCCCTCTCAACGCCCGCGCCATGGCATGCCCTCGTCGAGTTCGACCTCAGCGGTGCGGGCGAGCATGGAACGGAAGACGTGGAAGCCGCGCTCGCCGATTTCCTCGGCCATGAAGGCGCGCTCGATGCCGCGATCGCGCAGAACAAGGCGCAGGCCGACGCCTTCTGGCGGCTGCGCGAGTCGATCTCGGAAGCAGAGCGTGCATGCGGACCGGCGCTGCAATATGATGTCAGCGTGCCAGTAGAGGCCATGCCCGATTTCATGACCGACGCCGCCCGCAAGGTCGAACAGGCCTTCGCGGGCACCAGCGCGACATCCTTCGGCCATATGGGCGACGGCAATGTCCATTTTCATGTGCGCGCACCCGCCGGAAGCGAAGGCGGGCAAGGGTGGATGGCGGAGCAGGGCAAGCCGGTCAGCCGCTTCGTGCACGATCTTGTCGTGGTCGCTGGCGGATCGATTTCCGCCGAGCACGGCATCGGCCAGATGAAACGCGCCGAGCTGGGGCGCCTTTCCTCGCCCGCACGGCTGGCGGCGCTGCGTGCGATCAAGGCGGGGCTGGACCCGGAAGGCATCATGAACCCCGAAAAGCTTATCCCGCTTGCATCCGAAGATTGAGCGCATTATCGCCTGCCGCAAAACTGACATGTGACGCCGCTAGAGGCGCCTCACCCCCGGATGGAGACGATTTATGGCGACCGCGCCCCAGAATGCCAGCCTGCCTATTTTCTATAATGACCTCGTGCCGCTCAACAGCAACGAGCATGAGAATTTTCGCGTAAAGCCCAGCGATGCGGCTCCCTTCCTGCGCAACCAGCATGCCGTGCCGCTGACGATCGACGAGTTCGTCTCGGCCCAGCGTTTCGTGCCGATCATCTTTTCGGCGGGCGCGGACCCGGTTCCTCTGGCGCTGATGGGGCTTAACGAGGGCGTAAACACATTCCTGGACGACGACGGCAAGCTGCGCGGTCCGGCCTATGTCCCCGCCTATGTACGTCGCTATCCGTGGATGCTGGCGAAGCTGCGGCCGGACAGCGACGAGCTGTCGCTCTGCTTCGATCCGACTTCGGACGTGGTCGGCGCGTTTGATGAAGGCGAGCTTCTGCTTGAGGACAAGCAGCCCAGCGAACTGACCAAGAACATCCTGAAATTCTGCGAGGATTTCGAGCAGGCGGCGCACCGCACCGGCCTGTTCATGAAGGAACTGAAGGATCTGGACCTGCTGATGGACGGCGAGGTCGCCATCCAGATGCCCGGCAACGAAAAACCGTTCGTTTATCGCGGCTTTTCCATGGTCAATGAGGAAAAGCTGCGCGAATTGCGTGGCGACCAGCTCCGCAAGATCAACCAGAGCGGCATGCTCCCGCTGATCCACGCGCATCTCTTCTCGCTTCAGCTCATGCGGGAAATTTTCCAGCAGCAGATCGAGCAGGGCAAGATGCCGGAGGTTTCGCTTCCCGAACCCGTCGCCTGACCGCAACAGGGAGGGGCGCGCCACACCCTACCTATCGGTTTTCGCGAGCCTCTTGCCGATGAAACATGTCGTTTCGTCGTCATATGTTATGGACATCGGGCAAAATGCTTGTTCCGGACCAAATTAATCCGGCTGTCACGTAATCGGGTAGTTGAAAAATTAGCCCTTATGACTTAACTATAACTGGCGTTGGTGCCTGTTCCCCTTTCGGGCGCCCGCGTTGATACCTTCCCCTTCGAAGGTATCTCCTCCCTGAACCTGGCCACCCTATGCTTGCATAGGGTGGTTTTTTATGGGGCTGAATCGGCCTGTTGATTACTAAAATAATTGTTTTATATCAGTAAGTTATATTAAATACCGATACAAACGTCCCGATATGGGACAAAACTTCGGCGCCCGTCCACATCGCCGAGCCACCAGCCAGAAGCGCGATCATTCGGCGGCGAGCGTATATTCGCCGCGAATCATTTCATCGGCCAAGGCTCGCGCCAGCTCGGTCAACATCGCGCGGGTCCGCTCCAGACCGGGGCCGGGCCGGTCGAGTTCCGAGTCGAGATAAAGATCGCGCGAAATCTCGATCTGGAGCGCATGCTTCCCCCTCCCCGGCTGTCCGTGCCGCTCGATCAGATAGGAACCAGGATAGGGGTGGTTGAGCGCGGCAACAAAGCCGTGGTCGCCCGCCACAGTGCGCGCCAAATCGGAGAAGCGCGAGGAGGCGCTGGCGCCGAAGCGATCGCCGATCACAATGTCCGGGCGAGGCTGGCCCGGATGAACGGAAAGCGGCGGCATGGAATGGACGTCGAGCAGCATGGCCTGCCCGTGGCGCGCGTGAAGATCCTCCATCATCGCGGTTATGCGGGAATGATAGGGGTGATGGACCTGCGCGATGCGGCGGCTCGCCTCGGCCCAGTCGACAGGGCCACGCCACAGGTCGCCATGGCGCGGCAGGGAGCGCGGAAACAGACCAAGGCCGCCTCGCTGCTTCACCGACTGGATGAGGGGCTGCGTGCGCGG
>CAYOZY010000177.1:0-5344 GCA_964408525.1 uncultured Sphingobium sp. | reverse complement strand
CCTTGTCCCATTCGATGAAGGTGCGGTCCTCCATCGCCGCATTGTGGATCGGCACAATCTCGTCGAGCCGACCCTGAGTCAGGATGAAGCCGCCGACATGCTGCGAGAGGTGGCGAGGGAAATGGAGGATCTGCTGCACAAAATGGTTGAGCCGGGCGATTTCCGGATTGTCCGGGTCGAAGCCGCTCTCGCTCACCCGCTTGCGCTCATATTTCGATGAATGACTGCCCCAGACGGTACTGGCCATGCGGCTGGTCACGTCTTCGGAAAGCCCCAGTGCCTTGCCGACCTCGCGCACGGCGCTGCGTGGCCGATAATGGATGACGGTAGCGGCGATACCGGCCCGGTCGCGCCCATAGCGGCGGTAGATATATTGCATCACCTCTTCGCGCCGCTCATGCTCGAAATCGACATCGATATCGGGCGGCTCCTTGCGCTCGGCCGAGATGAAGCGGGAAAAGAGCAGGTCATGCTCGGTCGGATCGACCGAGGTGACGCCCAGCAGAAAACAGACGATGCTGTTGGCGGCCGATCCGCGCCCCTGGCAGAGGATCGGTGGTTCCTGCGCGCGGGCGAAGCGGACGATGTCGTGCACTGTTAGAAAATAATAGGCGTAATTCTGCTCGCGGATGAGCCTGAACTCCTCGTCGATCCGCCTTTGCGCATCGGGGGGGAGGGTTTCGCCATAGCGTTGGTGAGCGGCCTCCATCACCAGATGCTCCAGCCAGTCCTGCGGCTCCCAGCCATAGGGGACCGGCTCATGCGGATATTCATAGCGCAGATCGTCGAGCGTGAAGGAAATGCGGGCGAGGAAGGCGCCGGTTTCGGCAACCGCTTCGGGGCAGGAGGCGAACAGTCGCGCCATTTCGCTGGGCGGCTTGAGATGCCGTTCGGCATGAGCAGCGAGCTGTCGCCCCGCCGCCTGCACCGTGGTCTTGAGGCGGATCGCAGTCATCACGTCATGCAAGGGCCGCGCCTCAGGCCCGGCATACAGCGCGTCATTAAGCGCGATCAGCGGCACGCCCGCCTGCGCCGCCAGCATCCGCGCGCAGGCGAGGCGGCGCGCATCGCGTCCGCCGCGCTCCATCACCGCGCCGAGCCACACACGGCCGGGCGCCGCCTGCTTCAGCCGCACAAGAAGGCTTGCGGTGGCGGGAGGCATCGCGATCAAAAGCAGGTCTTCGCTATGCTCCAGCAGATCCCCAAGATGGAGGATAGAGTCGCCTTTTTCCGCGCGCAGATTGCCCACCGTCAGCAAGCGGGTGAGCCGGCCCCAGCCCAAGCGCGTGGCGGGATAGGCGAATATGTCGGGCGTTCCATCTGCAAAGGCGAGCCGCGCGCCGACCACCAGCCGGAACTCGTCCGCATGGCCTGCTTCCTGTAATTCGCGCAGCGCGACATGCGCACGCACCACGCCCGCCACCGTGTTGCGGTCGGCAATGCCGATGCCGCTCATGCCCAGGCTGATCGCAGTCTTCACCATGTCGCGCGGTTGCGACGCGCCACGCAGGAAGGAGAAGCTGGTCGCCGTCGCCAGTTCGGCATAAGCCGATACGTCACTCATGCGAACAGGCCGTGCACATACCAGCGCGGCTCGCTCGTCTCGCGCTCGTAAAGGCCGTGGCGGAACAGCCAGAATCGGCGCCCCGCTTCATCCTCGACACGATAATAATCGCGGGTGAGGCTGGGATGGTCCGCCCGACCGTCCCTTCTGCGCCACCATTCCGGCGCGATCCGCTCCGGCCCTTCGTGGGCAATGAGGCGATAGCTCTGGCCGCGCCAGCGGAAATGGCACGGCGGCCCATCCGGCACTTCGGCAATCGCCTCGATCCGCTGCGGCGGGTCGAACAGCAGCAGCGGGCGGAGTGGCGGCTCACCGGCCTCGGCGGGCAGCCAGTGCACATTAGGAGGGGACGCATGGGCCGGGATAAGCATGCCCGCCCGTTCGGGAATATGGCTGTCGCTGGCGGCGAAACGCAGAACTCTATCCTTGCCATAACGCGCCGCCAGCCGGTCAAGCAGCGGGCCGATGTCGGGCGACCGGCATGCTTCGTGTGTCAGTCGAGACTGTTGTTCCGCGAGCGTCTCGGTTCGTATAGCCGCCAGGTCGACGGCGTCATAGCCGAAACCGGGGTCGAGCGGATCGGCGAGACTGTCGATACGCTCGCGCAACAGCCGCACCAATAGCGCCGGGTCGCGCGTCGGCGCGCCTGTCTCGATGGCGATGGAGGCAACATGGCCATCGCTGCGATGGAGCCGCACGACAAAAGCGCGACCGCCTTCGCCGCGCTGCGCCAGCCCTTCCGCCACCTGCTCCATCAGCGCACCCATTACCGCAAGCACATCTTCGTTGCGGCCAATCGGCTCGGCAAAGCGTCTCTCTGCGCAGATCATCTCCTGCGGACGGTGGGGCACAATATGCGGGTCTTCCCGCCCCAGCAGACGGTCGAGCAGGCGCACCAGCCCTTCGCCGAAGCGCGCGGCGAGCGGCGCGACGGGCAGATCCGCGACATCGCCGATGGTGCGCAAGCCAGCACGCTGGAGCGCGATCCGCACCTGGTCTTCCATGTCCAGCGCGGCTACCGGCAGCGCGCGCACATCGCCACCGCCAAAGCGCGCGAGCGCCCGCGCTGCATCCGGCGTGTCGGCAATCGCGGCGCGGGCGCTGAACCCTTGGTCGGCTAGCCGGGCGACCAGCGCGCGGCGCATGGGTGCCTCTCCGCCCTGAAGATGGGCGCAGCCGGTAATGTCGAGCATCAGCCCCTGTGGCGGGTCGGGCGCAACGCTGGGCGTATAGGCAAGGCAGAGGCGCGCCAGCCGGTCAAGCATCCTCCGGTCCGCCTGCCCGTCATGCGGGATCGCCAACAGTTCCGGCACACGGCCACGCGCATCGGCGAGCGGCAAGCCCGGCTCCAGCCCGAGCGGCAGCGCGCGTGAAGAAAGCGCGACGATACGCTGTGTGCCGCGATGTTTCTCTATGAGCGCAAAGGGTGCGTCAGGCGGCGCGATTCCGCTGCGCACCGCTCGCTCCGCCGCCAGCCAGGGCAAGTTGAGGGCGAGATAGCGGCGCGACGTGGCCAAGCCCGTCGACCAAGCGGAAGGAGGCTGTGTCACGATCCCACTCCAGGACGATATCGATGCCGTCGCGTCCGCCGCGCTGACGCAACAGGGTAAGGGCAAAGGCGGGCGGGCCCGGCGCATTGGCTTCCAGCCTGCGCGACGGGGCGGCGGTGACCTGCCAGCGTGTATGGGCGGCGCTGGGCGTGGGACCCGACCGGCTACGGACGAGCAGCACCATTGTATCCTTTTCGGCTGCGGCGAGCGCGAGGCGCCTTGTGGCGGTGAGGTCGAGCAGCGGCTGCCTGCCCGCCAGCTCGATTATGACCGCCGATACCGCTGCATCCCGCGCGGCATCCAAAGTCGCCCGCAATATGGCCTTCGCATCGGGCAGGAGCAGCAAGGTCATGACGCAGGCATCCATCCCAAGTTCGGCAAGGCCGGGGCCATAAGGATATCCATCCTCTCGCGCCGCCCTCGCCTCCCGCGCCCAGATGATTGCGCAGCCATGATGGCGCTGCCGCATGGCCGCAATCAGCAACGCAAAACCGTTGAGCGCCGTCGCATCCTTCATGTCCGCCGGGTAGAATTCATGCAGTCCCTGCATGGTCAGACCACCTTTGAGACACGCGTCAGCCTCTGCACTGCCCAAACCCATCCGCACTTCGGGCTCAGCCGTTGATAAGGCAGCCATTGAAGGCTTCCCGATCTCGATGGAAATATGCGAATCAGAGAACATATGTTCTTATTATGTTCTTATTCCGCAAAATGTCGAGTGATGCTCAAATAGCTGTCTTTCTCCCGGTGCGACGACATTCCTTCATGATTCCTGCCGTACATTCGGATGTTTTTGTGGAGGCTCCCCGCCACGCGAGGAGCTGATGTCCGTTCTCTATGGCGATGGCGGCTGTTCCGGCGGCAATATGGATCGGCCTGGCCTCAAACATCTTCTGGACGACGTGGAGGCGGGTCGAGTAGATGTATAAACGGCGGAGTAAAATCTACCACAGCCGGGGTTTTAGGGATGGCCGTCAGCCCGTGCAGCTCAATCGACGGCGTATTGCTCGCGCCGCCAATCTGCCGCTGGACTGGCAGGCCCGGCGCGAGATGCTTGGGTTCGCCTAAGCCAGCACAGCCCTACCATCAAGTATAGCATCAGATGCGCCGCAGCCCGCAAACCCGTGGACTGTCGGGCGCAATTTTCCCTATAGGCAAAGTCATCGCGAGAGAAATGCGGAATGTTAAAAAAGTGGTGCGTGGTACAGTCATGGGCGGTCCGGTCTGTGTCACGATTTTCCCGGATCAACGGGAATTTATCGGGAAAAATGCCGTTTCCGAGCCCATGGGAGGCTCATCACCCGTCGAAACACCGCACAAATCTGCGGTCTACGGCCCGTTTTTCCCGGTTCGGCGGAAACGGGAAAATTCGATGCCGAATATGGGAACCGAACCGCCGGCACATTTCAACTTGTCCCAATCAATCGGCCTTCAATTCCGCATCGCGAACAATGGCCAGGAGACGCACCAGATCCGCTTCGATTTCCTTGAGACGCAGGCCGATTTCGAGTTCCCCACGTCCGGTCAGTTTGAGCAACGTGGTCATCACAGTGTCCGAGTGGGCCGCGAGAGTCACCAGATGCAATCCACTGGGACTAGCTCGCCCATGCAGCCACGCCCGAGCCGATCGGTCGCTGACACCCGTCCAGCGCATTACGGTCTTGGTCGCTCGCCGACTCGCACCCAGTTCAGCACGAAGAGCTTCACCTATTTGTGTCGCCAGCACAGTTTCCGACAGAAAAAAGGCCGAATCTCGAAGTTGACTTCCGCTTTTAGGAACCATGCTTCCCCCTTTCTTCCTGTAAAAGAAGCGTTGGTCATTGTTCGACTATGGCCGCCAAAATGAGGCGACGATGGTAATAAATTGGTTGGCAGAGGATGGATCAAATGGTCCGGCAGAGCCGCCCAAGATCAGGGCGGCTGAATATGTGCGCATGTCGACCGAACACCAGCAATATTCGACGGACAATCAGTCCGAAGCGATCCGCCGATATGCCGAACAACGCGGATATGAGATCGTCAGAACTTATGCTGACGAAGGAAAAAGCGGCCTCAACATCGGCGGGCGGCAAGCATTACAGAAGCTGCTCGACGATGTGGAAACCGGGCGCGCCGATTTCAGTGCCCTTCTTGTCTATGATGTGAGCCGCTGGGGAGGTTTTAGGATCCCGATGAGGCAGCCTCATATGAGTTACGATGTCGGCGAGCAGGTGTTCAGGTTCACTATTGC
>CAYOZY010000176.1:0-5373 GCA_964408525.1 uncultured Sphingobium sp. | reverse complement strand
TCTCATCCCGCAGCAAGCCACCCCGGCTCATGCGATTAATGGGTCCTGACCCTAGGGTTATAGCACAATCTGCGGCAGGATCGCATCGAGCACAAGCATGCCCGAAGGCGTGACGGTGACGCGATTGCCTTCGAGGCGAAGCAGGCCGTGCTCCGCGAGGCGAGCAAGGGCTGTCTGATCGAGCATATCGCTGGCGGTCAGACCGAGGCGCTGGCCCAGCGCGGCGCTATCCACACCTTGTGCAAGACGCAGCCCCATCATCAGCGCCTCGCGTGCGCGTTCGCTTGGCGCCAGCGGTGTTTCGCTCTGGCAACCGTGGCCATAGCGGGCCACGGCATAGAGCCAGTTTTCCGGCTTTTTATGGCGCTGCGTGGCGGTTCCGTTTCGTCGACCGTGCGCGCCCGGACCGATGCCAACATAATCGCCATAGCGCCAATAAGTGAGGTTATGGCGGCTCTCTTCGCCGGGGCTGGCATGATTGCTCACCTCATAGGCGGGGATACCCGCCGTCGCCGTGACGGATTGCGTCAGGTCATAGAGATCTGCGGCGTGATCCGCATCAGCGGGAGTGAATTCTCCGCGCCGGACCATCGTTTCGAAGCGGGTGCCGGGCTCTATCGTAAGCTGATAGAGAGAAAGGTGGTGGGTGCCAAAGGAAAGCGCTTTACGGAGCTGGGCCTCCCATTGGTCGGCGGTCTGGGCTGGCAATGCATAGATGAGGTCGAAGCTGGTGCGGGCGAAACAGCGCTGGGCAGTGTCTATCGCCGCGTGGGCTTCGCGGGCATCATGCGCGCGACCGAGAAAATGCAGAGCCTCCTGTTCGAACGATTGCACGCCGATCGACACGCGGTTGACGCCTGCCGTCGAAAGGTCGGAAAAACGCTCAACCTCGACGCTGTTGGGGTTGGCTTCCAAGGTTATCTCTATGTCGGACGCAAAGGCCCAATGCTTTTGCGCCGCCTCGATCAGACTGGCGACAAGCGCGGGCGGCATCAACGATGGCGTGCCTCCGCCGAAGAAGATCGAGCCGAGAGTGCGTCCGCGCACAAGCGCCGCCTCATGCGCCATGTCCGCGAGCAGCGCGGAACGCCATGACGCGATGTCGATGCTATCGCGCACATGGCTGTTGAAATCGCAATAGGGGCATTTGGAAACGCAGAACGGCCAGTGGATATAGAGCGCCAGAGGGGAGGGCGCGGCGACGGCGGCACCTTCGGCAAATGCCGTGTGCGGTTCATAATTCTTAACGCATTTGCCGGGATTCGCCGCTATCATTATGCCTTCGGCTCATATGCGGAATATTCGGGTCGCGCTACTGTGTGTAACGGCATCGCTTGTGCCGATGAGCGCGCGCGCGGATGTGCCCGATGCCGATCAACTGCGCGCGGTCGTGCTTGAGTCCCACAATATGGAACGCGCGCGTTGGCAGGCGCCGCCGCTGCGCTGGAGCAACATGCTCGCGGCTGGAGCGCAGGCGCATGCCGAAGAACTCGCCCGCGCGGGCACACTTTATCATGGCAGGATCGCCGGACCCAAGCCGCGCGGCGAAAATCTGTGGATAGGGACGCATGGCGCCTATGGTTATGACCAGATGGTCGACGCGTTTCTGAGAGAGCGGCGCCACTATGTTGCTCGCGCCTTTCCGCAAACCAGCGCCACGGGCCGGTGGAGCGACACCGGCCATTACAGCCAGATCATATGGCGTACGACGACGCAGGTCGGATGCGGCATAGCCGTCGGCGAGAATTTCGATGTGCTCGTATGCCGCTATGACCCTGCTGGCAATATAGTGGGCCTGCGCGCGGACGAGGATGAACAGGTGGCGCAGGACACCCGTGCCGCCAGGGGCGTCAGGCTGGCGTCTCTGGGCGACTGATCCTAGTCCAGCACCGCTGCGACCAGTTGTCGAAATGCATCGGCGCGGTGGCTCATCGCATGCTTGGCCGCAGGCTCCATCTCCGCGAAGCTGATGGCATGGCCGAGCGGCTGGAAAATCGGATCATAGCCAAAGCCCTTGGTCCCGCGCGGCGGCCAGACGATGACGCCGTCGACCCGGCCCTCGAAGGCTTCGACATGGCCGTCCGGCCAAGCCAGCGCGAGCGCGCAGATGAAGTGCGCGTCGTGGCCGGCATCCAGGCCTTTGCTCTCTATCGCTTCGTGCACGAGGCGCATGGCGAGGCCAAAATCCTTTTTCGGTCCGGCCCAGCGCGCTGAAAAAATGCCGGGGTCGCCGCCCAGCGCATCGACGCATAGGCCGCTGTCGTCGGCGAGCGCGGGCAGCCCGGAAAGGTCCGCCGCTTGAAGAGCTTTCAGCTCGGCGTTGGCGATGAAGGTCGTGCCGGTTTCTTCGGGTTCGGGCAGGCCCAGCGTGCCCGCAGACACCGGTTCTACGCCATAGGGGCCGAGCAGTTCGGCGATCTCGCGCACCTTTCCGGCATTATGGCTGGCGATGACGAGCCTGCCCGGCGCAAGCTTTCGGATTGCCTGCTCGCCACCCCAGTCGTCGGTCACGACCATATGCCTTTCATCGGCCGGTCGCCTTGCGCTGTGCGTCGAAAATCTGGCCGCAACCGATGCGCGCGAGGCGCAGCAGGCGCAGCAGCTCTTCCTCGTCGAACGTCGCGCCCTCTGCGGTGGCCTGCACCTCCGCGAGCTTGCTGTCGCCGGTAAGCACGAAATTGGCGTCGGCCTCGGCGGAGCTGTCCTCGTCATAATCGAGATCGAGTACCGGAGTGCCCTGAAAGATACCGCAACTTATGGCCGCGACCTGCGTGACGATCGGGTCGTCCTTGAGAGCGCCGCTCTGCATCAGCGTATCGATGGCGATGCGCAGCGCAACCCACGCGCCGGAAATGGAGGCGGTGCGGGTGCCGCCATCGGCCTGGATTACGTCGCAATCGAGGGTGATCTGGCGCTCGCCAAGTTTCTTGAGATCGACCACCGAGCGCAGTGACCGGCCGATGAGGCGTTGGATTTCCTGGGTGCGGCCCGATTGCTTGCCCTTGGCGGCCTCGCGGTTGCTGCGGGTGTGGGTGGAACGAGGCAGCATACCATATTCCGCCGTCACCCAGCCTTCACCTTTGCCCCGCAGGAAAGGCGGCACGCGTTCCTCCACGCTGGCGGTGCAGAGCACGCGGGTGTCGCCGAAGCTGACCAGACAGCTTCCCTCGGCATGGCGCGTGAAGCCGGGTTCGATGGTTATGGGGCGCATTTGATCGGGAGTTCGGCCGGATGGGCGCATGATCTGAAAAGCCTTTCGAGACGGCATGAATGAAGCGGCGACTTATGCTGACAGGTCCAACGACACAAGTCGCGACGTAAAAAAACCGTTCGCTTCGTCGACGGAATCGTTCGACTCGCTCGGCTTGTCGAACCAAATTTTCGGTTCGCCGTTTTCGTCGGAGGGCACAGAGAACCTTATCGTAACCGAAAGGTTAAAATTCCCGCCATGAAAAATTATTGCACCCCCGCTCGCTTCGCCGGAACCGCGATTGCCGCTGTTCTCGCGCTTTCTTCAACCGCGCTGCTCGCGCAGACTGTCGTCGAGCCACCGGTAGCTCCGCAACCCTCTGCGGCGCCGCCTGTAGTAACCAGCGTCACGCCCATGGACGCCGGTGCGATTGCGCCTCCATCTACAACAGGTGCGCCCGTGACGGTATTCGCGCCGTCTACTCCGGTTGTTCAGCAAACGCCACCTGCGCCCGCGCCTGAGTCGCAACCTTCGGCACTGCGTTCCGCATCGTCGTCCGTCGGCAAGACCGCATTATCTCCCACAAAGCCCTCGCAGGTTGTCAATGAGGTAGCCCCCAAAGCATCGCCATCGCAGGTGGCCGTAACGCCTGCGCAAATCCCAGGCGCAGTGCGCGACGACGCCGCCCAGCTCCCCATTGAGGTTTCGCCGAGTGCTGCCGAACCGATGCCGGTAGGAAGCCCGCCAGTTGAACCGGTGCCTGCCGAAGCGGTGACGAGCGCGAACGATGCAACCCCGGCAAACTGGGCATTAGGGGTGGGATTGGCACTGTTACTGGGCAGCGCGGCTGCATATGCCTTCGTGCGACGCCGAACGACAGGCGTCGTCGGACGCGATGCCAAGGGCGATAATTTGTCCTATGTAACGTCTCCTGTTCCCCCGGACCCCATGATAGGTACTCACCGTGCAATGGAGACATTGACCAATGCCGACGATAGAGATGCGGCGCGCGAGGAATATATCGAAGCCGAAACCGTTGTTGGAAATTACCGTGAGCCCTTGGCGACCAGAACATACGCCGCGATGATTTCACCTGCGGTTGCGGGAGGCTCGCTCTCTGCCCGCCGCGAGGCCATGATTGCCGAGCGGCCCTGTGTCGAGAACCCCTTCCTGACCCGCAAGAATCGGCTTAGGAGGGCAAACTTCCTGATCGCGCAGCAGAACGGGCTTGCGGAACCTGAATTGGTGCAGGAGCGCTCAACCGAAGCTGATCTTTCGATAGCGGAGACAAGGGTTCGCCAGCCTCATCAGCTTACATACACCATCAAGGGCGGAAACCAGCCTCAGCGTATATTGCGACCGCGCTTCAGCTGAATGCCGGGTAATGGCGGCATAGGGCGCGTCGCAAGGCGCGCCCTTCGTCATGCCCTAATGGATTGAGGTGAGGAGCCAGCGGCACTAGATAGGGTCGCATGACCATTGTCCCTATTTCCGAACTGAATGATCGCGCGCGCGGAATTTTCCGGCTGGTGGTCGAGAATTATCTTGGCACGGGCGCGCCGGTCGGATCGCGTACGATCAGCCAGCTTCCCGGCCTCAATCTTTCGTCGGCCTCCATCCGCAACGTAATGCAGGATCTTGAGGAGATGGGCCTGCTCGCTGCGCCGCATGTTTCTGCGGGGCGGATGCCTACCGAAACCGGGCTGCGCATGTTCGTTGATGGCATGATGCAGGTTGCCGAACCTTCAGCGGATGAACGCCGCGCCATCGAGCAACGGGTCGAGGAGAGCGGGGCTATCGAGGATGCGCTCGCCGCCGCCAGTGCTGCTTTGTCCGGGCTGTCGGCCTGTGCGGGCATGGTGCTGGTGCCACGGCAGGATGTGGTGCTGAGGCAATTCAGCCTCGTGCCATTGGGCGCTGCCGGAAATGGCGGCAGTGGCGGCGGACAGAGGGAGCAGGCGCTGGCTGTTCTGGTGGGCGCGTATGGCGATGCCCCGCCGCTGCGCGGCGCGGCCCCAACCCTGGCTCGTGCGGCCGGCTTCGCGGTGATGCTGGTGGCGGTGCTGTTCCGCAGCCCCGACGCGCCTGCGGATGTGTTCTTTTTTACGCTTGGCAGCGTTGCCTTCGCGCTGGTGCTGGCCTCTACAGTGCTTGGCCCGCGCGATACGCCCTGGGCGCGAGCG
>CAYOZY010000175.1:0-5423 GCA_964408525.1 uncultured Sphingobium sp. | reverse complement strand
TTTAATCCGGTGAGACTGGCCGATCCGTGGCCCCTTTTATTCCCGGTGTTCTCAACATTCGCGCCGCTGCGCAATATGGCGCGATTACGCTTGTGGCGCTGCCGCTTTTGCCGGACAAAGCGATGGGGCCTTATGACGCGCTCAATCCGCGCATGATCTGGCTGGTAGTGGTATTCGTTACGGGGCTGTCATTCGCGGGCTATTGGGCATCGAAGCGCTTCGGTAATGCGCGCGGAACCATTGCGGCGGCGGCGATAGGTGCGACATACAGCTCTACCGCAGTGACGCTGGAGCTGGCGCGACGCCTGCGACATCCCGATGCGCCCATGGCAACGCTCAACGCCGGGATTGCCGCCGCCACGGCGGTCATGCCGATCCGGGTTCTCATCCTGTGCGCGGTGGTTGCGCCTGCCGCCCTGTTCGGCTTTCTGGAAGGGATTGGGCTCGCGCTGCTGTTCGCGATCCTTTACGCTTTAGCCGCGACGATTATGGCCATGAGGGGAAGCCCGAACACTGGCGAAGCATTGAGTGCCAGCCGTAATCCTTTCGATTTCTGGCCCGCCGTGGGCTTCGCCGCGGTGGTTACGGTCGTGATCGTCATCTCGCGCTGGACCATCGCGTATTTCGGCGACCGGGGGGCGGAGGTGCTGATCGGCCTCACCGGGCTTTACGATGTCGATGCAGCGATCATAGCGGCGGCCAATCTCGAACATGCGATCCGCGACTGGCGCTTTTTGGGGTTTCTGTTTTCGCTGCCGATCCTGGTCAACAATCTGACCAAGCTCGTGCTCGTGCTTGGTATCGCAGGGGTGGGCAGGGGATGGCAGGCCGCGCTGCCGCTTGCCATGACGTCGCTGCTCATCGGCGGGGGCATGGTCTGGCTGACGGCGTGACCCTGCTTTTGCTGGCCTTGGCTGGCAAAGCGGCCTAACGAGCAGCATGGTCAAACGCCCCATTCCCGGAATGCCCTCGCGGCAGCAGATTCTCGAATATATCGAAACCAGCGGGCAGCCCGCAGGCAAGCGCGAGATCGCCAAAGCCTTCGGGCTTCATGGGCAGGAGAAGATCCTGCTTAAGGCGCTGCTCAAGGATATGGCTGATGAAGGCCTGATCGACATCGGACCGGGCCGGGCCTTTCATAAAATGGGCGGGCTGCCGCGCGTCACGGTGCTGCGTGTCATCGAGGTGGATGGCGACCAGCCGATAGCGGCGCCGGAGCGATGGGAGGCCGAGGGCATGCCGCCGCCGCGCCTGAGGGTGATCGAGCGCGGTCGCAAGGCAAGCGCGCTGGGGATCGGCGACCGCATCCTCGCGCGCACGGAGGATGCAGGCAAGGGGCTGATCGCTCACCCGATGAAGAAGCTCAGCAAAGCCGAGGAGCAGCTTCTCGGTGTTGTAGAAAAAGGTGAGAACGACCGTTTCTGGCTGCGGCCTGTCGACAAGCGCATCCGCAACAGCACGCTGATCTCCGATCTTGGCGGAGCCGGGCCGGGCGATCTGGTGCTGTGCGAAGCGAGCGGTCGCCCCCCGCGCATCACCGCGCGCGTGGCGATGGTGTTGGGTGATCCGTTCGCGCCGCGCAGCTTCAGCCGGATCGCGATCCACAAATATGGTATCCCGCATGTGTTTTCGGAGGCGGTGGAAGAAGAGGCGAGGGTTGTTTCCGCGCTATCGTTGCACGAAGATCGGCGCGAGGACCTGCGTCACCTGCCGATCGTCGCGATCGATCCGGTTGACGCGCGGGATTTCGACGATGCCGTCTGGGCGGCGCCTGACGATGACCCTGCCAATGCTGGCGGCTTCCGGGCGATCGTAGCGATCGCCGATGTGTCCTATTATGTGCGCCCCGGTTCGGCTCTCGACCGCGAGGCAAGGAAGCGCGGCAACAGCGTCTATTTCCCTGATCTTGTCGTACCGATGCTGCCGCATGCGCTCTCTTCGGACAAATGCTCGTTGAAGGCGGGCGAGGACCGGGCGGCGATGACCTGCCACATGACCTTCGATGCGCGGGGCAAGATGAAGAGCTGGCGCTTTGCCCGCGCGATCATTCGCGTGGCGGCGAACATTCCCTATGAGGACGCACAGGCCGCTATCGATGGCGCGAAGGCGCATGATCTGACCGAGTTGGCGCTCAGGCCGCTCTGGGACTGCTGGAGCCTGCTGGCCAAGGCGCGTAGTGCGCGCGGTCCGCTGGAGCTGGATCTGCCTGAAAGGCGCGTGGTGCTCGACGATGCAGGGAAGATCGTCAGTGTCGCTGTGCGCGAGCGGCTCGATGCGCACATGCTGATCGAGGATTATATGATCGCCGCCAATGTTGCTGCCGCCATGGCGCTGGAAAGCCGCAAAGCGCCGGTGATGTATCGTGTGCATGAACCGCCATCGCGCGATAAACTTGTAGCGCTGAAGGAATATCTCGCGACCTACGACATTGGCTTTGCGCTGGGTCAGGTGATCACGCCCGCAATCTTCAACCGCCTGATCGAGCGGTTGGAGGGCCATGAGGCACGCCCGATCATCATGGAGCAGATATTGCGCAGCCAGACGCAGGCCTATTATAGCCCCCAAAATGCCGGTCATTTTGGTTTGGCGCTGGGCAGCTATGCGCATTTCACCTCGCCGATACGGCGTTATTCGGATTTGCTGGTGCATCGTTCGCTGGTCGGCGCGTTCGACCTCGAAATGCCGGCGCCGAGAGGACATGCCCTACCTCCTTTGACCAGCCTGAGCCAGGAAGACTACAAGCATATGGCGCGCGTAGGTGAGCTGATCAGCCGGCATGAACGGCGCGCCATGGAGGCCGAACGCGAGACTGTGGATCGCTATGTCGCGGCTTATCTCGCCGAGCATCTGGGGCAGGTCATGACGACGCGGATCACGGGTGTGCAGAGTTTCGGCTTTTTCGCGACCGTGAAGGGCTTGGGCGGGGATGGACTGGTGCCGGTATCGACATTGGGGACCGAGCGGTTTCGCTATGACGAAACGCATCGCGCGCTGGAGGGAGAACAGACCGGCGACCGTTATCATGTCGGGCAGGTGATCGATCTGCGGCTGGTCGAGGCGGATACGGCGACCGGATCGCTCCGGTTCGAGCTGCCCGATGGAGCGAACCATATGCCGATGCGCGGCGCGCGCGGGAGAAGGGGAGCAGGCAATGGTTCCGCCCGCGCCCGCCCGATCCACCGTCAGGGGCGCCCTGCCAATATCCGCCACACCAGCCGCAAACACGGGCCGGTGAAGCGCAAATGATGTTAACTCAGCAGGTCGATCTCTTCCCGTGACAGGCCGCCCGGCACGATCATGATCGGGCAGCGCATCTTGCCCGCCTCCGCGCTGGCGAAGTGGGAAACGAGAGGACCGGGCGCGCCCTGAGCGGCCGCCCCCAAAACCAGCGCGGCGATGCTTTCATCCTCCTTGAGGATCGTGCGCACCACCACAACAGGATCGCCGCTCTTTACCGTGATCCTTGGTCGCACGCCCGATTCCTCCATCAGCGTTCCGGCCGAACCCATGACCATCGCCTCGGCGCGCTGGCGGGCTTCCTCTTCCATCGTCGCCTGAACACCGCCCCACTGGACAAATTCCGGCGGCGGGACCAGCGCGACGATATGAACGCCGCCGCTGGTCTTGGCGGCGCGGCGCGCGGCGAAGTACATCGCCTTTTCGGCTTCCGCGCTTTCGTCCATTATAACCATATAGGTTCTCATTTGCACATCCTCCCGATAAAATGTGCCAAATATGCATTTTTTTGCCGAATATAGCCTCGACGGGCTTGACCAATGAAGGGATGACGCCGAACAGTGCCGCCATCCGGAACAGCTCCAGAGAAGGGCTTCATACCTCATGTCGATCGAAATCAAAATGCCCGCGCTTTCTCCCACGATGGAGGAGGGCACACTTGCCAAATGGCTGGTGAAGCCGGGCGATACCGTCAGCTCCGGCGATCTGCTCGCGGAGATCGAAACCGACAAGGCGACGATGGAGTTCGAATCGATAGATGAAGGCGTGATCTCCGAAATTCTGGTGTCGGAGGGAACCGAGAACGTAAAGGTCGGCACGGTCATCTGCGTGATGGCGGGGGAGGGTGAGGCTGCTCCTGCTTCTGTTCCTGCCGCAAAGCCAGCCGTTACGCCTCCCATGCCTGCCAAGGTCGAGGAGGCAGCACCCGCTTCGGCGCCAACGGGTGTCCCTTCGGCGACTGCGCCTCAGGCTGCAGTTGCATCGCCTTCGCCCGCGCCGGCATCGTCAACCCCCCGCGTCAAGGCTTCGCCCATCGCTCGCCGTATCGCCGATGCGCGCGGGATAGACCTAGCGACCATAAGTGGAACCGGGCCCAATGGCCGCATCGTCAAGGCGGACGTTGAGGCCGCAGCGGGCGGTGTTCCCGCTGTCGCGCCACCGGTTGCGTCGACTTCGGCTCCAGCCGCTTCGGCGCCCATCGCCGCGCAGGATTTCGGCATCCCGCACGCGCTCGTCAAGCTCTCCAACATGCGCAAGACCATCGCGCGCCGCCTGACCGAGTCCAAGCAGACGGTGCCGCATATCTATCTTACCGTCGATATACGCCTCGATGCGCTGCTGAAGCTGCGTACTGAGCTGAACACTTCGCTCGAAAACCGGGGCGTGAAGCTCTCCGTCAACGATATGCTGATAAAGGCGCTGGCGCTGTCGCTCATAGAAGTGCCGGAATGTAATGTGCAGTTCGCGGGCGACCAGATGCTGAAGTTCAGCCGCGCGGACATCAGCGTCGCGGTGTCGATCCCGTCGGGCCTGATCACGCCGATTATAACGGATGCGAACACCAAGAGCGTGTCGGCCATTTCCAACGAGATGAAGGATCTGGGCCAGCGCGCGAAGGACGGGAAGCTGCAGCCGCATGAATATCAGGGTGGCACGGCATCCATTTCGAACATGGGCATGATGGGCATCAAACAGTTTGAGGCGGTCATCAATCCGCCGCAGGCGATGATTATGGCGATCGGCGCGGGCGAGAAGCGACCCTTCGTTGTTGAAGACAGCCTGCAAATCGCTACGGTGATGAGCGCGACCGGCAGCTTCGACCATCGCGCCATCGACGGCGCGGATGGCGCCCGCCTGATGAGCGTGTTCCGCGAACTGGTCGAAAAGCCGCTGGGCATGTTGGCATAAATGAACGTGCCGGAAGGGCACCCCGTGATCCGCGTGACCGTGATGCCGACCGACCTAAACCCATATGGCGGGGCGTTTGGCGGGTGGATCATGAGCCAGATGGCGCTGGGGGCGGCCAGCCTCGCCTCGCGTCACAGCAAGGGTCGTGCGATCCTCAAGGCGGCGTCGGATTTCGATTTTCCCGCCGGGTTGGTCGCGGGCGAGGAGCTTTCCGTGGTGGTCGACCGCGCCGGCCAGCAGATGAACATGGTCCTGTTCTCGCCCAACTTCGCCAGCAA
>CAYOZY010000174.1:0-5430 GCA_964408525.1 uncultured Sphingobium sp. | reverse complement strand
AACGTGTTAACGAGCGCGTCGGTTTTTGGCCCGGACCTGGGGAAAAGCCCGATACGGCTCGATATGGCGGAACTAAAGCCGCAGGATGTGCAGGCTCTGTGCACTGGCCAGAGGGCCATCATGTTCGTGGGCGAGAAGGCACTTCGGCCGATACGCGGGACGTTCAGCGTTGCCGACTTCCCGGTCGATCAAAAATATGCGCTCCCGGCAGAGTGCCCTGCGCTGGTGAAAGCGGGGCGCTGACCTCATGCGTATCTGCATCATCTATGATTGCCTCTACCCATGGACGATCGGTGGCGCCGAGCGCTGGTATCGCAGTCTTGCCGAACGCCTCGCCGCGCAGGGACACAATGTTACCTATTTCACCCTGAAACAATGGGCTGACGACAATGCACCGGACATTCCCGGTGTGAGGGTAATCTCCACAGGCTCCCGCATGGCGCTATATTCGGCGAACAACAAACGCAGAATATGGCCACCCCTGCGCTTCGGCATGGGCCTGTTATGGCATCTGCTGCGCCATGGGCGAGACTATGACCGGCTGCACATGATGTCTTTTCCCTATTTTTCGGTGTTGGCGGCGGGCGTCCTGCAGCCCCTCGGAAAATATCGGATCGCGGTGGACTGGTTCGAGGTTTGGAGCCGGTCATACTGGCGCGCTTATCTCGGCCCTCTGGGCATCGTCGGGTGGACAATCCAGAAGCTTTGCGCGCGCATCCCGCAACAGGCCCATGTGTTCAGCACTGTTCATGGCGAGCGCCTGATGGAACTCGGTCTTTCCCAGGCACCACTCAGGCTGGCGGGGCTCTATCGGGAAACGAAACCCACGCCCTCCCAACCGCCCCATTCACCGGCAACCGTCGTCTATGCCGGCCGCCTGATCCCCGAAAAACGCGTCGGCCTGTTGGTCGAAGCCCTTGCTCTGGCGATGACGAAAAATACGGAATTTCACGCAATCATCGTCGGCAGCGGGCCGGAATATGACATGTTGAATGAGCGGGTCGGCCAATTGGGTCTATCAGATCGATTAGACATGCCCGGTTTCGTGGATCAGAAAGCCCTCGACGCCGCGCTAGGCGGCGCAACGCTCCTGATCCAGCCTTCCGCCCGCGAAGGCTATGGGCTGGTCGTCATCGAGGCTTCCGCCCGCTCCGTCCCCAGCATAGTAGTCGCCAGCGAGGACAATGCAGCGGTGGAACTGGTCGAGGATGGCGTCAATGGCCTGGTCGTTCCCGCCGCCGATCCGCAAATGCTGGCCGATACGATCCTGCATGGCATCGCTCATGGCGCCGAAATGCGGGTGACAACCGCCGACTGGTATGCACGCAATGCCCACAAACTGTCGATAGAATCCTCGATCGCTACGATTTCAGAGGCGCTCTGAGGCAAAAATAACGAGCAGTCAGGATTTCCGGCAGGCTACTCTCAGTGCGCTCGGCCTAGCTGTGATTTTCTCAATCATGAGCTGAAAAGGACGCGCCGCAAGGGCAATGGCGAAAATCGCCGCATTGGGCCTTACGCCAAGCACACGCGCCATCGACAGGGCAAAGGTCGGCCCGCAAATATCAGCCTGCCCCAATATTTCGAGGCCGTTGCTTTTCAACAGAGCCGTAAGGCTGGTCCTGCTGAAATGCAGGCGATGATAAGGCGCGTACCAGTTTTCACATTTTGTGCCGAACCATGGTGTCCAGACGCAATCGACATTGGGCACCTCGATGACCAGCGTGCCCCCCGGCTTGAGATAGCGGGTAAGGCGGCTGAGCATCAGATGCGGATTGTCATCATGTTCCAGCACATGGAAACAGGTGAGCAGATCCAGCCTACCTTCCAGTTCTTCCGACTTCGAGAAGGAGCAATAGTCCGCCTCGCCTATTTCAGCGGGTGGATCGTCGAAAAAGTCGAGGCCGATGACCCGACCCGAGGAAATCCGCTTCGCAAGGGAGGCGGCCAGCATGCCGTTTCCTGTCCCGAAATCAGCGGAAAGCGAAGGGGATTGCCCTGCATATCGCTGAATCCAGCGAACAATGCTCCGTCCATGAAGATGCTTCAGCTTCCTGATCCAACCGGCATCGCGCTCCTGAAAATCCTCGGTCTCCCGCCCAGTGTAAAGGGGGGCGACATCCGGCATGGCGGGCCGCGTCACACCATGGCCGCATGCCTTGCATTGGAAAATTTCGACATGCGGCGCTGCCGGATGGCCCGTTTCAAGCGACAGCCTCGGCTGCGCGCCAAAGTCACAACGGTCAGACGTGCGACCGGGGCACAGGGCATAAGGTTTCAACCCCACATTTTCCGGGATTGCCGCCTCGCCATTCGCTCGATCTTTCCTGGAGTCCAAAAGTCCAAAGCTCCAATATCGGTGGGAAATGAAATTGACGGGCGCAAGAAAGCAGGCCGCCAGCGTGACCGCAATATAATAGGGCAGGCCAAGGCGCACAAATCCCCAGCTTATCGCCATGGCGGTGATAACGCCGCCGACCGCGACTACGCAATAGCGCGCCGCCTCATGCCACTGCGCCATGCCGCCAACCCGAAAGGACCATTGCCTGTTGAGGATAAATCCGGTGCCGGTCACCAACAGAAAGCAGAGCAGGAACGATAGCAGATAATGCAAGCCCAGAAGCTCAGTAAAAATGACGATTATCGTCGTATTCATCAGCGCCGAAAGCCCGCCGACGATCAGAAAGCGCAGGATTTCGCCCGAATCAACACTGGCCCATCGCGAACCGGCCATGCCCCTCTCCGTCAATGGCCGGAGCTTTCACTGGTCTCGCCCCCGCTGCGACCGGCATGGGCGCCGTTCGCCTGGGTCCCGCCGAAGTCCGCGCGATGTCCGGCTATGATCGACAGCAGGAACCCGCCGAAGATGGTCTGCGCGCCGACCGTGCCCAATATCGCGCTCATAACCAGCGGCAAAATACTGGGAAGGGCTGTGAACCCACTCTTCGACCAATAAACGCCTATGGCAGCGAAGCAGGCCATGGCCGCGAATATCATGACCGCGCCCACAATCAGCAGCCCCTCCAGATTGATGCGCCGCATCAGACGCTCCATCGACGGTTCGGGAGAGCGATAGCCGAGTTTCGTTCCGTGGAGATAGGTAGCGACGGCCATGACCCCGGCTTGATGACCCACAGTAAACAGAAAGCCCGCAACGATGGCCCAGCTTGCGCCAAATGGCCCGAGTCCGGGCAATATCCCCAGGAGATGCAACAGCCCAACCACGAGGATATAACTCGCAGTGCAAATCGCCGCTACGCCGGGCACACCAAAAGCCCATGTAGGGCAGAGCATCAGCAGATAGCGCAAATGCCGCCAGCCGTCACGCCAAGGGCGCAGATGCGGCGCCCGGTCGCGCAAGTCTCTGGAGAGTTTGGCGGGCACCTCATCCATCCTCAATTTCCTGAGGCTGGCCTTGATGACCATTTCGCTGGCGAACTCCATTCCGTTGCCGCTCAGACGCAGCGAGCGGAAGGCTTGTTTGGTGATCGCGCGCAATCCGCAATGCGCATCGCTCACCCCGCTCCTGAAAAACAGGTTGAGTATGCCGGTAAGAATAGGGTTCCCGATATAGCGGTTTTTCCAGGGCATGGCGCCCGGTTCGATCCCCCCCTTGAAGCGGGAGCCCATGCATATGTCCGCGCCATCGAGCAGCCGCCCGATCATTGCCACGCCATCGGTGAAATCATAGCTGCCGTCGGCATCGCCCATCATAATGAAGCGACCCGCAGCCGCCTCGCAGCCGCCGATCAGCGCAGCGCCGTAACCGCGCTCGGTAATATCGGCAACGCGCGCGCCGAGTTTCTCTGCCAATGCCTGACTGCCATCGGTGGAGCCGTTGTCAGCAATCAGCACTTCGCCGGAAAGACCGAATTGCCGCGCAATCTTCTCCAGCGCATCCTTCGCATTGGCTATACAGTGCGGCAGGCTAATGATTTCGTTGAGGCATGGCATCAAGATCGTCACGTCGACCAGATGGCCTTCGCTGGCAGGTTCGAACCGAAGCGGCGATGAAACGACAGTCATGCTTTTCCCCTGGGGTCAGAACCCATCAATTACAGCGACCGAGGTGGCTTTATGCGGGATGAGATGCGCGGAGAACGGCGCGTTACGGGGTGTTCCCCCCGACAAAGCCGTTCGACAAAGCAGCTCGCCCGCAGAAAGCCATCCGAAGGACTTGGCTGAAGAGGGCCGGAACTTTGTCACTCTCTCGTCCAATAGCACCACTATTCGCCTCGTTCGTTTCGCGTTCCGGCCCTCTTCAGCACAAGCCTCGACACTGAAATCAAATGAGTCCTGACATTAAATCCGCCATAGCATTAAAGCCGCTTGGTTAACGCACTATTTCCGCAGCAGCGCCGAGAAGGCATTTTTAGCACTTTATAAAAGGTTTCAAGCCTAGTTACGGAACGGGCAAGCTGTTTCAGCCTGAAATTTAGGGAATCCGGTTAAGGCATATGAGCGCATTCGGACGGAAAAACGGACCAGGCGGGATGAGGCCGGCCTTTGGCGTGGCGAAGCCGATGCACGTCATCACTCCGCACTCCGGCGAGCAGAGCGCCCCCCCGCCGCAGGAAGCGGGCGGCGAACAATTCCCTCCGATCGATCCTTCTGCCCTGCCAGAGCTGGATGCCGCGCCGGACGATCTCTCGCCGCAACAGGTGAAGAACGCCGAGGCGATGGCCAAGCTTCAGGACCGCATGAACGCGGACCACAGCGGCGATAATGGCCCTCAGGGCTTCGATGCCTCGGTTCACAAGATCAAGGAGCAGGTGCTCCCTCGCCTGCTCGAACGCGTCGACCCGGAAGCCGCGGCGACACTGACCAAGGATGAACTGGCCGAGGAATTCCGCCCGATCATCATGGAGGTTCTGGCGGAGCTGAAGCTGACGCTGAACCGTCGCGAGCAGTTCGCACTGGAAAAGGTTCTGGTCGACGAGCTGCTGGGCCTCGGTCCGCTCGAAGAGCTGATCCAGGATCCGGACATCTCCGATATCATGGTCAACGGCCCGCTCCAGACCTATATCGAAAAGAAGGGCAAGCTACAGATCGCGCCGATCCAGTTCCGCGACGAGGAGCATCTGTTCCAGATCGCCCAGCGCATCGTGAACAAGGTCGGCCGCCGCGTCGACCAGACCACGCCGCTGGCCGACGCCCGCCTGCCCGACGGCTCGCGCGTCAACGTCATCGTGCCGCCACTCAGCTTGCGCGGCACTGCCATCTCCATCCGTAAATTCTCGGCCAAGCCGATCACGCTCGACAATCTCTCCGAATGGGGAGCGATGAGCCAGAAGATGTGCACCGCGCTGAAGATCGCAGGCGCGAGCCGGTTCAATATCGTCATCTCGGGCGGTACGGGTTCGGGTAAGACGACGATGCTCAACGCCCTGTCGAAGATGATCGACCCCGGCGAGCGCGTGCTGACGATCG
>CAYOZY010000173.1:0-5482 GCA_964408525.1 uncultured Sphingobium sp. | reverse complement strand
CGACGATCGCGCCGTCGCCGATGGTGACCGGCGCGCCCGGCGCGCTGTTCGATCCGATGAACGCGCCTTCGCCGAGGCTCGTCCGATATTTGAGGAAACCGTCATAGTTGCAGGTGATCGTGCCCGCGCCGATATTGGCGCCCGCGCCGACGCTTGCGTCGCCGATATACGACAGGTGGTTGGCTTTCGCACCCTCGCCCAGCAGAGATTTCTTGATCTCGACGAAATTGCCGACCTTGGCGTTCCTGCCGATCTCCGCCCCGGGGCGCAGCCGCGCATAGGGGCCAATTTCCGCGCCCGTGCGGACGGTCGCCCCCTCGATATGGGAAAAGCCGTGGATGGTGACGCCGTCCTCAATCGTCACGCCGGGACCGAACACCACATTGGGTTCGATCACCACATCGCGCCCTACAGTGGTGTCGTGTGAAAACCAGACCGTTTCCGGCGCAATCAGCGTGACACCACCCGCCATCGCCTTGGCGCGCCGCCGCGCCTGCCATAAGGCCTCGACCGCCGCCAGCTCGACGCGACTGTTTACACCGGTCACTTCTTCGGCATCGTCGGTCTCGATCACCGCGCTGGTCGCACCCGGCAGCATCACGATATCGGGCAGATAATATTCGCCCGCCGCATTGTCGTTGCCGATGGCATCGAGCAGCACGAACAGGTCCGCCGCGCGCACCGCCATCAGCCCGCTGTTGCACAGGGTTATGGCGCGCTCCTCTGGCGAGGCGTCCTTATATTCGACCATCTTTTCGATAGTGCCCTGCCGGTCGGCAATGATCCGGCCATAGGCCGCCGCGTCATCCGGGCGGAAACCGAGAACCACGGCGCGCGGCTCGTCAGGCCGGGTCAGGCGCTCGATCATCGCCCGCATCGTTTCGGCGCGCACCAGCGGCACATCGCCATAGAGGATCAGCACATCGCCCGAAAAATGGCCCAGAGCCGCGCGCGCCTGCGCGACGGCATGACCGGTACCGAGCTGCTGTTCCTGCACTGCGATGGCGACGCCATGGCCTGCCACCGCACCTTCCACCTGATCGCGCCCCGCGCCTACAACGACAATCTTGTGAGCCGGCGCCAGCTCCTCGACTGTAGCCAGCAGGTGCAGCAACATCGGACGGCCTGCCACCGGATGCAGAACCTTGTGGAGCGAGGATTTCATCCGCGTCCCCTGCCCCGCCGCCAATATGATGACCGCCAGGGGTCGCTTTTCTACCGTGCCGCTCACGTTTCGTCCGATTCCTTCGCCATTCGTCCGTTTCCGTCCCTCTGCCATGTTTGGCTTGCCTTTGCCACAAAAGAGCGGGCATGGGCGCGCCATGACAGAAATTGCTTTCGATATTGTTGGCTTTGATCTCGATGGGACGCTGGTGGACAGCAGCGCGGATCTCGCAGCCGCGGTCAATCACGCCTTGGGCACCATCGGCCTTGCTCCGCACGGCATTGAGGAGATCAAGCGCTATGTCGGCAAGGGCACCCGCATAATGCTGGAACGCGCGATGAAAGCGAGCGGCGATTTCACGCCCGAACGGCTCGATGCGCTGACGCCGGTGCTGATGGAATATTATGACGCCAATCTGGTGAATCACACCCGGCCGTATCCCGGCGCGCTCCACGCGATTGAAGTGCTCCGCGCGCGCGGCGTCAAGGTCGCCATCTGCACCAACAAGTTCGAACGCTTCACCCTGCCCATGCTCGACCGGCTCAACATCGCGCACCTATTCGATGCCGTGATCGGCGGGGATACGGTCGGCCAGGCCAAGCCGCACCCCGAACCGCTGCAGGCGATGGCGGAGCGCGCGGGCGGCGGACGCTGCGTCTTTCTGGGCGACACGTCGAACGACATTGACGGCGCGAAAAATGCCGGAATGGCCAGCATCGCCGTGAGCTTCGGCTTCGTCGATGCCTCCGCCGAACTGGGGGCGGACGCCATCTTGCATCGCTTTGACGATCTGGTGCCAATGCTGGAGAGCTGGCGCAATTAGGCCGGGCGGTGCCCCTTGCGCCATTTGGTCCAGAGGTGCCTCAGCAGCATCGGCAACGGCATCCGCAGCATATGCGAGCGGATATAAAAGGCCAGACCGAGCCATTTGCGGCCATCACGGCCCCAGCCATCCGTCGCGAGCAGACGGCGGACGAATAGTCGGTCAACAGGGGAGAGCGCACCACCTTGATCGCCATAGATATGTGCAGCCAGACGACGGGCGCGGGCCAGATGAACAGATAAACCATGGTGCGCAGCGCGTGCTTCAAGAATAGAAATATTATGAACTTTGTCCAATAAGCATTTTATATCCCATAAGTTTCTTAACCCGCCACCAAGATCGCCATCTGCAAACATATGCGCCACAGCATGACAGATGCGATCTTCCGGGCAAAGCACATGCAAGCCACCGGGAAGCTCCACGCTGTCCGCAATCATCGCGGCGGCATCCGGCCTCACCCGCGCGGTGAGTGGCAATATCGTGTGATGCACATCGATCATCCGGTCGCGCTCGCGGTGGATCATCGGCGGCAGCTCATGCATCCAGCGGCGATAATAGAGATCGTCATAGGGGTCGGGCTTTACCCACTCCCAGCCCGCCGCCAGCAGCACCTTTTCCGCCTCTTCCAGCCGTTCGCGCGGCACGAGAATGTCGAGATCGCCGATCATCCTGCCTTCGCCCGCGCCTAGATTCGCCGCGACATAAGCCGCGCCCTTGAGCAGGATAACCGATATACCGAGCGGCGCCAGCGCAGCCTGCGCCCTGTCCGCCTCCCACTGGGCGATCCGCCGGTCCCGCTCCGCATCGAGCTGAGCATCGGCCAATATCCGCGCCACGCCTGCGGGTGCTTCGATGCCATCGAGCCGGCAGGCAAGCGTTGCCAGCAACCGCTCCGCTCGCGCGGCGGCTATCACGCCATCCCACTGCTCCGCCTTTAGGCCCGACGCATGCTCCGGCGCCCGCAACAGATCGACCAGCAGGCGGGCGCTCATATCCGCTCCGCCCACAGGCTTTCGACTGCTCGGACAGCTTCATCGCCGCTTCGATAATCAATCGCCAGAGCCGGAACTGTGCTTACGAAACGATGCAGCGCCTCGAAACCGGCTTCCCCCAGCGCGACATAATTGGTCGACGCCTGCGTGAGCCTCATAAAGGCTTCCGCCTGTCCTACAGGCCGCAAATCATGCGCGAATCCAAACCGTGGGAACAGCAGCAGGGCCGGCATCGCGCCTTCTTGCATCCGCGCGACCGCACTGGCAGGCGGCACAAGATGAACGATATCGCCCTTCGGAGTATCTTTCATCAGCGGACCGAAGCGAGCGCGATCGCCGACAATATCGCGCATTACCGCTATCGCCTCATTCTTGAGCGAGACGAGGCGCGGGAAAGGATGAACCGCGCCGGTGGGCAGGTCGACCAGTGCGAACTCGTCGCTCATGAAGCGCCAGCCGCGCTCTCCCAGCATCGCCGCCAGCGTCGATTTTCCCGACCCCGATTCGCCGGTCATCACCAGCGCGCGCCCATCTTTCTCCGCGCTGCTCGCATGGATGAGCAGGTGCCGCCGCCAGCCCAGCGCCATCTGCAGGTTCATGCCCATTTCCGCCGCGAGCAACCCGTGGCGCAGCGCCATCGGCGCGGCATCGGGCAGCATATGGTCCCCCCCGATCCGCACGGAAGGCCGCCACCAACCCCGACCCAGCCCTGCCGGTTCCAGCCGAACGCTGTAATCGGCAACAGCATTTCCCGCCTGTGGATAGGGCGCATAGAGCGCGCGCACTTGATCCACTGGCTGCACCCATGACGAACCGATGCGAAAGGTCGCGGGGCCGATCGAGATTGTGGCACTGTGCCTCATAGCACCACTCGCGCGAGACCAAGCGCCAAAAGCGCATCGAGATGTTGTTCCAGCCCCGCGCCATCGCCGTCGAGGTCATGCCGCTCCGCAAGCGCCTCCATCAATGCCGGGGCGGATTGCGGCTCTTCGGCCAGCACTTCCAATATCTCCGGCAAGGGACTGTCCACTATATGGGTGATACCAGAGGGGCGGTGATAGAGCAGCGTCAACCCATCCAGCGCCCGCACAAGCAGGCAATCGGCGCTGTCGCGATAGTAGAGCCTGACCTGACGGGGCATGGCGCCCGGTCAGCGCGGCATCTGCAACGATGCGTAGCAGGTGAAGCCGCTCGTGCCCGTCTGAAGCCGCCGGATATAGTTAAGATAGGCCCGGTTCTGCTCATATCCGGTGCCGGGAAGCGTCCTGCCGCCGCGCAACGCCGCTTTCACTTCCTCGCCGGTAAACGGGCGGCCGCTGCCGGGAAAAGCGCCTTCTGTTCCGGCTGGAACGAGGCTTCCGTCTGCGGCAATATTCTGGCCCGCATGGGCGGCATCGGGCACGGGAATTTGACAGTGCAACACTGAGGCCGCCGACTGGGCGAGCGCGGGACGGATCGAGACGATTGCCGCCCCGGCAATGGCGCCGCCACCAAGCAACAGCCTGCGTCGCGCCAGCCCTGCACTGCCCTGTCCCGCTTCCGGATCGGCATTCGGGTCAGGCTGATCGCGTTGGTCGTACGGTTTCGTCATGTGTCGCTTTCCGACATTTATCTTGCCGCATAAAAATTCCGATGACACCCCATCGCAATATTCGCATGAATAATCCAGAGTGCTTACCATGAATCAGGTCAAGGCCTTGCAACTTGTAACCGCGCTGGCGGTGATCGGCGTCGCGCTGGTGTCGATGGCGACAGCCGGGGCCGATGCCGTCGCACTGGGGATTATGGCGGTTGCTGGTGCCTTGCTGATCTTCGTGATGTGGGAACGCGACACGGATCAGGCGCGTCATGCCGCACCGGCTCCCCTTCCCCCTCCTCCTGACCTCCTCGACCTTCCCGGCTTTCGCAGCGTGATCGAAGGGCTGATCGAGCCGGTGCTCGTGGTTCAACGCGGCAAGGTGGCGCGAGCCAATGCGGGCGCGCTCAGGCTGTTGGGGAGCCATATCGTCGGAGAGGATGTGCGTATCGCAATCCGGCATCCGGCGGCGGCGGAGCGGCTGACCGGAGCCGAGCAGATGCAGGAACCTGTGCGGATCGACATCGTGGGCCTTGGCGCGCGCTCCCAGCGCTGGGCGATGCAGATCATCCCCATTGATTCGGCAGGCGGGCAGCAGCGATTGTTCGTTTCGCTGTCCGATGAAAGCGGCGCACATGCCGCCGAGCGCGTGCGCGGCGATTTCGTCGCCAATGCCAGCCACGAGCTGCGCACGCCGCTGGCTTCCATCCTGGGCTTCGCCGAGACGCTGAGCGAGGACGCCGGCGACGATCCCGCAATGCGCAACCGCTTCCTCAAGGTAATGGCCGACGAGGCGCGCCGGATGCAGCGGCTGGTTGAGGATTTGATCTCGCTGAGCCGAATCGAAGCGGAGAAATATCGCGTGCCCGACCGGTCGCTCGACCTCGGCTCGCTGATCGACGAGGTGGTCGCCGAACTGACCGACA
>CAYOZY010000172.1:0-5486 GCA_964408525.1 uncultured Sphingobium sp. | reverse complement strand
CACGGTAACGAAGAAGTTCTGATATAGGAGTTGGAGCATTGGTTTCAGGCGGCAGGGCAAATTTTCATGGCCTTGCCTCCAGACACCGGAGGCTCCCCTTTCCGATACTGAAGGCGCTGGCAGCGTTGATGCTGCTGGCGCCTTTTCCGCTGTCCGCGCACGGCGTCGGCGAATTGGGCGAACCGCCGCTGCCACTTATGTCACCGACGACGATCATTGACGGCTCGTCCGGGGCAAAGCCAACACCTCTGGCTGCTCCGGGTCAGCGATTGCCGCTCAAGCCCATGCGCAAGATCCGTTTTGACACGAACGAGGCGACCGCGCCTTCGCTCGACCTGTCGCCCGACGGGCGCACGATCCTGTTCGACATGCTGGGCGACATCTGGCTGCTCGACGCGCGGGGTGGGCAGGCGCGCGCCATCACCCGCGGCATGGCTTATGACAGCCAGCCGGTGTTCTCGCCCGACGGCAAGCGCATCCTGTTCCTGTCCGACCGTTCCGGCTCGGAAAATCTGTGGGTGATGAACGCTAATGGCTCTTCGCCGCGCCAGATCAGCCTGTATGACGACGATCCGATCTGGGTGTCTCCCGCATGGTCGGCCGATGGCAACGCAGCCTATGTCACGCGCTTCTGGCCTGATCGCAATGCCTATGAGACATGGGCCTTCCGCCTCGACGCGAGCGATGCCACAGGGGCGGTCCTGATTCCGAACTGGCCCGGCGCCGACAGGCAGGGTGAGACACTCAGCAGCCTCGGCGCGATGCCATCGCCGGACGGACGCAGCCTTTATTACGCGGCGCACTCAGGCGCTATAGGGTTCGACCATCCCGCCGAATGGCAGATCGCGCGGCGCGAGCTTGCGACCGGGAAAACCGAAATCCTTGTCAGAGCTGTCGGCGATACGCGCCTCGGTCCGGTGCAATCGAGCGTGTTCAATCCGGTGGTGTCTCATGACGGACGGCTGCTGGCTTACGGCGAACGCCGCACCGGCAAGACATGGCTGCACATCCGCGATCTGCCCAGCGGCGACGATCGCGTGCTGGCAGAGCTGGACCATGACGAGCTTCAGTCGTCGCACTGGAGCGGCATCATCCCCCGTTTTGCCTTCACGCCGGACGACAGGGGCATTGTCATAGGCAGGACGGGGCATATCCAGCGCATCGACATTGCGACTGGTGACGCGGGGACAATCCCCTTCCAGGCTCGTGTCGCGATGGAGCTGGGCCCGCTCGTTCGCACCCGGATCGAGCAGGAGCGTGGGCCGGTGCGCGCGCGCATCATCCAGACGCCCGCCCTGTCGCCGAACGGCGCGGAGGTGGCGTTTTCGGCGCTTGGGCATATCTATCTGATGCCGCTCGATGGCGTGGGCGCCCCCCGGCGGCTCGACGATGGTGATGACGAGCCACAATTCCATCCGAGTTGGTCGCCCGATGGCAAGAGCATCGCCTATATCACATGGAGCGCGAAGCGGGGCGGTGCGGTATGGACCAAGCCGATCGAAGGCGGCCCGGCCAGACGGCTCACATCCCGGCCGGCATTTTTTACCCATCCGGTATTCACTCCCGATGGGAAGTCGATCATCGTCCTGCGATCAAGCCATCGGGATCGGCTCAACAGCTACCTCGAATTCGGCCAGTTTCGCGATGCCGAGCTGGTGGTGCTCGATGGAGCGGGCGCGGCTGAACCACGCCTCATCGCGACCGGAAAAATGGGCGGCGTTCCGCATTTCGGCCCTCAATCCAGCCCCCAATCCCAACATGTCTATATCGACAGCCCGGAAGGGATGCGCGACATCGACTATTCAGGCGTTCCGCGCGAGGCGATGCTGGTTCAGGCAATTGGCCCCGGCTGGTATTTTGCGCAGGGTCCGGCGCCCGTCGATGACATGCGGATAAGCCCGGACGGCAAATGGGTGCTGGCCCAGATCGCGCAGCAGCTTCATCTCTTCGCCATGCCCGCAAAGGCGGGAGCAGTCGTTAATCTGTCCATGCCCTCCGTTGCCCACCGGCGCATAACCGATGTCGGCGCGGATTTCTTCGGCTGGGCGGAAGGCGGAAAGACGGTCTTCTGGTCGGTCGGTTCTACCCTGTATCGCCGCGCGCTGAAAGAAGTGGCGCCCGATGCCGGCAGCTCCGTATCGGCGGGCGCCGATACTCCCCAGTCCATTACCGGAGGCGTCTCCGCGACCGAAATCCCTGTTCTAGCTCCCCGCGACACCCCGCGCGGCGCCCTGCTCCTTCGCGGCGGCAACGCGATCACGATGAAGGGCGACGAAGTCATTGCCGACGCGGATATATTGATCGTGGACGATCATATCGGCGCCATCGCCCCTCGCGGCGGCTTCGGAGTGCCCGAAGGGACGCCGGTCCGCGAACTGGGCGGCGCCTATATTATCCCCGGTCTGATCGACGTTCACGATCATATCGCCGACATCCGCCGCGATGTTCTGGACCTTCACAACTGGGGACCGGCGGCCAGCCTCGCTTATGGCGTGACAACGACGTTCGATCCTTCGTCGCTCAGCATCGACATGTTCGCCTATCAGGATCTTATCGACAGCGGGCAGATGACCGGATCGCGCATCGTTTCTACCGGGCCGGCAATCTTCTCGTTCAACGATTTCCGGTCGAAGGACGAGATAAAGGCCGTGCTCGGCCGCTATCGCGATCATTATCGCACCCGCAATCTCAAAATGTATCGCACCGGCAACCGCCGCGTGCGCCAGTGGTTCATAGAGGCGGCGCAAGAGCTGGGCATGACCCCGACCACCGAAGGGGCGCTCTCGCGCAAGCAAGACCTCACGCAGATCATCGACGGCTATTCAGGGAACGAACACAGCATCCCGCCCATGACGCTGCACGAGGACGTTCTGAAACTGTTTGCGCAAAGCGGCACCAGTTATGCGCTGACGCTTCAAATCACCCATGGCGGCGCTCCGGCGCAGGACTGGTTCATCGCGCGCGAGGCGCCGCATGGCGACGCCAAATATGCGCGCTTTTCTCCTCCATGGTTCCGCGACCAGAAATTATGGCAGCGCGAATGGCGCGATCCCGGCGAATATATGTTCGCGGGCGTCGCCGCCAGCGCGGCCCGGTTTCAGCGCATGGGCGGCCTGCTGGCAGTGGGAGCGCATGGCGAGGTTCCGGGGCTTGGAACGCATTGGGAGATGGAGGCATATGCCATGGGCGGGATGAAGCCGATGGAGGTGCTCAAGGCAGCGACGATAGACGGCGCGAAGGCGATCGGCCGCGACGTCGAATTCGGCAGCATCGAGCCGGGCAAATATGCCGATCTGGTGATCCTCGACAGGAATCCGCTGGAGGACATCCGCAACAGCCGCTCGATCCGCGAAGTCATGAAAAATGGCAGGTTATATGATGGCGATACCCTCTCGGAACTCTGGCCTCGCGAGCAATCGATGGAGCAATTCTGGTTTCAGGGGCAGGATCCGGTGGCGGCGCCCCCGCCAATTCCCTGATCAATCGTCGTCGAAGTCCGCAAATATCGGGCGCTCATGCGTTGCGTGGCTGCCGCGATGAAGCTCCGACTGGGCGAGATAGGTGCTGGGCGGCACACCGAAAACGCGATGGAACATCGCGGTAAACGCACTGGGGCTTTCATAGCCGACATCGAAGGCGACGGTCGTGATCGGTTGACCCGACGCGAGACGGGAGATTGCCGCCATCAGCCGCACCTGCTGGCGCCACACGGCAAGTCCGGCGCCGGTTTCCTGCCGGAACAGCCGCGTAAAGGTTCGCCGCCCCATTCCTGCAAGCGCGGCCCAGTCGTCGATATCGCGATGATCCGCCGGGTCGTCGAGCAGTGCGCGACACACGCGGAGCAGCCGTTTGTCGGCGGGCATCACGAGTTCGCTCGGTGTGCTGGGCATGCGCTCGATCTCGTCCAGCAGGAGGCGGGCAATTCGACCCTCCCGACCCTCCAGATCATAGCCGACCGGGAAATGACCGACCTCGAAAATCAGCGCCTTCACAAGCTCCGACACCTCGAACACCCTGCATCGTTGCGGCTGCCGGTCCAACGTTGGATCGATATAGAGCGTGAAGGAGGAGACCGGCGCGCGGCATAACACTTCATGCTTCATCCCGGCCGGGATCCAGATTGCGCGATAGGGCGGCAGCATGAAGCTCGACGTGTCCGTTATCACCGCCATCACGCCCGACGCCGAATAGGAGAGCTGCGATCGTTCATGGCTGTGCAGCGGGTCAACGAAGCCGGCCGGATATTCATCCGCAAAGCCCATGATCGGGCGTGTATCAAGCGGATAGTCAGCCGACTTTTTCATGCAAATTTGTTTAGGCTACTGCCAGCGCCGGAGGCAACACGCTATATGATGCTCCTTCGCTCTTTCGGGTCAAGGTCCCCAGGCACGATAAATGCCGCTTCATCGTGTCGTTTTTCGCGCGACCGGAGGATAGTTTCTTGTGGACCTGCTTGGCCAATCCGGTAACCATACGGACCTCGGCCAGAGCACAATTGGGCTTGATGCTGTTTTCGCTTTACGCAGAACAATTGGGATTGCGCCGGAACTGCCGTCTGAGGATACCCATGATCGATCTTTATTATGCCCCGACACCCAATGGCTGGAAAATTTCCATCATGCTTGAGGAGATCGGCATACCATATCATGTGGTGCCGGTTAGGCTCGACGATGGCGAACAATATCGCGAAGAGTTCAGGCTGATAAGCCCCAACGGGCGTATTCCGGCAATCGTTGACAACGATGCCGCAGATGGCCCTCTGGCGATATTCGAGAGCGGGGCCATCATGATCTACCTGGCCGAGAAAACCGGGATGTTGCTTCCTTCGTCTCCGCATGATCGTTTTTCCGTCCTGCAGTGGGTGATGTGGCAGATGTCCGGTCTTGGCCCGATGGCAGGACAGAATGGGCATTTTCTGCTCTATGCTCCGGAAAAAATTCCCTACTCGATCAATCGTTACAGCACCGAGGTGCGCAGGTTATATGGTGTGCTGGACACACAGCTGAGCAAAACCGGAAGCTATATCGCCGGCGAGTATTCGATTGCCGATATTGCCTGTTTTCCATGGATCATGACGCACAAGAGGCAGGGTCTCACATTGGATGACTATCCACATGTGAAGCGCTGGTTTGCAACGCTCCGCGCACGGGAGCCTGTCCAGCGGGGATTGGCTGTGGGCGGCAAGATGGTGCGGACTGAAACGATGACGGAGGAGGCGAAGGCGCGCTTTTTCGGATATGAACGAAAGTCAGACGATGGAGATTGAATTTTTCTTTGATTGCTCCAGTCCCTGGACCTATCTGGCATTCGAGAAGATAGTGGACGTCGCCCCGAAATTTGGCGCCGAGATTATCTGGCGTCCGATTTTGGTTGGGGGCATATTCAACGCGGTCAATCCGGGCGTTGAGTTTTTCAAGGCAAAGGAAGCAATGCCGGGGACTGTCAGGATTTCCGTGTGTGGGCGGGCGGTTGAACATTACGCCGCC
>CAYOZY010000171.1:0-5523 GCA_964408525.1 uncultured Sphingobium sp. | reverse complement strand
TGCGCAGGCACTCTACTGCCTGCGCCAAAGCACTCGCGTTCGGCGAGCGGTTACCCCATTCCTGCCAGAACTCCCTTGTTGCGCTATCTGGCGGGATAGAGGGGACATCAAGCTTGATACGGGTAGGTAGCAGGACGGCGTCTCCAAGCATCAAGGCCTCACCTGTGTCCAGGAGGGGGAGGACGGCAGTCAGTCCCGCAAGAGAGTCTGGCATCAGGCGCTTGATGACGCCTTGGTCGCTTTCGTTGGTGAGCCGCAGCGCGAGAAAATTGTTGCACTGGCTCAGGATCGTTCTGCTGACATCAGATGGGCGCTGGCTCACGACGAGCAGCGAGAACCCATACTTCCGACCTTCCTTGGCGATTCGCTCGAAAGACCCCAGCGCCTGCCGTTGCACCGCGTCAGCGTCGTCTCGCACCGGAAGGTACAGGTGCGCCTCGTCACAAAGTAGCGTCACGGGCGTCCGATCCTTGGAATTGGTCCAAAACTGGATGTCATAGAGCAATCGAGCCAGCGTGCCGGTCACCACCGGCAGGATGTCGGCAGGCACTTCGGAAAAGTCGACGATCTTGATGCCGGCGGGGCCCTCCGCCGTCAGCAATGAGAGGATCTGTTGGGCGAGCCAATCGTAGGCCTGTGAGCGAGCAGGCGGTTGGAACATGAAGCCGTAACGGCGGTCTTCGAGTTTCGCATCGAGCCGGGAAATGAAGCGCGTGAGCTTGTCCTCCCACTCACCCTTGATGGGTTTGTTGTCCTTCCCGACGCCCTTCTCGGTGTTGTCCTTGCGCAGCATGCCCAAGAGATCGGTCATCGCGTAAGGTACTGGAGAATCGACCGTGAATGTTTCGGCAATCGCCTGTTTCCCCTCGGCCAGAAGGGTGCGCTGCTTCAGTTCGCGAATGTGAGATGTAAACCGCGACGCTTGGTTGGGCGCGTTGGAATCGGACCTGTCGAGGATCATCGACAGCATCTCGTCTCGGTTGAGGAGCCAGTAGGGAAGAAACAGGACGTCGTCGGCAGGATTGGTCAGATCGCCCGGACCCGCGATCCTGAGTCGTGTCGCGTTGCCACCACGCGACCGATCGGCAAGCGGTGCATACTCTCCATGCATATCGAAGACGATGATATTTGGGTGCCGCAGCTTTGCAGCCCGTTCGAGGATTAGCGCAACCGTCCAGCTCTTGCCGGAGCCCGTGCTGCCCAGGATAGCTGCATGGCGCTGGAAGAAGCGGTCGCCGCTAGCAATCGCCTCGGCGCTGCGATCTGCGACAAACACCCCTAATTTTAGACGTTCTTCAGCCGTCAGGTCAGAACCCAAGATACCCATGAACCGCTGAAGGTTGGAACCTTCAATTACGTAACATTCGCGATCGATCTGAGGAAAGCTGTCCGCACCGCGTTTGAACGTATTGATCCGCACGCCGTCAACTGTCCGGTAGGTACCAATCATGGCTGCTCGCAGCATGTCTGTCGGCGAAACCGCCAGGAGCATGTCGTCAGTGCCGTCCTCAGCCTCAACGAGATCATCCTTGAGCGATCGCGTGACCCGCTCGGCAATCGCGATGAGGTATTCCTGCTCGGTACTGCCGCGGATCGCGATCAAGTTTCCAATACCGATCCGGGTGAGCAGCACCGAGTTCGTTACGTCCACGGCGACCCGACTGGTATCCACACCGGCAACCCGGCCGACGAGATCCTTCTCGTCAAATTGGAGAGCGGCAGTCATGGTTCGAGTACCTCTTCGATGAAGCTGTGAAGGTCCCAGATCGGTGGTGCCGCGATCTCGGCGATTGTGCCCCCGCGCACGATGCGAACGGTGGTGTCGTCCTTGCGGTCCAGTGCGGTCACATTCGGACAAGCTGTGGCGATTTCCAATGCTTTGTCGCTCAGGCCCCATGTGAGCACGAGCGCAGGCTTGCCCGAGCGGAGAGCTGGCGTGAGGTGCGTTTCGAGATGTTCGTCGGCGAAACCGTAGCCCAGGATCAGGTATCTCGCCGCGCGATCGATCGCTTCATTGGCGCGTTCGCGTTGGCGATCGAATGGCTGTTCGTAGCCTGTACGAAACTTGTTCCTTCCGGGCGGCACGATCAGCCGCGGGACGTCAGTAAGTTCGCCTGCGTAGCGGACGGGCGACCCGGCGCGCATATACCAATCGAGGCTGCCGTGCGGTTTCGACACGATCGCCCGCTTCTTGTAGATGAGACGGACCTTACGATTGATCTGCTTGGCATCCCGACAAAGCCCCATGCGAGCTTCCACCTCGTCTAGGCGCCCTGCAAACCCTCCGCTGAACATCGTGTCGACCCCGAGGCCAGCCTCTTCAACTCCGACCTCGACTAGCCGGTCGTAATTGGTTGTCACAATGTGCAGGCCGGCATCGGGCTTCAGCACGTGCGACATCAAGCGAGTGATCCTCAGCGTTCTATTGCCCGCAAAGACCTCCGCCACCGCAGCGGCCTCATGAGCAGCGATGAGCCTCGCAGTCGAGTCAACGATCAGACGCTCGAGCTCTGCACCAGGCGGCTTGGCAAGCAGGGCGGGCTCCAGACTCATCGCGTCAATTAGCCGTGCGATTTCGCGCCAATCGTCTTCGTCTTCCGGTCTTAGACGAGCGGGTACGTCTCGCTGCAAATGCGCCGCTAAGGCCCCCATCCCGGGTAGGCCCTCCGCGCACGAGAGGCCCGATCCAACCACAATCGTGAGGCCGTCGGTGAAATGCGACTGCAGATGCCGCTTCAACTCGTCCATGTCAGCAGTCATCCGACATCCCCCGCGTCGAAACAGCGCGCTCGAGGATCCGAACGAATACCTCTCCAAGTGATCTACGATACAACTGCCGCGGCCGACTACAACTGCTCACTGGGAAGCCTACCAGCTGAGGCCTCATCGGGCGCTCCTTGATGAGGCTGACCCCGCAGCCGCACGATTTTACAGGAAGCACAGAGGTGTGCCACGTGGCACATGTTTGGGCGCGCTCATGCGCGTCGGGGAACGCCAAGGGCGCTGCCCTTTCGTTCCCGAACGACAATCGACCGCCCGTGTAATCCGCCAAGCGTGGCACCCGACGCCTCTCCAAGGCGTCGGCCACGCTAGGGCGGCTCGCCCGCGCCAGCGGTAGATTCTCGCTCCCCCTCCCCATCCCGTCCTCGCCGGACAGGCAGGCCGTGAGGCCGAGCGGCCTTGCGGCCCATGCCAGAAGGAGGATCAACCCATGCCGACCCCCGAACAGATCGAGACTATCCGTCGCCTGAATGATGCCGCGCGTGAGCTCCCAGGTTCCGGCTCCATTGCCAATGTCACAATAGGCTTTCAGGCCCTCCCCGATGCCGACCGCTTCGCGGCGCTGGCAGCGATCGTCTCGTTCTCCAAGTTCGACGGCGACAACGACCCCTATGGAGAACACGATTTCGGGACGGTCTACAGGCTCGCAAGCGGAGCATGGACCCAAGACCGCCCCGAGGCTGTCGAAGCGATCACGCAGACGGTGTTCTGGAAGGTGGATTGCTACGACAATACGCTGACCTTTGGCAGCGAAGCACCGTGGGACGCGCAACAGACCACGCGCGTTCTGACGATCATGCTGGCAAGCGAATACTGATGCTTGTTGGCAAGAAGGCCGCGCCCAAACGGGCGCGGCGCATCGCCGTAT
Organism: uncultured Sphingobium sp.; assembly: GCA_964408525.1. Lineage (GTDB taxonomy): Bacteria > Pseudomonadota > Alphaproteobacteria > Sphingomonadales > Sphingomonadaceae > Sphingobium. Next base: position 1,874 of record CAYOZY010000171.1, on the reverse strand, counting down.
GAGCATCGTGGCTACCAAGTGATTTGTTGAGGAATCGCGCCGTGAGGCGTAGGGTTAATGCCGAAAGGAGGACGTATGGCTCACATCGATCTTGAGGCGCTTCGCACGCGTATCCGCTCGATGACCTTCGAGCGCGGCACTCCTGAGCAGGTCGCTTTGTGGCGTGAGGACGTCGCCGAGGCACGTGCCAATCTGGTCATCGAAAACATGACGCCGAGCGATGACGAGGACGCGATGTTCGCCATGATGCTGGACGAAGGCGTTCCGCCTTCGCTGATGCCGTCGATCGTTCTCGGCCTCTACAAACCGGGAACCGGCCAAATCGCAGCCTGACGTTGGCTGACGATCCTTACACCTATCCCGGCACCGATACCCTTCGGAACAAGCTGGGGATCACCGACGACAAGACGCTGACGGAGGCCGAGCGCCGCTTGACCCTCGCGCGCGGTGCCGAAGCCGCGCGTCTTACATTCTCGCCTGACGCCGAGGGCTACCGTGCTCTCCATAAACACCTGTTCCAGGACCTGTACGAGTGGGCGGGCCAGGACCGGATCGTCAACATCGCCAATGATCTGCCCCCTTCTGAGTGGTCCAGAATCTTTGTTATTTTGGATCACGAAGGAGATTGGGAATGCCGTTCAAGAAGCACAAGCCGGAGGAGATCATTGGCAAGCTGCGTGAGGCGGAGATCGTTCTGGCGCAGGGTGGATCGACCGCTGAGGCGTGTCGGCGGATCGCTGTCAGCGAGCAGACCTATTACCGGTGGCGCAAGGAATATGGTGGTCTGAAGACGGACCAGGCGCGGCGGATGAAGGATCTGGAGAAGGAGAATACGCGGCTTCGCCGTGCGATCTCGGATTTGACGCTCGACAAGCTGATCCTGCAGGAGGCGGCGCGGGGAAACTTCTGAGCCCCGCGCGGCGGCGTCGGTGCATCGATCATATGCGGCAGGTGCTGCCGGTGTCCGAGCGGCGGATATGCCGCGTGCTCGGACAACATCGATCGACGCAACGCAAGGTGCCGCGCGGGGCGGATGACGAACAGGCGCTGACCGAGGACATCATCGCGCTGGCCAAGCAGTATGGTCGTTACGGCTATCGGCGGGTTACAGCGCTGCTGCGCAGCGCGGGGTGGAGCGTGAACCGCAAGCGTGTCGAGCGTATCTGGCGGCGCGAGGGTCTAAAGGTGCCGCAAAAGCAGCCCAAGCGAGGTCGACTCTGGTTGAACGACGGGTCGTGCATCCGGCTGCGCCCGGAGTATCCGGGGCATGTCTGGGCCTACGACTTTGTGGAAGGGCGAACGCACGATGGCCGCAAGTTCCGCATCCTGACGATCATCGATGAGGCGAGCCGGGAATGTCTGGCGCTGATCGTCGCTCGCCAGCTCAAGCATGAAGACGTGCTGGCGGCACTTGCCGATCTGTTCATCGCGCGCGGCCCACCGGCTAATATCAGGTCCGATAACGGCAGCGAGTTTATCGCGACGGCCGTCCAAAAATGGCTCGCCTCGATCGGCGTGACGACGCTCTACATCGCCCCAGGGTCGCCTTGGGAAAACGGCTATAACGAGAGCTTCAACGGGTCGCTTCGCGACGAACTGCTCAACGGCGAAATCTTCTACAGCCTCACCGAGGCACGCGTGCTGATCGAAGCGTGGCGGCACCATTACAATACTGTCCGCCCGCACAGCAGCCTGGGCTACCGCCCACCGGCCCCGGAAGCCGCTCCGTCGCCAGTGCCGCCCTCCGGTTCCGCTTCGCTCCACCTCCGGCCGGCACTGGCGACGGAGGTGACAATGCACTAACAATCAACACGGACCACTCAGCGGGGGCCGGTCATTATTACAATAGTCGACAACGTTGCGCTAGTGTAATC
>CAYOZY010000170.1:3181-5606 GCA_964408525.1 uncultured Sphingobium sp. | reverse complement strand
GAGCACCCTGAAATCCGAGCCGAGTGGAAGGATGACACGCTCGAGATGGTGCAGGAATGGCGTGCAAGCCAACCAGCGGACAACAACGACATGAACATCCTCCATGCCATGGGGAAGAACCTAGTCGACATTGTCCGCGGAACGACTCCTCCCCTCAGAGTGCTCACGCAGGATGGCATGCTTGACCGTCTGTACGTGGAAGGTCTTGGTGCCCAAGATGGAAATGTTGACCTTGCCGCCATGGTAAAGCAGCTTTCGCATCAGTACCCGCGCATGCGGATCGTCGAAGTGGGAGCTGGTACGGGCGGCACCACGCGGGCAGTCCTAGACGCCCTTGGGAATCAGTACACGTCCTACACATACACGGACATATCCACAGGTTTCTTTGACAACGCTCGCACCGTGTTCGGTCATCATGGCAGCAAACTTGCGTTCAAGACACTCAATATCGAGAATAATCCGGCGGATCAGGGATTCACCGACGGAACGTTCGACATGGTAGTTTCCTCGAACTGTTTGCACGCGACCCGGAGCCTGGGAGAGACTCTGCGCCACTGCAGACAGCTGCTCCGACCTGGCGGCCGCCTAGTATTGCTCGAGATTACTCGAGACTTCCTGCCTACGCAGCTGGTCATGTCGACGCTCCCAGGATGGTTCCTGGGCATAGACGACGGGCGAGTCTGGGCACCTACCGTCAGCGTTGAACGATGGGACGAGCTGCTCAAGGCCAACGGGTTCTCCGGTGTTGACATTAGCTCGACGCCGTCCTTCTGCTCATTCACGCTCTCGTCATCGCGGGATGAACAGGACGCCAGAGAAACCAGAAGCAGGGCGAAGAAGGGCAGTACAGGGTGTCTCATAATGTCTCCTCTGTCGATCCCGCGACGGCAGCGAGCATAGCACCCTGTCATGGCCCCGGCCAGACCTGCTCCGACTGGGGGCAGGCGTAAAAATCACCTTGCGTTCGTTCGCGCTCGCTCGCACATAGTGCGGAAACAACACCAGCGTGTAGGGGCGTTTCGCCGATGAATTTCAAAAGCAGATCCGCTCGTGCCATCGCCCTGCCATGGGGAAGCGGCCTAAGGCTGCGCGCTCAGGAATATTTCGATTTTTTCGCCGCATGGGTGCGCCGCCCGCGACAGACCGCGTCGGTCGTGCCGTCCAGCCGTGCGCTGGCGCAGCTCATGGTGCGCGGGATTGAGAGCGATGGCGGGCGCGTGCTGGAGCTGGGCGGGGGAACGGGAGCCTTTACCCGCGAGATATTGGGCACCGGCCTGCCCGCCGAAAAGCTCGAAGTGGTCGAGATCAACGCCGACCTTGCCCGCGGGCTGGAAAGGCGCTTTCCCGGCGTCGATATCATCCGGCATCGCGCCGAGAGCATCAGTGCCCATGTTTCGGGCGCTCCGGGCGACTATCAACGGGTTATCAGCGGCCTGCCACTGCTGGCGATGAACGCCCAGGCTCAGGCGGCTATCTTCGACGAAGCCTTCAGGCTGCTCGCGCCCGATGGTGTGTTCGTGCAGTTCACCTATTCCGTGTTGCCGCCCGTGGATCGCCAGTTGCTCGCGGCCCTTGGCCTTGTGGCGACGCGCGCCGGACAGACGCTGAAGAATTTTCCGCCCGCCACGGTCTTTCATTTTCACCGGGCAGAGACGGTAAACAGCCGATCCGGCTAAATTATCCTGCCCCATATGGGGACAGCGATTTTTTAACCATTTATTCACCTTCCGGGCCGGTAAACAAATCCTTAACCCGGAGGAATGAAAAGAAGGTCGCTTGTCCTCACCACCGAATCCGCGCGTCATCCGTTTCGGCGGACGCTGCCTCCCCATGTGTTGCGGCCGCTGGTCGATCCGCGCAAACGCAACGACGAGGATATCCGGCTTTTCTTGATGAGCTTTGCCGCGTTCTTCGTCGCAACCTATAGCTTTATCGCCTGAATCGGCCCTATAACGTTGTTTTATTGCGATTTCCGAGCCGCCAAATGAGTCCATTTGGCTGGAAATCGCTTTAATCGCAGGCGAGATGGAGCTTCTGCGCCAGCCACGCGGAGATGATCGACATGGCGGCGGCGAACAGCAATTGATGCACGACATCTATGCCCGCCACGCTCATGCAAAGCGTGATGACCGCGCCGATGACCATCGCGCCCGAATTGACGATGTTGTTGGCGGCGACCGTCCGCGCCGCCTGTGACTTGTCGACAGTGGTCGTGAGAAACGCGTAGAGCGGGACGACGAACATGCCGCCCGCTATGGCTATGCCGAGCAACGTCAGGAGCAGCCATCCGGCGCTGTCATGCGCCATAAAGTCATGCAGCGACATGAGTTGGCCGGTCGGGAGGCCGCTGTCCCACAGGCGGCAGACCACATGAAAGGCGACGACGAATCCGCCCATCGACAGCACCGAAGAGGGCGCGAACTTC
>CAYOZY010000170.1:0-3171 GCA_964408525.1 uncultured Sphingobium sp. | reverse complement strand
CGGTTTATCACGATGGAACCTATGGCGACGACAACAGAGAAGATCGCGAGGAACAGGCTGGCCACAGCCTTGTCGGCGCTGAGCACGTTTTTGACGAGCGGTGGGAACTGGATGAACAGCACCGTGCCAATCGTCCAGAAAAAGCTGATCGAGATGATCGCGAGGAAAAGCCGCGGGATATGCATCGTGCCGTTCACCAGCGCGATGGACGAACGGAGGATGTGGAAGTCGAGCTTCGCCGGTTTGGCCAGGGGCGGCGCGGGCGGAACCTGCCTGCCGGAAATGTAGCCGACGATGGCGATCAACACCACCGCAATAGCCGCGAATTCGATAGGAATCAGGCCGGCGAGGATCGTCCCGGCCAAGATCGCGATATAGGTTCCGGCTTCCACCAGCCCCGTGCCGCCAAGCACCTCGTCATCCTTCAGATGTTGCGGCAGGATCGCATATTTGATCGGGCCGAAGAAGGTGGAGTGGATACCCATGGCGAACAGGGCGAGCAGGAGGAGCGGGATAGCGAGCAGATCGACGGCATAGCCCGCCCATGCGAGCGCCAGCCCTCCTGCCCCCACCAGCATGATGAAAATCTCCGCCAGCTTGACGAGGCGGATGATCGCCGCCTTGTCGCGCTGGTCGGCAAGCTGGCCCGACAGGGCTGAAAGCAGGAAAAAGGGAAGGATGAACACGCCGGTCGTGATCGCGCTGAACCAGGTTTCGGCATGTGGGTCGCTATAGACGCTATAGACGACGAACAGCACCATCGCGTTCTTGAACAGATTGTCGTTGAACGCACCGAGAAGCTGGGTGGCGAACAGGGGAGCAAAACGACGCTTCGTCAGCAAGCGCAGCGAGGCCTTCATGGCTGGCGATTATTCCCGATCATTTTCACTGCTGGCCCTGTAGCCGCTCATGGCGCGGCTGTCCAACCGAGATCGGCTGATTGATTTGTAAAATCACCCGCAACTGCCGCCGATCCTGCCGCCACATTCGCGGCGCACCTTGCCAGCGCGGAGTTGCTGTGGCAGGCGATGGGCATGCAGACCCTGCCCAATATACTGACACTTTCGCGCATATTCGCGGTGCCGATCCTGGTTGCGCTGCTCTGGCCGGCCGAACAGGGGCATGAATGGCGCACGGGCTATGCGCTGGCTTTCGGGCTTTATTGCCTGATGGGGATTACCGATTATTTCGACGGCTATCTGGCGCGCGCGCATGGAACCGTGTCCAAAATGGGGGTGTTTCTCGATCCCATCGCGGACAAGATCATGGTCGGCGCGGTCATCCTGATGCTCACAGCCACCCATGACATAGAAGGCATTCACAACGTCGCGGCGCTCGTCATCCTGCTGCGCGAGATCGCGGTTTCGGGCCTGCGCGAGTTTCTCGCCGGGTTGCAGGTGTCCGTGCCGGTGTCGCGGCTGGCAAAATGGAAAACCGCGTTTCAGCTTGTCGCTTTGGGCGCGCTCATTCTCGCGGGCGCCTTGCCGCACTGGCTGTTCGTCAAGACGGTCGGGCTGGCAACGCTCTGGGCGGCGGCGATTCTGACGCTGATCACCGGCTGGGATTATCTGCGCGTCGGCATCAGGCATATGGACTGAAGGGTGGCGCAGCTCGAAATCCTCTATTTCGCGTGGGTGCGTGAAGCAATCGGCAAAGACGGCGAACGGATCGACCATCCGGGCGCGGATATGACCGTTGCGGCGTTGATCGGCATGCTGAGCGATCAGGGGGAGGGCTATGCCCAGGCTTTTGCGGACCCCGGTCGATTGCGCGCCGCGCTGGATCAGCAATTCGTGCCGCTGTCCAGCCATCTGGGCGATGCGCGGGAGCTGGCGCTGTTCCCGCCGGTAACGGGCGGATGATCGAGATCGGCGTCGGCGAGGCGGATTTCGACGTGGCCGATTGCATCGCCCGGCTTGAGGCGGTGGGCGGCGGCGCGGTGGCGAGCTTCACCGGCATCGTGCGCGGCGAAGGCGGTCTGCTCTCGATGCGGCTCGATCATTATCCGGCGATGACGCAGGCGCAGATCGCGCGCATTGTCGAGGAGGCGGGCTCGCGCTGGCCGTTGCTGGGCGTGGTCGTGATCCATCGCGTAGGTGAACTGAAACCCGGCGAACGGATCGTGTTCGTCGGCACGGCTTCGTCGCATCGGGCAGCGGCGCTCGAATCCTGCGCGTTCCTGATCGACTGGCTCAAGACATCCGCGCCCTTCTGGAAGAAGGAAAGCTATGCGGACGGGCGCGCGGATTGGGTCGAAGCGCGGGCAGAGGACGATGCCGCGCGCGACCGCTGGGGTTGAATCGGATCAGGCGATTGCCCTGCTGTTCTTTTCATATAATTCGCGAAGAATATCGGATAACATATTGAATTCTTTTTCACGTGGACTACCCTTACGCCACACCAGCGCGATCTCGCGCGCGGCATTGATGGCAGACAGCGGTCGTGCGCTGATCTGCGTATGCTCCAATATGCCGCCATCTATCGCCATTTGCGGGAGCAGGGTGAGGCCCAGCCCATTGTCCACCATTTGCACGAGGGTGTGCAGCGATGTCCCCATCATCGTCGCTTCGGTGCGCAGCTCCGGCCGGTTGCAGGCCGCGAGGGCGTGGTCCTTGAGACAATGCCCATCCTCCAGCAGCAGCAGCCGCGTCTCGTCGATCATCGCCGGGTCGATGGATGGCGGAGGATCGCGCGGATCGTCCTTGGGGAAAGCGACATGGAGCGGATCGTTGAAAAGATGCGCCTTTTCCACTTCGCCAGTGGCGAAGGGCAGGGCCATCAGCACGCAATCTGCATGACCATGGCGCAGCGACTCTATCGCCGACTGGCTGGTTTCCTCGCGCAGATAGAGCTTGAGGTCCGGCTTTTCCCGTCGCAGATGCGGCAACAGGCGAGGGAGAAGAAAGGGCGCGATAGTCGGGATCACGCTCATCCGCAGATCGCCGGTGAGCGGCTTGCCCGACGCCTGCGCGATGGCCGCAAGCTCCTCGGCCTCGCGCAGCACCCGATAGGCCTTCTCGACGATGCGGTCGCCCAGCGCCGTGAACCGCACCACGCGGCGCGTGCGCTCCACCAGCGTTATGCCGATCAGGCTTTCCAGCTCCCTTATGCCCGCCGACAGGGTGGACTGGGTGACGTAGCAATTTTCGGCGGCCTTGCCGAAATGCCCCT
>CAYOZY010000169.1:1456-5608 GCA_964408525.1 uncultured Sphingobium sp. | reverse complement strand
TCGTCGAGCTTGATCGAGAGATAGTCGCGGCCTTCCTTGGAGGTCTTCTGCCAGCAGGCACCGATTTCGGCCTTGGCCACGAACACCCGGTGCGACGGGGCGTTTTCGTTCTCGCTCGCTTCCTCGGCGACGATGGTGACGTTCTTCTTCTGCAAGCTCATCGTGACGATCTCGCCGGTGTAGTTGGTGTCGCCGGACTTTTTGAATGTGCCGATATTTGCCATGATTCAGTTCCTTCGTGTTGGTCGAACCCCGCGCTCATTCGCGGCCTCGATGGCTGGTTTGAGGCAGGGGCTTGCACCGCTGCACCCGCAGGGCCGCAACGCAGTGGAGGACGGGGCAGACCGGGGTTTCTTGTCCCGCGAGGAATGGGCGCAGCCCAGGGGAAGAAAGTTCGGGCTGCCCCGTTGCAGCAAGGGGCAAGAGGCGCAGCCGTCCGCTGCCAACCAAAGCCATTGACGAGGCCGTGGGTGTGTGCGGTTCTGGCTTCTACGCGCATGGAGATTTGGCAATGACAGGTTGGCGCGTTCAAAGTCTGGCGGACGCACCCGCTGGCAGAACCCAATAATGAGATTGCCGGATGGAGTTGCGACATTCTGCCGACGGGGCAGGGAATGGAAACGCCCCGTCGCGCCGGACTGCCGTGGCTTTTGGTGACAGGGCCGCTGACGCAGACCGCAGGAAGGTGGCGACGGACTCGGTCAGCGTTGCGTCCTGCCCCGCCCCGATCCGCCAGCCTGTTCGCAGCCGGAGATTGGAATCGACATTATTCGGTCTGGTTCGTGCCCAGCCGCAACCCAAATTGACCAAGCACTCAAGCCCCGTCCGTTTCTGCCGGACGGGGCTTTGTGGCGCGCGCGACGCGGAAAAGAGCGGGCGGCATATTGCCGCCCGCTCCCCGCTCACGCCGCAAGGCGTTGCTCGTCGATCTCCTCCAGCGCATCGGCGCTTTCGGTATCGCCGCCCTCCACCTCGTCCGCCGCATCTGCGGCGACGGGGTCGGGATCGACCGGCGCTTCAGGTTCGGCCAGCCATGCCGCGCGATTGGCGGCGGCAACCGTCGCCACCCCGCCGCGCTGGGTGTAAGCGGATGGCGGGAACACCATCCAGCGCGGCACCCAATTTTCGACCTTGGTGCGATCATTGCCGCCGGTCAGATAGTCGTCAATGACGCCCTTGATGGTTTTGCCCTTCTCGGCGGCATGGGCCTGCGCCACGGAATCGCCGCCAACCTCGCGCAACATTTCGGTCAAAACCTCGCGGTCACGGATCAGGCCATAAAAGGCATCGTCCGCCACCCAATAATCGGCCATCTTGACGCCAAGGTGAAGGCCGATGGTTTCGATCAGGCCGGTTCCGCTTGCCAGCGTCTCGGCCATGACCACGCCCAACACCTCCATGACCACCGCGTCGGGCAGTTCCAGCAACCGCTGGAACAACCCGCTCACACCGTTCCTCGGCTCGTGGCCCAAGGTGATGCTGGCTTCGTCGGGGTCAAAGCCCAGCACGGCCAGCACAGCGCGCCGCCGCTCATCGAAGCGGGCTTCGGCAACGCTGGTTTCGATGCTCTCGGTGACGGCTTCGTTGCGGCTGCGCTGATCCTGCACCCTCACGCCCCACAGGGGCGAACCGCAAATCGCGTGGGCGACCATGACGCGCAGCGCCACGCCGCTATTCGCGGCAAGCGCCGACCGCACCGCCGCATGGCGGTGAAGGTCGATATAGCTGGTCATGGCTCCGGTGATTTCGGGGCGGACGGTTGCGGACGGCTTCGCCGTCTCGCTGCCGCCCTCCACCTGCCGCCGCGCTTCCTTGCGGGTCAGATAGCCCTCGTGAAAGGCGACCTCGCCCTTGCCGTTGACGTCGATATAGACGCGCCCGCCTTTGCGCTTCGGGGTCTTTTCATATTCATACGACTGGAAATAGACACCGGCGGGGACGATCTCGACCGCGCTCCATCCATCTTCGAGATAGGTGGCCTTGCGCCGCTCGATCTCGATGCCTTGCGCGGCCCAGAACTGGTCGGCATCGGCAAAATAGCCTTCATCGCCGAACAGGTCTTTGACGATCTGGCCGTCGAAGGCGGCAAGATCGAACAGCGCCGCGCTGGTCGCAATCGACGAGCCGCCGAACAGCCATCCCTTCAACTGCTGCCCGCGAGGGGCATAGCCGTCCGCATCCTCGAACAGCGCCAGCCACGCTTTTTGCTGGGCCTTGCTGGCAAGGGTCAGATGCCTGACCGTGGCTGCGTCGATTTCCTCGGCGCGGAACGCCTCGCGGATGCGCGGCAACAGGTTGCCGAGCGCAAGGATGCGCTTCACCTGCAATTCGGTGAGCGCGAAGGTCGCGGCAATGTCCTCGACGCTGCGGCCTTCCATGACCAGCCGCGTGTAGCTTTCCCATTGCGTGACCTGATCGGGATTCTGCCGCAGCATATTCTCGATCATCGAGATTTCGAGCGCCTCGGCGTCGTCGCCTTCGCCCAGCGTGATGCAGGGCAGCGTCACGCCGTCCTGGCCCTGCCGCGCCGCCTCAAGGCTGGCGAAATAGCGGCGCTTGCCCGCGACGATCTCGAAATGACCGGCGCTGCAATTGGGCCGCACGAACAGCGGCGAAATGACGCCCCGCTTGATGATCGACGGCAGGATGTCCGAAATGTCGGGCGGCTTCTTGCCCGCCCGCATGTTGGCCTTGGAAACCGAAAGCCGGTCGAGCGGGATTTGGTCGATGTGCATGATAGATTACTCCTTCGCTTCGTTGGGTGGCCCCATCCTCGGGGCATCTTGGGGGGCGGTGAGGATGGGGCCGGTTGTCCGCGCAGGGACGATCCCGCGCGGGGTCTGCCGCACCTTGAGGGGGTCAAGGTGGCGGAAGGGCTGAATCTTTTTGGGCTCGGGCGACGGCTGCGGCCTCAAGCCTCGTCTCGTCCTCGGTGATGCTGCCCGCGATGCGGGCGGCATCGGCATAAATGGTCAGCGAGAAACGCCCTTCAAAATGAAGGTCGCGCTCGATGGCGAGGCCGAACGGCAATTTGACTGCTGCAATCTCGGATAGGCTGGCCGAACCCATTTCGGGGCAACCGAAACCAAGGTCGCACAGGCCGAACAGGGTGTCGCCGTCCTCGTCCAGTTCGGAAAGCAGCCAAGTGCCAGACCCGACCGGATTGAAGAATTTGACGACCGGCGCATGATCGCCACGGCTCTGGCCGTTTGCGATCAACCGCGCGCGCTGGTCTTGGGTGAGTAGCAACATGGTGGAAGTCCTTTCAAAACATCTCGATCTGATTGCGGGCGTTGGTGTCGAACAGGCCATGATCGGCGGGGCGCTGCGGCCTCTTCGGCTCCAGCGGCGCATTGGCGCGCATGGCGAGCCGGTCGCGGGGTGTGATCGGCGCAACGCCGTGAACCAGCGTCTGCTCGCCGATGGGCGTCTGTTCGGACTCAAGAGGCAGGGGCGCGTTCATGCCGCGCGCGCCAGACTGGCTTCGCTCTCCCGAACGAAGGCCAAGAGAAAATCCGCCGCTTTGCTGGCTTGGCTCGCCGCCTTGAAAATGGCGCGATTGTCGGCTCGCAACACGGCCAGCCACGAACCAAGGTAATCGGCATGGCGCACGGTGGGGACGATCCCAAGCGCCGCGCACAGAAATGCCGATGTCAGTTCGGCGCAAAGTTCCTCGCGGGCGTAAAGCGCCGAACCGAACCGCCCCGATTGGTCGCGCGCCAGCCGCTCCTTGCTGCCCGTCCAGTGGCCCAGCTCGTGCAGGGCCGTCCGGTAGAAGTCGATTTGATGGGTGAACGCCGGTTGCGGCGGCACCTGCACATAATCGCCGCCAATGTCATAGAAGGCCCGCGCCCCGCCGATACGGAAATCCGCACCCGTCGCGGCAATCAACGCCTCCGCGCCTTCGTGCTGTTCACGGGCCGGTAACGGCGTCGGGTCGGCTGTCAGCCGCTCCGGCAAGCCGTCGCACTGCGCCGCATTGAACACGACAAAGCGTTTGAGGAAGGGAATCGAGCGGGGTTCGCCCTCCGGCGTCTCGCCACCTTCGCGCCCATCGTCGGGGGTGAAGCGGTCGGTGTAAAAGATCGTATGTCCGCGCTCACCCTTGCGGACGCATCCGCCAGCCGCCAGCGCCTGCCGGAAGGTCAACCA
>CAYOZY010000169.1:0-1356 GCA_964408525.1 uncultured Sphingobium sp. | reverse complement strand
TGCCGGGTTGCGCCTGAGCGCGGCGGGCCTAGCCGGAAGCGCCGCCCATCCCCCTCTTCGGGGACGGCCACAAACACGCCGGCGCGTCCGCGCCGTCCACAATCAGTCGAAGATCATTGGAAATATCCCGCCGCGCAGCGGCCGAACAGGAAACGGCACCCTTGCACGGCGCGACGCCAGCCGGACGCCCTGCGCGCGGGCCTGTGGGCCAGCGGGCGTCCGGCCAGGAGAGAGGCAAGAGTGCCTGCGGGTCAGCACAAAAACGCCGCACCCTCAGGAGCGCGCAGCGCGGGACAGAGTGCGACGTTGAAAAATCCCGCTCATTTTCCCACGCTCCTGATCGTCACCCGAAGGGCCAAGACTACAGGCTTGGTTTGCGCAGCGAATAGAGCGGGTTGCGCGAAGGGCAGCGCCAAATTTCCTGACTTTTGTGAGTTTCGCCTATTCGACCAGTAATAGCTCAGCTAGCCGATCCAGCTCTGCCTTGGTGTCAACCCAATGAGGGTCATGTTTGTGGAGCAAGGCATAGAATTTCTTGCTGTGGTTATGCTCCTTCAGATGGCAAATTTCGTGGAGCAAAACATAGTCGATGCAATGACGGGGCGCGCGGATGAGGGCTGGATTGAGATTGATTGACCCGGCGGGCGAACAACTGCCCCATTGATGCTCCATCGGAACCAATTTCATCGGTGGAGGAACTGAGAGCCAGTCGATACCCGCTACGATCTCGTCCAGCCGCCGTCGAAAATAATCCTGCGCACGAACACGATACCATTGGCGTAGCCGTCGCCGGATGGCAGCTCGATCGGCAACGGGGGCGACAATTTCGATTGTCCCGCGCACCAGTTTTACGGACGAAGGCACGGCTCTATCTTCCCGCACCAGCAACCGATAGCGGCGGCCAAGGTAGAAATGCGTCTCACCGCCGACATATTCGCGGGGAAGTGCATAAGCGCGCGCGTCTTTTGCTGAGTCCAAATTCTCAAAAATCCAGCGCGCGCGCTTTTGCACGGCTGCCTGAATGATGGTTGGTTCCCGGTTGGGGGGTGCCTCAACCTCGACACTGCCATCGGGGTGAACATGAATCAGGATTTTCGTGGTCAGCCGCTCGGCCGACGCAACGTGGTAGTCTGTTTCCCGGTCCCCATACCGCAAGGTCGCGATGGTCACGGATTGCCCCGGGAAAGGCCAACCCTGGTCACGGTGACAATTTGCTCGATCACCTGCTTGGCATCGTCCAACCCGATGAGATTGAACAGCATCGGGAGCAACGCCTTGCGGATCGCAGCTTCGATGTTTTGAGGGTTTAGGGAGTTTTCAGCGACCGCCGTTTGCACGGCACGTTCGATGTCCAGC
>CAYOZY010000168.1:0-5708 GCA_964408525.1 uncultured Sphingobium sp. | reverse complement strand
GGTTGCGAAAAAGGCAACGCGCGGCGTCTATTTCGCACTTGCAGCATGGAGGGTGCCGACCCATATGGGGGGTGCCTTTCAGGCATCCTCTCCCAAAACTTTCCAAGGGGCCGGCTCTCGCTGGCCCCATTTTTTTGCCTGCCGGGTCTGCGCATGTGCCCCTCCGGGCATGGCATGTGTGACACTTTGCCCTCGGGCAGAGTGTCATGTTGCATCGCCCGCATGGGGCCTGCGGAGGGCGGGTTCATCGATCATGCCTGCACGATCTCCAATGCGGTGGCGGATAGAAGGCAGCGCACGTGGCAGCGCAAGCCAGATGGCGCCTCCGGGCGAAGTGTCACGGGCGACAAACGTCAGCGCGGGGCACAAAGGGGATTCACAGGATTCACCTTTTGTGCTCAATACTGATCGATGGAACGAGCCCAAGAAATCACTGGCGTCGGTGGGATCTACGCGGTCCTGGTCGAAGCCTCGAACCGCCCCCGCTACGCGTTTCTTGTCCTCCAGCTGGTCGCTGAGATTGCCGACGGGCGAGGGCAAGCCGGACCTTTCGTGGCGCTAGGCGGTGTGCCGGTGCTTCTGCGCGAATGGCTCTGCTCCCAGCTCTTGCCGATGAGCGAACAGCCCGCACGGCGGGCGGCGCTGCGCGCGCGCGTGGCCGCTGCGCTGAAGGACGAACTGACCGGTGACGCTGCTCGTGATGCGGTGCGCATCGCCGCGGCGGTCGAGGAGCAGGTCCAGGCCGTCGGCCGAGCCAATGTCAGCCGCGCAATCTCCGATCTCGTGCGCGCCGGGCTGATGACCCGGCACTATGCGGGCTACGCCACCAACCACAAGAACCGCGGCGGCGGGCGCCACGCGGTCTATGTGATCAAGCCGGGCGTCCTTGCGCTGCTGCGCAAACCCGCGCCGCTGCGGCGACACGGCCCGGGTCCTGCCAATTTCCAGGGCGAACTATTCGCGGCCTGAACCTTCGCACTTCGAGCATCTGGTCAGGCCTGGCGCACCCCGGCGATGCTCCTATGGCGTGGTGGCGAACTATCGCATAGGAACCCCTGATCCGTGGATTGGAAAGGTCTTGCCCGCATGGAAAACGAAGCATTGCTGGATCATGTTGCCGACATCGTCTCTGCCCATGTCAGCAACAATTCGGTGGCAGCCACAGACCTGCCGGGCCTGATTCAGGCGGTCTACGCTTCGCTTGCCGCGCTTGGACAGGCGCCGGAACCGGCCGCGGAAGAGCTGAAGCCCGCCGTCTCGGTGCGGTCGTCGGTCAAGCACGACGCCGTCACCTGCCTCGAGTGCGGCGAGAAAATGAAGATGCTCAAGCGCCATCTCGGCACCGAGCACAACCTGACGCCCGCCGAGTACCGGACACGCTGGAGCCTGCCCGCCGACTATCCGATGGTCGCGCCCGACTATGCCGCCAAGCGCAAGGAACTCGCGGTCAGGATCGGCCTTGGCCGCAAGCCCGGCCAGAGCCCGAAGGCTGACGCAAATGCAGCGCCCAAGGCTCAGTCCAAGGCCGCTGCGGCCCCGGCAAAACGCAAGAAGCTCGGCGTCGCCTTCGGCTAGGGCCGCGCTGGGGCCCATGGCCGAAAATCACGTCTGTGGCCTCGGTCTTGCCGTGACTCCCAGGCTCAACGTTCTGCTGCTGCCAGGGAAGCAGCAATGGCGCCGATCGACTGGAACAGCACGAGTGGATCGTCGCGCGAAGGCAGGAAGCCCTTGCCTAGCCAGAAGGCCGCTGCCTCGTCGTCGATGGCATTGACGATCACTGCACGACCGCCAACAAGGCGGGCAGCTTCCAGACACCGTCCCAGTGCGTGGCGCAGCAATCCCGAGCCGATGCCCTGTCCCGCCCACGCCAGGTCGGTCGCGAGTTGACCGAGCAGCAGGCAAGGCACTGGATCGGGCGGCTGCCCCGTCCGGATGGAACGCGGCAGAATGCCGGGGATCACCGATGTCGGAGCCAGCCCGTAGTAGCCGACCACCCGCATCGCCTCATGCACGACCAACACCGCGGTAAACCCGCGCTCCTGGTTTGCGAGGGCGCGCGCCTTGAGCCAGTGATTGAGCGATGGCTTGCCGCAGTCGAAGTCATCGACTTCATGAGCTGCGTTCAACAGTTCCGGCGGCGACAGGCCCAATTATCAGTGCCGATCGTCCGAGGGCATGTCCCAAGGCGCCGGTCGCCTGAGCACATCGACGAGCGATGGAACCGCCTCGGCGGGTTGTTCCAGCAGCGCGATGAATTCGGCAAACCCTTCGCCGCTCATCCGCACGAGCCTCTGGTCCATCAGGACATCCTCGGCAGCACGCACAGCTGCTTCTCGTACGAAATCGGTTCGCGAGCGCCCGCGCGCGCTTGCCGCACGATCGATCAGGGCAATGTCGGCATCGGGCAGACGCATCGATACCGGGTGATCCTTGCGTTCAAGGGACTTGGCCATATTCTATCTCCACAAGGCACCATACACGGTGTATTGCAAAATGCAATACAGGCTAAAATGCGGTCGGACAGATCCATGAGCAATTCGGCATTCTTGAGGGAGGTATCCGACCAGCACGGTGTTTCCGCGAGGCGTCTGGCTGCGGCGCTCAGGACCGCAAAATCCGAGCTGGCCATTGCCGCCGGGCTCTCGCCTAATGCGCTTACCAAAGCTGCGCGCATCGGAAGCGTGGCAACGCAGACGCGGTTGCACGAAATGTGCCGGATCATCGACCGGATCATTCCTTGGGCGGGCAGCGCGCCAACGGCCTTTGCTTGGTACCGGTCGCAATCGCTGCCATCCTTCGGTGATGCCACGCCTGAAGAACTCGTGCATCAGGGACGGAGCAACAAGGTTCACGCCTATCTCGATCGGCTGAAAGATGGCGGCTATGCGTGATTCTGGGGTCATGTGCTTCGTGCGATCGCACCCTGCCAGCCACTGACAAAACCCGTAACCATTTGATTTGATTTAACATAATTCACATTATCATCCCGAGCGATCTCTGCAATTTAGAGATGTCACCCGGAGCTACAACGACCCACTTATCCCATAAATCCGGGGCACGGTCAGATTATGGGATAACTTGCGGCGCACCGCCTCATATCGCACCGCTTTGACATTCCCGTTCGGGAATTTGTGCATGAGCTGACGCCAGGCACCACGATGTTATTCCCGAGCGGGAATAGATGCCTTGAAATCGGCCACAATCGAGCATAACTTCCCGTTCGGTAATATGGACAGCAATTCACTTGGCCTCCTTGTGCGCCGCGAACGCAAGGCACAGAACCTGAAGCAGGCAGAGCTTGCGGCAGTGAGCGGCGTTGGCGTGCGGTTTATTGTCGATCTCGAAGCTGGCAAGCCGACGCTGCAACTCGGCAAGGTGCTTCAGGTCATCACGACGCTCGGCTGCGAAGTCCAGATCGCCCCGCCTGCGAGCCGGTCATGAGCAGCAGGCTCACCGTCTGGTGGGACGGCCGTGTGGTCGGCGCCCTCTATCTCGACCCCTTCGGCGAAACCCAGTTTGCCTATGATCCAGGCTGGCTGACAGAGCTTCGCGCTCCTGCGCTTTCATTCTCGCTACCCAAGCAGGTCGAGCCATTCCATCGTCGGGAATGCCAGCCTTTCTTTGGCGGCATTCTGCCCGAGGAAAGCCAGCGTACTGCCATCGCCCGCGCACTTGGTGTCTCCGCCGACAATGAATTCCGGCTGCTCGAGCATCTCGGCGGTGAAGTGGCAGGCGCTTTGACGCTCCTTCCTGAAGGCGAAGCCCCCACTCCCCATAGCGCCGCAGCGCCCAAACCTCTCGATGATGATCGTCTGATCCAGTTGCTCGATCATTTGCCGATGCGTCCAATGCTGGCGGGCGAGGATGGGTTGCGGCTGTCATTGGCCGGGGCACAATCGAAACTTCCGGTGCTTCTGATCGACAGGCAGGTTGCCCTGCCAGCACCCGGGCAGCCGACCAGTCATATCCTCAAACCACCGATCACGCGTTTCCCCTGGACGACCGAGAACGAATACTTCTGCATGTCGCTCGCCCGCGCCATCGGCCTTGACGTTGCACCGGTCGAAATGCGTACGGTTGGCGATCGTTCATTTCTGCTGATCAGTCGCTATGATCGGACCATCGGTCCGTCAGGCGAACTGGTCCGCCTGCATCAGGAAGACTTCGCGCAGGCGCTTGGCGTGCCGTCACACCGCAAATATGCGAGCGAAGGCGGGCCGAATTTTCCTGATTGCTTCGCGCTGCTGCGCCGGGCAGCAACCCGTCCGCCACGCGACATCCTGCGGCTGCTCGATGCGGCAATCTTCAACCTGATCATCGGCAATGCTGATGCCCACGCCAAGAATTTTAGCCTCCTGCACAAGGACGGCGCGATCGAGCTTGCACCGCTCTACGATCTGCTTTCGACCACGCTTTACCCGGAACTCTCGCCGAAGCTCGCGATGAAGATTGGCGGGAAGCACCTCCTCAACGAACTCGAGCCGCGTCATTGGGACAAGTTCGCTGTCGATTGCGGGCTTGGCGCCCCGTTCGTGCGGACCCGGATCAGGCAATTGTGTGAGGCTGTCATTGCCGGCCTGGACAACGAATTTACTGGCCCTACTTGGGCGGCAGATGGATTCGTCCCTGTCATCGCGCTTGTCCGTGAGCGCGCCGGGCTGCTCGGTGGGAAGTTGTGATATTGGCGCGACTCGGAAGCCCGCTCCGAGAAATTGTGCTTTAAGGGGCCGATTTACCGAGAAAACGAGATCTAATAGCCGTTTCATCCGAGTTTTCGCGATTTAACCTGCCCGTCCGCGCTGAAGCTGCCGGACGTTTTCCGGTCCTTCAGGACCGCGCACTCTTGTTAGAAATATCACCCCTTATTCCTAACGGAAACGGTCCTCCGACTGCTTCAAAACCATCACTAGATCGTTCATAGATATAGGTTTTGTAACATAAGAATCTGCGGAAAGGTGGCGAACCTGCTCGTACCGCGCCGCGCCGAATCCAGTGTTCCGTTACCCTGCAAAACGCGAGAACCAATCAACTGCAGGGTAAAGCGGCCTCAATCCTAATCTTTACGGCGTGCGATCATCTGCCTCGCCGGCATTTGCCTGATCGAGCAGGTCCATAAACGTGCGCGCCGCGTCGCCGTCTTGCGGGTCCTTGAACGCCACATCGAGATTCGGCGCCGAACCCAGCATGTAGAGCAGCGACCACATGGCGAACCTGCGTCCCTTGTCGGTCTCAAGCCCAAACTCGACCCGCATGCGCTCGATCCCGCTGGCAAGCCCTTCGGGCGAAACCGCACCGAGATCATCGGTTCCGAAAAAGCGCCGCATCTGGTCGTCGAATTCCATGGCCCTGCTTCGACAAGGTTGAGCGGCCCGGTCAAGTTGGACGCACTCGGTCCCGCGCGACCTGCAGCCGCGCTCCTGCGGGTGCGGTGCTTTTCGCTTTGGGCCGCCGGCACTCTTGCCTCCGGCTCCGTCGCCGTCCCGCGCCCGTGCGATGCACCGGGCCACGCGCCGACTGACTTGCTCCGGCAAGGGGTCCGTCATTTGCAGGTGGGCCGCAACCGAGGCTGCGGCTAGGCAAGGGCTGAGTTTTGCGGTTAACCCCGAACACCCACATGGGGGTTCGGGGGCAAAACCGTAATCTCTCTCTCATTTCGGTGGCTGAGCGAAATCAGCATCGCCATAGCATGACGCCTGGGAGATTGGCGG
>CAYOZY010000167.1:0-5726 GCA_964408525.1 uncultured Sphingobium sp. | reverse complement strand
GCCCAGGTCGAACCGAAGCCCGAATGATTGGCATACCATGCCGACAACGTAGCCACGCCGCCGTCCGTCGCGGCGGGCAGAAAGCTGTTGCCCGCGGGCTGCATCTGTTTGTAGTTGCTGACATAGGATGTCGCCTGATTGCCGGTGATGGTGAAGGCGCTGCCGACACCGTCATAGCGGATCCAGGACTGCATGTCGGTCCATGCCTGCACGACATTGTTGGCGATCGAGCCGCTGCTCGCGCCCTGAACGGAAATGCCGTTATACATGCCGCCGCTGACATAGTTGCCGGTGATGTTGAGGTTTGCGAAGGGCAGGGTGCCGCCGGTATCGCGTATGAAGATGCCCTGCATGATGCCGCCGGTCGAACCGCGGTCGATCAGGTTGTTCGAAATGGTGACGTCATGAGTGACGGTAGTGGTGTTGTTCGTCCAGAGCTGGATCGCGTCCGGATGGTCGCCGCTGGCGGGGCGGAAATTGGTGAACATGTTGCCGTCGACGGTCAGGTAATTGGTGCCGCCGCCACGGAAGCCGTCGGTGCGCAGATCGTGGAAGAAGTTGTCGCTGACCGTGACATGATCGCTGTCGAGCACGCTTACGCCATAGCGCGCGTTCGATATTTCGCTGTTGGAGATGGTGACGTTCGAGCTGAAACGGACCATCATCAGCGCGATGTCGGAGAACTCCCCCCATGCGCTCGGCCCGTGCATATCGACATGATCGAGCGTGACGTTCTGCGAAGCATAAACCTGAAAACCGTAAAGCTTGCCGGGAACAAGTTCGGACATCTCGACGTTACTTACCGTGACGTTCGAGCTGTTCTTGATATTCATGCCCAGAATGACGGCGGGGTTTGCGCTGTCCGCGGACGTGATGGTGACGTTGCTCGCATAGTTCTGGTTGACGATGGACAAGGCGGAATAGGTGCCCGCGGCGAGCTGGATGACATCGCCGCCGTTTGCGGAGGAAATTGCCGCCTGCAATTCGGTCTGGGTTGAAACGAGGATAGTTGACACTTTCGTATTCTCCAAGATTCCTGCGGAGAAGCGACCCACGCTTGTCCACGCTCTGTGTATGAGCTCGAATCTAAGGGCGACCCGTTCGAGTGGAATTTAAAACATTGGTTAACGTGTCGGACACCCTGAATTGCGCGAGAAGGCAAGAAAAGGCGCCCCAATTTGAGACAGATTGATGTTTTTCCATGGCAAAATACATGAAAACCATCAAATTGGGCGGAGTGAGTCGGGGCAGGTGTCAAGTCATGAATCTGTCAACTTGTAAAATATCGAGTCTCGCGTGGCGCTTGACTTAATTTCGGGCGGTAACAATGAAGGCGCCTATGGATGTCGCTCCAACCGAAATCGCGCCGGTCGAAATCGTCGTCGTCAGCATGGCGAATGCCGCTCAGCGGCGCGCGCGCATGGTCGAGATACTCGCCAGCAGCCCGTTCCCATGGCGGTTTGAAGATGCCTCCACCGGAGATGGCGCCATCGTGCCTTACGACGGTGCCCGCGCCCGCGCGCTGAAAGGGCGCGATCTTTATGCATCGGAGCTGGGCTGCTTCGAAAGTCATGTCGGCGCCGTCCGGCAGTTCGTTGAAAACAGCCCGCATGATTTTCTGATGATGTGCGAGGACGATGTCCAGATCGATTTCGATTTCCCATTCGCCGAGCTGACAGCCGCCATGGAGAGCGCCAATGTCGGCTATGTGCGGCTGTTCAGCCGCCGTGTCGCGCCCGCGCGGCATATCCAGTTCTGGCGTAATCGCTGGCTGGTGCGCTTTTTTTGGGAGCCATTCGGGACGCAATGCTACGTACTTTCCAAGGCGGGTGCGCGCCGCCTGTTGCCTTTCGTGGAAAGCATCGGTCGCCCGATAGACGACCAGCTCGATCGCTTCTGGGAGAATGGTTTGCCACCCTATGCGATCTTTCCTTATCCGGTGATGGAACTGCAATCTTCGAGCAGCATCACGCGTCCGGCCGTGCGGCAAGCCCTGTTCACGCGGCTGGTTCATGCGGCGCGACGCCTGTGGGATCGGGCTGTGGCGGTAGCAACCTCGCTCCGCAGGACGAAGATGGACGAGGCCTTCGCCGCCGCTCTCAGAAAAGCCGGTATATAAAGGGTGCCGTCTGGCAAGGCGCCCGCTTTTGTGGAGAATCCGGTAATCTGTTGCTGCTAAGGCGTTTCCAGCCTAGTTGGAGACGCAATCAGATGCTGTGGACAGGAAAAGCGACATACATGGAGACTTTCCGCCATCGGATCGGGGATAGAGGCTGAGGGACCGGGCATGAGCTATAGGCCTTCACCACTTGTGTTGCGCGGCGGCAAGCTTGTTCCGCGCTATCCCGAAAATGCGCCGGAGCCTTTATCGGGTTCCGCCTCGGCGGGCGACGCGCCCCTTGTCTCTGAAGAACCGCCTATGAGCGGAGGCGCCAAGGTGCTGGTGCTGATGTTCCTCATGTCGCTGATGATTCCGCTTTCGGGCGATCTCGGCACCTTGCGCATGACGCCCTATACTGCAATTCTGCTCGTCGGTTTTGCCCCGTGGTTTTTCTCGTGGCTGGGGCGCAAGAAAACGCCGATCATTCTGCCTGACGTATTGGTCATGCTGTTCTGCGCATGGGCTTCTCTGGCGATAATCTATAATCATGGCTGGGACAATGCCGTCCAGCCGGCGGGCTTGCTCTGGGTACAGACGCTGGGCGCCTATCTGCTTGGGCGCTTGATGATCCGCAGCCATCGCTCGATGCGCTTCATGGTCATGTCGGTGGCGGTGCTGCTCGGCCTGATGATGCCCTTCGTCATCGTCGAATCGGTGACTGGCGAAAAGATGATCCTCCACGCTTTCTCAATGCTGGGTACAACTCCCGCCGAAGTCACGGCGGACAAGCGCTTCGGCCTCAGCCGCGCTCAGGGCGCGTTCGAGCATCCGATCCTGATGGGCGTATTCTGCGCCAGCATGGTGTCGATTGTCCTTTATTCGCTTCGCAGCAGCAGCAAGCCGTTCTTCCGCTTCATCGCGGCTCCCATCACGATCATTTCCTCGATGGCGTCGCTGTCGACCGGCGCGCTTCTCTCGCTCAACGTGCAATTCGGCCTGATGGCATGGGGCCGGATCTTTCGCGATAATGTTCAGCGCTGGAAAATGCTCGGCATGCTGCTGGCAGGCCTTTATTTCACCGTCGACGCGCTTTCGAACCGGACCCCGTTCCATGTGTTCGTCACCTATGCGACCTTCAACCAGACCTCGTCCTATAACCGCATCCTGATCTGGCAGTTCGGCTCCGCCGAGGCGCTGCGGCATCCGCTATTCGGCATCGGCTTCGGCGAATGGGAGCGCCCATCCTATATGAGCGGCAGCATGGACAATTTCTGGCTGGTGCAGGCGGTTCGCTTCGGCATCCCGGCATTTCTTTTGCTTGCATCGGCCATGGTTATCATCCTCAGGCGCATGGGGGCGAGGCAGTTGCCGACCGAAGCACTGCGCATGACGCGGCAGGGCATTATGTTCTCGCTCATCGCTCTCTCCACCTCGATCATCAGCGTTCATCTGTGGAATGCTAGCTATGTGTGGTTCTGCTTCCTGATGGGAGCCTGCGTATGGCCGATCGTGTTGCCGCTCGCGCAGTCTGATGCGCTCTCGTCGCCCAAGGACGCAGCGCCCATTGCTCCTGCCATCGCTCCCCGACTCAAGCCATCCGCCAAGCCGCGGCTTGTAAGGTCGACAGCGAGGCCGACACCGGCGCGGAAAGTCCGGTGATCATGGCGCGCGGCTTCCGCAAGCGACGCGCTTCCGCGCGCTTATAAGGCCCGGCCATGCGACTGTTCAAAAGCGGCCTGCTGGTTTTCAGCTCGGACATTGCCCAGAACGTACTGGTCGTCGTGCGCAACATGCTGCTGGCGCGGCTGCTCAGCGTCGAGCAATTCGGCATCGCTGCTACCTTCACCATCCTGTTGACGCTGGTCGATGCGACCCAGAATGCGGGCGTCAGTCGCATGATCGTGCAGGCGAAGGACGCGGAGGAAAAGGGGTTTCAGGACACTCTCCACATGGTGAGCGTCGCGTTGGGTGGAATTTCCGCCATCATCATCGCGGCCGTAGCATGGCCCTATGCGCTGGGCATGGGCACGCCGGCGCTGGTCTGGGCCTATCTGCTCATAGCGCTCATCCCGCTGATGCGCGGGCTGGGTCACCTCGATTCCTTCCGGTTTCAGCGCCAGCACCGTTTCGGTCCGGCGGTTGTCCGACAACTGGTTCCGCAGCTTGTCTCGACCCTTGCGATCTGGCCGCTATTCCTGTGGCTCGGCGATTTCCGCGTCATATTGGGGTCGATCTTCATCGCGCAGATCATGGCCGTCGCCATGAGCCATATCGGCACGGAGCGTCGCTATGGGCTGGGCTTTGACCGGGCCGTCATCACGCGCGCCATGGCGTTCGGCTGGCCGCTGATGCTCAACGGCATGCTGCTGTTTCTCGTGCTGAACGGCGATCGCATGATCGTCACCAACCAGTTTGGCCATTATGTCCTCGGCGGATTCAGCGCGGCCTTCATGCTGACCCTGATGCCGACGATGCTGGTGAGCAACTCGATGCAGTCGTTGCTGCTGCCGCGCATGGCGCAGGTTCAGGACGATCCTGTCGCTCTCCGGAAGATATATGACGCAACCATAAGCGCGCTGATGCTGCTTATGGTTTTGTTCGTCGCGGGAACGGCGTTGCTCGGAACGCCGGTGCTGACGTTGCTGTTCGGGCATAAATATGAGCCTGCGGGGGTTTATTTGCTGCCGCTAGCGGTGATGCAGGCGATCCGGGTAGCGCGCGCCGGCCCCGCGATCGCCGGAATGGCCTGTGCCGAAACGCGCAATCCGCTCTATTCCAACATCGTTCGCGCGCTTTCCATTCCTGTTGCGCTGCTCGTCGCGCATCAAACCGGCAATATCTTCTGGATGATCGTAAGCGGTATAGCGGGAGAAGTGATCGCGGCAATCTTTGCGGCGTGGTTGGCCAGAAAGCGAATTGGCCTTCCGTCGGGGCATCTCCTCATCACTCTTGGGAGCGCTCTGGTGCTGATGGGCGCGATAACCGGCGTATCGATGATGCAGATGCCCTATTGGTTTTTGCTGCCCGCTACGGCGCTGTTCATTTTCGCCATCCGCGATCTTCTTTTCAACTATCGCGCATTGCTTCGGTAGTACGAAACGACAATGTAAAACTATATCAAGGACTAATAAGTTTTACTGCCTGTTGCAAAACAGGACAGTTCATTATTTCGGTCAATGAGGTAAATTCACGATTTACAAAGAAAATCGGGGTCCGCTATCAGTAGGGCTGGATCGCTGTCTGCGATCCATAACCTGTTGAACAAGGAAAAAAACATGGCGACTCCTACAAACAGTCTTAGCGGCGATGGTGGTGCGAACGACCTCAACGTCGCGGGTTCCACTTCAAGCTGGCTTCTTGACGCCAAGAGCGGCGACGATGTCGTTCGCGGCGGCAAGGGCGATGACATCATCCTCGGCGGCGCGGGCGATGACATTCTCTCCGGTGGCGCGGGCGCGGACCAGTTCCGCTTCTTTGGCACCCAGTATGAAGGCGACGGCGGCAAGGATACCGATCGCCTCGTCGATCTGAACTTCGGTCAGGGCGACAGCCTCGTATTTTCGGGCTATGGCGCCATCTGGCATGATGATGTCGGCGAAAACGCCTTCAACAGCGGCAACTCGGC
>CAYOZY010000166.1:0-5727 GCA_964408525.1 uncultured Sphingobium sp. | reverse complement strand
CGAACAACGAGAAGGAACTGCCCGACGCCTTCCTGCGCCGCTGCTTCTTCCACTATATCAAGTTCCCCGACCGCGAGACGATGCAGGCCATCATCGATGTGCATTTCCCGAAGATCCAGAAAATCCTCGTCTCCCGCGCGCTCGACATCTTCTACGAGGTGCGCGAGGTGCCCGGCCTGAAGAAGAAACCCTCGACCAGCGAGTTGCTCGACTGGCTCAAGCTTCTGCTGGCGGAGGATATGCCGCTCGATGTGCTGCAATCGCAGGACGCGCGCAAGGCCATACCGCCGCTGCACGGCGCATTGCTCAAGAACGAGCAGGATGTCATGTTGTTCGAGCGGCTGGCTTTTATGTCGCGGAGGGGATGAGAGGAGAAGGACATGGGGTATATCGGACGATGCGCATGCAATGCTGTTCAGATCGAGATTTCTGACAATGCAAAAGGCGTCCGGCAGTGCTGGTGCCGCCATTGCCAGCAGCTCGCCGCCGGCAACGCGACGACCAACGCCTTCTTTCTGGCCGATGCCGTCAGCACGACGGGCGATATCCAGTGGAATTTCCATAAGGCCGATAGCGGCAACGAATTGCACTGGGGCTTCTGCCCCAAGTGCGGATCGCAGCTTCTGGGCTATTCCTCGGCCCGGCCACAATTCCGGGTGGTCCGTGTGGGCGCTATCGATCGTCCGCATGATCTGGCGCCTCAGGCGATCATATGGACCAGCGAAGCGCCCGCATGGGCGAAGTTCGACCCTGATTTGCCGACATTTCCCGCCCAGCCTCCCGCGGCGCCGTCCAAAAACGACTAATGCTCCTCAACTTCCTCGATGAGCTGCGCGCGGCGGGCATCCCGGCCAGCGTCAAGGAGCATCTGGTGCTCCTCGATGCGCTCGATCAGGAGGTAATCGACCGCACGCCGGAGAGCTTCTACTATCTCGCCCGCGCCACCTATGTGAAGGACGAGGGGCTGATCGACCGCTTCGATCAGGTGTTCTCGAAGGTTTTCAAGGGCATATTCTCCGACATTCCCGGCAACATCACCGGCGAGATACCGGAGGACTGGCTCCGCGCCGTCGCCGAGAAATTCCTCAGCCCCGAAGAGATGGAGAAGATCAAGTCTCTGGGCGACTGGGACGAGATCATGGAGACGCTCAAAAAGCGCCTTGAGGAGCAGCAGGGGCGACATCAGGGCGGCAACAAGTGGATCGGCACCGGCGGCACCTCGCCCTTCGGCAATGGCGGCTATAACCCCGAAGGCGTGCGCATCGGCGGCGAATCCCGCCACAAGCGCGCGATCAAGGTGTGGGACAAGCGCGAGTTCAGGAATCTCGACTCCACCCGCGAACTGGGCACCCGCAACATCAAGGTCGCGCTGCGTCGCCTGCGCCGCTTCGCACGCGAGGGTGCGGCCGAAGAGCTGGATCTCGACGCTACCATCGACGGTACGGCGAAGCGCGGCTTCCTCGACATCCACATGCGCGCAGAACGGCGAAACGCGGTCAAGCTGCTGCTGTTCCTCGATGTCGGCGGATCGATGGACCCGCATATCAAGCTGACCGAGGAACTGTTCAGCGCGGCGACATCCGAATTCAAGAACATGGAGTTCTTCTATTTCCACAACTGCCTCTATGAAGGCGTGTGGAAGGACAATCGTCGCCGCTGGTCCGAGCGCACGAACACATGGGATATACTCCATAAATATGGTCATGATTACAAGGTGATATTCGTCGGCGACGCGGCCATGTCGCCCTATGAGATCAGCCACCCCGGCGGCAGCGTCGAGCATATGAACGAGGAGGCTGGCGCGGTGTGGATGCATCGCATCACCCAGACCTATCCCGCCACGGTCTGGCTCAACCCGGAAAGGCGCGACTATTGGGACTATAGCCAGTCCAACAAGATGATCCGCCAGTTACTAGACCAGCGCATGTATCCTCTCACGCTCGACGGGCTGGACGATGCCATGCGCGAGCTGAGCCGCAAGCGCTGACCCCGCACTTTCGGGTATCTTTGTAAGATCCGTACCCCGTAAAAATACTGATTCAACATCCTGTATTTCTCTGTTATGATTGCCGCAAGATATGGGCTGTGGGCTGTTCATAAGAATACTACCGAGAATGTCGCTACGGGGGGTAATTCATGAAGCAGAGCCGGAACCGCGGACGCGGGAGCAATAGTCGCAAACGCAGCAACATGCCTGCGGTCATCTGCCTGCCGCAAGCCAAACCGCCGGTCGCCCTGCCGCGAAAGGAAGCGGAATCGAAACGCGCCTTCACCCTGCCGCGCATGATGGAACCGCATGTCCTCGCTCCATCGCCGATAGAAACGCGCGCGGCAAAGGCACGAAACAAGCCTGCTGCAACCATCCAAGACCCGGAATTGGCCCCGCTACCCCGCAATCGCGCGCTCATCGTTCAGCCGAGAAGCCTGATGGTCGCGTTCCGCCAATGGGCCCGCAAGATCATCATGAAACCCAAGAAGGCGGCGCTGGCGGTGGACACCGCGTCCGCGCGAACGCAGGTGAGAGCGCTTCGGGTCGAGGTCGCGCAGCTCCAGCGGTCGCTGGATCAGCTCATGGCGCAACTTAAGTGATTTCGAGCGAGATATAACATCTGGCGATTCGGAAATCACGGCAAATAAAATGCAGGCGTTGGCGCGCGAAGCTCAATAAAGCAGGAAGGGCTGACGTTCCTCTTCCCATGCCCGCTCGTCCGGCATGGTAAGCGCATCCAGATCACCGGCCACTGCGCTCGCATCGTCCACCCATAGGCGCAACAGCGGCGAGCCGTTAATGACATCTATCGCCAGCACGTCATTGGTATATTCATATTTAAAATCCGTGCCGCGCCACAGCGCATAATCCGGGTATAGCCGCCGGATCGCCTTGAACGCCAGCGCCTGAATCCGCCATGGACGAAAGGCTTGATGGTCATAAATCCCGCCCTCGGCATGAATATGGATACCGCTGCAAAGCTGCCCCACATGCTTGTGGAAGGTCGGCTCGAACCAGATGTCGCGC
The DNA here is from genome assembly GCA_964408525.1 of uncultured Sphingobium sp. GTDB lineage: Bacteria > Pseudomonadota > Alphaproteobacteria > Sphingomonadales > Sphingomonadaceae > Sphingobium. The sequence goes on along the minus strand of CAYOZY010000166.1, from coordinate 2,711 downwards.
AAGGCGCACCCCTCAAGCCATTGCGGGGCGAGCGCGCGCATTTCGCCGATCACCGCGCGCGCATCGATGTCCGGCGCGCCCATGATTTCGAGCGGGCGGGTCGTCCCCCTGCCCTCGCTCAGGGTAGCCCCTTCAAGCATCACCGTGCCCGCATAGGCGCGCGCCATATTGAGGTTCGGCGCATTGGGGCTGGGGTTGATCCACAGGCGATCGGGCGGCCAGCCGAAACCCGGCGCGGCATGCGGCTCCCATCCCTCCATCGCGATCACGCGATAGTCCACATCCAGCCCATAATGCGCGATGAACCAGTGGCCCAGCTCGCCCAGCGTCAGCCCATGCCGCATCGGCATCGGCCCGGCGCCGACGAAGCTCTCCCAGCCGGGCCGCAGGCTCAATCCCTCCACCGGGCGGCCAGCAGGATTGGGCCGGTCCAGCACCCACACCGCCTTGCCATGCTCCGCCGCCGCCTCCAGCACATAGAGCAGGGTGGTGATGAAGGTGTAGATGCGGCAGCCGACATCCTGAAGGTCGATCAGCATCACATCGAAGCTCGCCATCATCGCGGCTGTCGGGCGACGGACCTCGCCATACAGGCTGAACACGGGAATACCGAGCGCCGGATCAGTGAAATCCGGGCTTTCCATCATATTATCCTGCTTGTCGCCGCGAAGGCCATGCTGCGGCCCGAAGGCGGCGGAAAGCGCTATATCCGGGCAAGCAGCCAGCGCATCGAGGCTGTGCGTCAGGTCCGCCGTCACCGAAGCGGGGTGCGCGAGCAGCGCCACGCGCCTTCCCGCCAGCGGCTTTCTCAGGTCCGGGTCGGCGATCAGCCGGTCGATGCCGTTTTTCATGGCGCGGGGGTTGCCGGAAGCTCGAAGGCGAAGCAAGCGGGATGATGGAAATCCGGGTTGCCGTCCGGATGCACCAGCGCCCAATAGCTTTTGGCGCCGCCCTTTTCCTCTACCACGGCGCAGGCGCTGACCATTTGCGGCGTGAGATGCGGCGCGACGAAGTTGACGTCCACGATCATCGCGCCCTCCTCCATGGTCGTGGAGATGCGTGGCGCCCAGATGTCGATGTCGTTCATCCCCTCGCGATAGCCGCTGAAGCTGTAGGCCGCCCACTGGCCCGATGGCGAGAAATTATATTCGCGATAGACCTCATCGCCGATGTCCCGCGTGAACAGCTCCAGGCAGGTCGTGGCCCACAGGCCGTTTGTCCGCTCGGCCGCCGCCGGTTCGGGGACGACGACATGCTTCACGTCGCCGACGAGGCGATAGCGCAGGGTTACAAAACCCGAATGACCCCTGCTACCCGAAACGATGATCTCCTTCACCGCGCCGCTCGGCGTATCCGGATGGCAAACAAGGCTCGCTATATTGTCCAAACCCCTGCTCCATGCTAGCGCGCGCGCCATGACCGATTATCGCTCCGACCTGCTGCGCCTTCTCTCGACACGCGGCTATATCCACCAGCTCACCGATGCGGAAGGGCTAGATGCGCTCGCGGCCAAGGAAATTGTGCCGGGCTATATCGGCTTCGATGCGACCGCGCCATCCCTTCATGTCGGCAGTCTGGTGCAGATCATGATGCTACGCCGCCTGCAACAGGCGGGGCACAAGCCGATCGTATTGATGGGCGGGGGCACGACCAAGGTCGGCGATCCTTCCGGCAAGGACGAGAGCCGCAAGCTGCTGACCGGGGACGACATAAACGCGAACATCGCGTCGATCCGGCGTGTATTCGCCCGCTTCCTGACCTTTGGCGATGGCCCCACGGATGCCGTGATGGTCAACAATGCCGACTGGCTCGACGCACTGGAATATGTGCCGTTCCTGCGCGACATCGGGCGGCATTTCACGATAAACCGCATGCTCACCTTCGATTCGGTGAAGCTCCGGCTGGAGCGGGAACAGCCTCTCACCTTCCTCGAATTCAACTACATGATCCTGCAAGCCTATGATTTTCTGGAGCTGTCGCGCCGCGCCGACTGCCGCCTGCAAATGGGCGGATCGGATCAATGGGGCAATATCGTCAACGGCATAGAGCTTTCGCGCCGGGTGGACAGCACGGAGGTCTATGGCCTGACGACGCCGCTCATCACCACGGCGGACGGCGGCAAGATGGGCAAAACCGCCAAGGGCGCTGTGTGGCTCAACGAGGATGCGCTGCCCGCCTATGACTACTGGCAATTCTGGCGCAACACACAGGATGCCGATGTAGGCCGGTTCCTGCGGCTGTTCACCGATCTGCCGCTTGATGAAATCGCGCGGCTGGAGGCGCTGCAAGGCGCGGAAATCAACGAAGCTAAGAAGATACTGGCGAACGAGTCGACGGCTATCCTCCATGGCCGCGAAGCCGCCGACGCTTCCGCTGGCACTGCCGAAGCGACCTTTGCGGGCGGGGCGGGCGCGGATTTGCCGACCGTGGCGCTGTCGGAAGCTCCGAACATCATCGCCGCCACTGTCGCGCTCGGTTTCGCCGCTTCCAACAAGGAGGTGAAGCGCAAGCTGGAGGAAGGCGCGATCCGCGTGAACGACGAGGTGGTCAGCGACGTCGCTTATGCGCCCAAGGCGGGCGACAAGATCAGCTTCGGCAAGAAAAGGCACGGGATTATCGCCGAAGGCTAACCGCGTTGCAGCGCTACGGCGCATTGCTCAGCCTCCGCGCAACAGCGCTACGGCTCTTTCCTCAGCCTCCGCGCAACAGCG
>CAYOZY010000165.1:0-5736 GCA_964408525.1 uncultured Sphingobium sp. | reverse complement strand
TGCTGAGGCTATAGCGCACACCGGCTTGTGCGGCGAGATGCACCACCCTCTTGACGCCGCCTTCGCGCACCAGCTTCGCCATCGCGTCGGCATCGGCGATGTCGGCGCGATGAAAGCTGAAGCCGGGCTTGCCCGCAAAGGTCGCAAGCCGCGCCTCTTTCAGCGAAGGGTCGTAATAGTCGTTGACGATGTCCACGCCGATGACCTGCTCGCCCCGGTCGAGCAGGCGGTGCGCGGTGGCATGACCGACGAACCCTGCTGTGCCAGTGACGAGAACAGGCCCGCCTGAAGCCATGTTCAGCGGCCTACGGCGTGATAAATGAAGCCCGCGCCCTCAACCATGTCGCGTGGATAGATGTTCCTCAGGTCGACGATGATCGGCTGGCTGAGCAGCGCTTTGACTCGATCGAGATCGAGCGCGCGGAACGCATCCCATTCGGTGACGATCGCCAGACCATCCGCGCCTTCCATCGCCTCGTAGGAGCCGTTGCAATAGGTGACGTTGTCGAGCACCTTCTGCGCCTGCTCCGTGCCTTCCGGATCATAGGCGCGAATTTTCGCGCCCGCATCCTGAAGCGTCTGAATAACCGCGATGGCGGGGCTGTCGCGCATGTCGTCGGTGTTGGGCTTGAAGGTGAGGCCAAGCACCGCGATCGTCTTGCCACGCACATCGCCACCCATCGCCGCGATCACCTTGCGGCCCATGGCGCGCTTCCGGTTGTCGTTCACCGCAACGACCGCCTCGACGATGCGCTGGGGCGCGTCATAATCCTGACTGGTCTTGAGCAGCGCGAGCGTATCTTTCGGGAAGCAGGAGCCGCCATAGCCGGGGCCGGCATGAAGGAACTTCGCGCCAATGCGGTTGTCGAGGCCGATGCCGCGCGCCACATCCTGAACATCCGCGCCCACCTTTTCGCACAGGTCGGCAATCTCGTTGATGAAGGTGATCTTGGTCGCGAGAAAGGCATTGCCCGCATATTTGGTAAGCTCCGCGCCGCGGCGGCTCATCTCGATGATTGGCGAGCGGCCCAGCGCAAGTGGGCGGTATATCTGCTGCATCACCTCAAGCGCGCGGGGATCGTCGCCACCGATGACGACGCGGTCGGGCCGCTTGAAATCGTCGATGGCCGCGCCTTCACGCAGGAATTCGGGGTTCGACACCACCGCGAAATCGGCCGATGGATTGGCCTCGCGGATGATGCGCTCTACCTCATCGCCGGTGCCTACCGGCACGGTCGATTTGTCGACGATGACGGTGAAGCCGTCTATTGCGCCGGCGATTTCCTTCGCGGCGGCATAGACATAGCTGAGGTCGGCATGCCCGTCGCCGCGACGCGAGGGCGTTCCGACCGCGATGAACACGGCGTCCGCGCCTTTCACCCCGGCGGCGAGATCGGTCGTGAAGCGCAGGCGATTCGCGGCGACGTTGCTCGCCACCAGATGGTCCAGCCCCGGCTCAAAAATGGGGATCCGTCCTTCCAGCAGGGCGGCGATCTTGGCTTCGTCCTTGTCGACGCACACCACATCATGGCCGAAATCGGCAAAGCAGGCTCCCGAAACCAGGCCCACATAGCCCGAACCGATCATCGTGATCTTCATGAATCAATATGCTCCAATCAACGCACCGCAGCGCAACATAATGGGCGCAGGGCGTAGTGCAAGAATGTTAACAACCGCCTCTCCGGGATAGGAAATCTGTGATTATCGTGATTCGTTCCGCGCAGCCTCTTAACGACGCCGCCCACGCTTGTCGCAGAGGGAAAAGCCGGGAGGAAACGACAATGAGACGAAGCGAGTCTGCCACGAATACGCCAACATGTGTTCTCAATCCTCCCGGAAGGCCCGGTTGAACTGGTCGCGCAAAGGCTTGGTGAGATAGGAGAGCAGCGAGCGCTCGCTGGTCTGGATGAACACCTCGACCGGCATGCCCGGCACGAGCTTTAGGCCACCCAGCTTCTTCATCTCTCCCTCGTCGACTTCCACCCGCACCTTATACCAGCTCTGTCCACTGCGCTCGTCGTTGAAGCGCTCAGGCGAGATGTAGGCGAGGCTCCCGTTGATTTCCGGGGTTACCTGAGCGTTGAAGGCCGAAAAGCGCATGGAGGCAGGCTGGCCGGGGCTGAGCTGGTCGATGTCATAGGGGCTGACCTTGGCCTCAACCGTCAGCCTGTCATGCGTCGGCACGATCTCCATGATCGTTTCCATCGGCGGAACAACGCCCCCGATCGTGGCAAAGGCCAGCTTGTCGACAACCCCGTCATAGGGCGCGCGGACGAGCGCCCGGTCATAGGCGTCCTTGGCCGTGACGTTCCGGATCTTCTGGTCGTTGAGGCGCGAGGTGACATCGACTAGTTCATTGCCTGCCAGAGTTCGCGCATCCTGCGTCATCTGAAAGCCGGACTGGCGGATTTCCGCTATGCGCGCCCGCGCCTGCGCAATCTGCGCGCCATAGGAAGCAACCGACCCCTGAAGATCGACAGCCGTGCGCTCGATCTGGTTCAGGCGGTTCACCGTCACCAGTTGGCGATCGCGCAAGGAGCGCAACCCCTCCAGTTCGGGCTGGATCAGGTCCGCCTGCCTCTGCGCGGCGCGGCGTTGCGCCTCAAGCGCGCTGATCTGCTGCTGGGTCTGGCGCACCCGTTCCTCAATCTGCCCCAGTTCGTTCGCGCGCGCCTGACGGCGGATCTCGAACAGATGCTGGGCCGACTGCATGGCCGCCCGCTTTGCCGGGGTCGGGTCTTGCGTCAGCTCAGGCGGGAAGCTGATCGTGCCCGCGCCGTCGCGCTCGGCGGTCAGGCGGGCGGCGGCGGCGAAAAGCGCCTCGACCGTATCCCCGCTGGCGATCGCGCTGGTCCCCGAAACCGTCGTGTCGAGCCGCATCAATGGCTGGCCGCGCTTCACCTTGCTGCCTTCCTTGACGAACACTTCAGCGATCACGCCGCCGGAAGGATGCGCGATTTTCTTGACGCGCGATTCGACCGTCACTTCGCCGGCACCGATCACCGCGCCACGCGTTCCGGTGAACGCCGCCAGCAGCAGGATACCGAGCACAAACGCGCCGATGACCATCAGCGCGAGCCGGAAATTCCTCTGCAGGCCAACCTGCGGGTTTTCGAGAACGGGCGGATAGGCGTCGTTCGATATGGTGGCGGGCAACTGGTAACTCATGCCTGTGTTTCCGTTTCAGCTTCGGCTTCGGTCTCAGATTCGGCCTTCAGGGCGTTGTTTCCCCGGCCTCCCCGGTTATCCTGCGGCTCGCCCCCGGCGTTCGCCCCGCCCGAATGACGCGCCATCAGCCGTTGACGCACGACGCCCTTCTCGCCGAAATCGACCATGCCGCCCTCTTTCATTACCAGAACATGGGTGGCCATTTCCACGATGGATGCGGCGACTCCGCCCAAAATCACGATGGCGCCCCTTGCGCTTGCGGCGGCTACGGCTGCAGCCACGCTTTTTTCCGATCGGCCATCGAGATGGGCGGTGGGTTCATCCAGTATCACGACGAACGGCTCGCCATACAGCGCGCGGGCCAGCGCGATCCTCTGCGCCTGCGATACGGAAAGCCGGTTCCCATTGGGGCCGATATGGGTGTTGTAGCCATCGGGCAGGCGCACGATCATCTCGTGGATCATCGCCGCATGGGCGGCATTGACGACCGCCTGCGGATCGGGATCGGGGTCGAAACGGGCGATATTCTGCGCGACCGTTCCTTCGATCATATCGATCGTCTGGGGCATATAGCCGATATGGCGGCCCAGCTTTTCGCTGTCCCACTGGTCCAGCGCCGCGCCATCGAGCCGTACCTTCCCCGCCGCAAGCGGCCAAGCGCCCGAAAGCCCGCGCAGCACCGCCGATTTCCCGACCCCACCGGGGCCGACAACCGTCATGATGTCGCCCGCCTTGAGGTCGAAGCTGATCCCCTGCACCAATGGGCGCTTGACCCCCGGAACGACGATTGCAGCGCCTTCACACAGGAGCGTCGCCGCTGGTTCCGGCAGCTCCAGTGTCGGTGCATCGACGGGAACCGTGCGCAGCGCGGTGTCGAGCCTTGCCCAGCCCTGCCGCGCCGCCACCATGAGATCGGCATGCTCGACCGCGCCGACAATCGGCGACAGCGCAAACCAGCCCAGCATCGCGCCCGCCATCACCGCTGCGGGGCTGGCATGATCGTCGATCGCCTGCAATCCACCGACCAGCAGCAACAGGGCAAACCCCGCAAAACGCAAGGCGCGAGCGGTAACGACATCCCGCCGCATCCGTTCTCGCGAGCCGGAAAGCGCGCGCGCCAGCCGGTCGTTCGCAAGCGCCCATGCCTGCATCGCCTTGTTGCGCATGCCTAATGCCCGAATCGTTTCGGGGTTGGCACGGCTGGTTTCGGAAACGGCGTGACGGCTGCCCATCAGCGCCACCATGTCGCGCGCGGGTTGCTCCTGCGAACGAACGGCCCGCACCAGAAGGAACAGCATCGCCGCTGCGGCGACAAGGATGACGAGCACCTGTCCTATCCCAAGGAATATCGCCGTTATTAACAGGACCGGCAGCGCGGCGATATCGAGCCATGCCACGGCGGCGGACGATTTCAGGAAATGCTGGATCGCGTCGAGATCGCGCGAAATCTGCAAACCGTCTCCGACACGGGTGGAGCGCCCCTCGCCCATTCGCGCGGTCGCATCGTCAAGGCGCGGCATCAGGTGGGCAGCGGCGATGTCGCCAATCTGGCCCAGCATGCGCCGGCGCAAAAGGCCGATAAACGCGTGAAAGCCGATGAAGGCCAGAAAGATCGCGGTGATGCCGAACAGAGTCGCCACGCTGTGCCCCGGCAAGGCGACATCGAAAACCAGCAACAGATAGAGCGTCAGCGCGACGGGAAAAAGGCCAATGACAAAGGTCGAGACGGCAATTCCGGGCACGCCAGCCCGCATCTCCAGCAGCGCGCCGCGCGCCTCGTCGCTGGCCGCAGACAGGTGCTTCATCTCGTCAGAACCTCCAGATCGCCCATGCCGTGGCGATATCGAATCGCGCTCTCATCGGCTCCGTTCATTACAGAATGATGGATGTATATTTTCTTGAGAGCATTGGGAACCGTTCACCTGCACGACAAATGCCGCCCTGCCCCCACTCCGGCCGCCCCCAAAAAATTTGGGCTGCCCGTTGCCAGACAGCCCAAACCCGACGTGTGTCCTATCGTGAAAACCGGCTTAGCGACCCCCGGACCGGGCCTTGCGCCCTTGCCCGCCATCGTCACGACGCAGCCATTATCAGACCAGCACTTCTCCGGCATGCTGATAGGCTTCCGCACCATTGGAAATGCGCAATTCCTGAACGTGAGCATCCTCGCCCTCGCCGAAGTGGATCTGGATGATGAGGAGGTTGCCAGCGCCGAAACCGACCGTGATCGCGCCATTCGACTTCTCGACAGCGTTCTTGAGGCCTTCCCAGGACGAAATAATCGCCGAGTGCCACCACGCTGGCCGCATCGCCGCGCAGCTTTTCCTTGCGCTGTTCGGCCAGGTTGCTGACCAGGGTAGCGAACCCGGCGCGTGCCTGCGACAGGGACTGGCCGTCACGCAAACGCCCGAAGCCATTGACCAGCGGCGCCGACTCATCCGCTGCGGCAACCCGATCCAGGCCGAGCGGCGTCCACACCGATTCCTCGATCGGGAAGGCAAAACGCTCCGGCATGATGCCGACGATGCGCGTGGGATTCTTGGCTTCCATAGGTCAATGGCCCGGGAC
>CAYOZY010000164.1:0-5737 GCA_964408525.1 uncultured Sphingobium sp. | reverse complement strand
GCGCGGCGGTCGTGGTGGCCGTGACGGCGAGCGCAGTGACCGGGGCGATCGCGGAGATCGCGGTCCGCGCCGTGATCGTGACGCAGAGCAGGGAGATTTTTAATCATGGCACGTCCATTTTTCCGCCGCCGCAAGAGCTGCCCCTTTGGCGCCAAGGATGCACCGAAGATCGATTACAAGGACGTCCGCCTGCTTCAGGGCTTCGTGTCCGAACGCGGCAAGATCGTCCCCAGCCGCATCACCGCCGTTTCCGCGAAGAAACAGCGCGAGCTGGCCACTGCCATCAAGCGCGCCCGCCATCTGGGCCTGCTGCCCTACATCGTGAAGTGAGGAGCTAGAACATGGAAATCATTCTGCTCGAACGGATCGAGAAGCTGGGCGCGATCGGCGATGTCGTGAACGTCAAGGACGGTTACGCCCGCAACTATCTGCTGCCCAACAAGAAGGCGCTGCGCTCGAACAATGCCAACAGGGCCGTGTTCGAAGCCAATCGTGCTAGGATCGAGGCGGACAACGCCGCGCGTCGCACGGAGGCCGAAAAGGAAGCAAGCACTGTCGCGGGACATCAGATCGTCCTGATCCGTCAATCGTCGAATGCGGGCCATCTCTATGGCTCGGTCGCGGTGCGCGATATTGTCGATGCGCTGCATGAGGATGGCCACAAACTCGTCACCAAGGCGATGATCGTGCTCGAACGCCCGATCAAGACGCTGGGCCTGTTTGACGTCAAGGTCGCGTTGCATCCAGAAGTTGCCGTCACTGTTCAGGTGAACGTTGCCCGTTCGCCCGAAGAAGCCGATCTTCAGAAGGACGGCGTCGACGTGATGGCGGAAATGTTCGAGAAGGACGAAGCTGGCTTTACCGAGGATTATGATCCCAATGCCGAGCCGGGCGAGATCGCGATCGAGGCAGCGGCCGTTGAGTCTGCCGAAGCGGCAGAAGGTGAAGCTCAGGAAGGCTAACCCCTTCTTTTGCGCCTGCGACTTATGAGTAAGGAACCCGCCGGAGCGATCTGGCGGGTTTTTTATTGGTCCTTCAACTTTTATCGCCTGTCATTCTCTCGTGCATGCCTGCAAATTTCCTAAAATGAGATCAGGTCGTGCCGCCACAGCGCGCCATGCGGCCTGCAAATCCATCGACGACAAGGCCACGAAGGACGGAAACAGCATGAAATCATTAGCTTCCCTCTGCGGCGCAGCGGCGCTCGCATTCACTTCTCCCGCCACCGCGCAACAGCATGATCAGGCCAATACCGGACATCATGACGATGCCGCGCATCACGAGAAGGCAACTCATGAGCAGCACGAAGGCACCGGAAATGCGGGCGCGCATCATGATGACCACGGAGCGCATGACGAGCACGCCAGGAAAGACGCCAACCACGGCAAATAATAATGCTGTCAAACATCGGGAGAGAGCGCTTCGACTTTAGCCGGGGCGCCCTTTCTCAAATCTGCCTCGACTACAGATGCATGAAATCGCGTGAGTAGCTTTCCATGTGCGCACCGCCGTCGACAGCGATCACCTGCCCTGTCACGGCTTCCGCTCTCGCCAGATAGAGCACCGCATCGGCGATCTGGTCGGCCTTCGGCAAACGCCCCAGAGGCATCATGCCTTCCAGCCGAACGACCTGAGCCGCATCATAATGATCGGTAGCGATGGTCAGGCCCGGCGCCACCGCATTGACCCGGATGCCCTTTGCGGCAAGCTCTCGCGCGGAAATTTGAGTAAATCCGGCCAGTGCCTGTTTTGCAAGTGTATAGGAAAGCTGGTCGCCATGCGGATTGGCGAGCCGCTGATCGAGAATATTGACGATCGACCTTCCTCCTCCGCTGCCCTGCGCCGCGAAAGCTTGCGTCAGCAAAACCGGCGCAACGCAGTTCACCGCATAATGGCGCATCAAATCGGCCTCGATAGCATCGTCGAGCCTGTCCTGCCCAAAAAGCGCCGCGCTGTTGACCAGCAGGTCCGGCATCCGACCGAAATGTTCGCAAACCTCGCCCATCAGCGCTGTCGCGGCACGCGGCTGTTCGAAATCCGCGACGAAACCGTGCCAATCCGTCCCGTGTTGATTCAACGCCGCTTCCAGAGCCGGATCAAGGGCAACATCATGGCTGCAATGAATGGCGAGCGCATAGCCCGCCCCCGCCAGCGCCGCAGCGATATGCCCGCCTAGCCGGCGATGCCCGCCGGTAACGAGCGCGAGCGGGGTCGACCCGCCAGCCATTCCGCCTAAAGCCCCATCAGGCGCAACACTTCCTTGCGGCTTTTTTCGTCATCGCGAAATACACCCATCATCCGGCTGGTTTTCATGATGACATCGGGCGTACGCACGCCCCGCCCGGTCATGCAGCCATGGGTCGCCTCGATCACCACCGCCACGCCGCGCGGGTGGAGATTGTCCCAGATGCAGTCCGCCACCTGCGCCGTCAGCCGCTCCTGCACCTGAAGTCGGCGCGCAAAGCCATGCAGCACACGGGCGAGCTTGGAAATGCCCACCACATAGTCGCCGGGCAGGTATGCGATGTGTGCCTTGCCCACGATGGGCGCCATATGATGCTCGCAATGTGACTGAAACGGAATGTCGGAAAGCAGCACGATCTCGTCATAGCCGCCCACTTCGTGGAAAATGCGCGAAAGGTGATAAGCCGGATTCTCGCCATAGCCCTCGCAATATTCCTTCCACGCCCGTGCGACGCGCTTGGGCGTATCGAGCAACCCTTCGCGATCAGGACTTTCGCCCGCCCAGCGAAGGAGCGTTCGGATGGCATCCTGCACTTCGTCAGGGACGACAATCTTCCCGCTATCGTCGGTTTGCCGAAGGGCGCTTGCCTGTTCGCCTGATGTCATGTGCGCCTCCCTCATTACATTCCCCGGCGTTAGCCATATGGGGAGCATTGCGGAAGATTGCCAGTCCGCACTGCCAAAACGTCGATTCTCGCGCCAGAATAGCGAATTGCCGCTATGATGAACCTGTCGAAGAATATTTTAATGCCCCACTGGCGCAAACATGACGTTACGACATCGTGAGGCGATGATGCCTTCTTAGGCGCGGCACATGTTATCGAAGCGGAACGGGTACTTGCAACTTGCAGCATTGAAGCGCAATTTAATGCAAATCCCAAACAGTCTCTTATAATTCTAGCAGGAGCGATGCCATGGAAGCCTATATCTATGATGCGGTGCGCAGCCCGCGCGGGCGCGGCAAGCCGGACGGCAGCCTGCATGAAATCACCCCGATCGATCTCGCTTCGCAAGTGCTTCGCAGCGTGCCCGAACGCACCGGCATAGACACTGCAGATATCGACGACGTGATATTGGGCTGCGTCACGCCCGTGGGCGAACAGGGAGCGGACATTGCCCGCGTCGCGGTGCTCAACGCGGATTATGCCGAAACGGTCGCCGGAGTGCAGATCAACCGATTTTGCGCGTCGGGGCTGGAAGCCGTCAACATGGCCGCAGCAAAAGTGATTTCCGGCGAGGCGAACTTTGCTATCGGCGGCGGGGTGGAGAGCATGAGCCGTGTGCCCATGGCATCGGACGGCGGCGCTTGGGCAACCGACCCCGCAGTCGCCTACAAGACCTATTTCGCGCCGCAAGGCATCGGCGCGGATCTCATCGCCACCAAATTCGGCTTTTCCCGCGCGGATGTCGACGCCTATGCGGTCGAGAGCCAGAAGCGCGCGAAAAAGGCGTGGGATGAGAAACGCTTTGCCAAGTCGGTTCTCCCCATCCGCGATGTGATCGGCGAGGTGATCCTCGATCATGACGAGCATATGCGTCCCGAAGCTGATATGCAGTCTCTGGGCGCTTTGAAGCCGAGTTTTCAGGCGATGGGCGAGCAGATGCCCGGCTTCGACGCCGTGGCCTATCTGCGCTATCCCGAAGTCGAGAAGATCGACCATGTTCATCATGCCGGCAACAGCTCCGGCATTGTTGACGGCGCCGCCGCCGTGCTGGTCGGGAACAAGGCGATGGGCGAAAAATACGGGCTCAAGCCTCGCGCGCGCATCCGCGCCATGGGTTCTATCGGCAGCGAACCGATGATCATGCTGACAGGGCCGGAGAGCATCGCGCAAAAACTGCTCGAACGTAGCGGCATGAGCAAATCCGACATCGACCTGTGGGAATTGAACGAGGCCTTCGCCAGCGTGGTGCTGCGCTATATGCAGGCGATGGACCTCGACCACAGCACGGTCAACGTATGCGGCGGCGCGATCGCGATGGGCCATCCGCTCGGCGCGACCGGCGCAATGGTGCTCGGCACCGCGCTCGATGAGCTGGAGCGAACTGGCAAGGGCACCGCGCTCATCAACCTGTGCGTCGGCGCGGGCATGGGCACCGGCACGATCATCGAACGAATCTGAAGAATTGAACGGAGAGGATTGATTTTATGACACAGGCACTCCGTTTCGACGTTGATGGCGACGGTATTGCAACGCTTCTGATCGATGTGCCCGGCCAGTCGATGAACGTGATCGACGCGCAGTTTCTTGCCGACCTCGATGCCGCCATCACCCGCCTCACCGGCGAGGATGCGGTCAAAGGCGCGGTCATTGCTTCGGGCAAGGCAAGCGGTTTCATGGCAGGCATGGACCTCAAGGCCATGGAGACGATGCTGTTGCCCCCCAAGGGCGAGACGCTGAGCATGGCGACCCTGTTCGAGCGCGTGTTCGAGCTGAACCGCTTGCTGCGCCGTCTCGAAACCTGCGGCAAGCCGGTTGCCTGCGCCATCGAAGGCACATGCCTTGGCGGCGGCTTTGAGCTCGCTCTCGCCTGCCACCGGCGCGTGGTGGGGGATAATCCCAAGACCCAGATCGGCCTGCCCGAAGTGCTGGTCGGCCTTTTCCCCGGCGGTGGCGGCAGCCAGCGCTTCCCGCGCATCACCGGGGTTCAGACCGCGCTGATGTATATGCTTCAGGGCAAGACCTTCGCGCCCGCCGAGGGCGCGGCCTTGAAGCTCATCGACGAGGTGGTTCCGGCCGGATCAGCGCTCGATGCGGCCAAGGCATGGGTCAAGGCCAATCCCGGCGCCAACACCCAGCCATGGGACGTCAAGGGCTACAAAGTGCCCGGCGGCGGCAACGCGATGAATCCCGGTTTCGCTCAGACGTTCATGGGCGCGGTGCCGATGACGATGAAGCAGACCCAGCGCAACATGAATGGGCCGATCGCTCTGCTTTCTGCTGTCTATGAAGGCCTGCAACTGCCGATGGACCGCGCCATCCGCATCGAGAGCAAATATTTCGCCAAAGTGCTCGCCCAGCCACAGGCGCGCAACATGGTGCGCACGCTTTTCGTGAACAAGCAGGCGGCGGAGCGCGGCGCACGGCGGCCCAAGGATGCGTCCCCTGCTCCGACCAAAAAGCTCGCCATGTTGGGCGCGGGCATGATGGGCGCTGGCATAGCGACGGTGTCAGCGCAGGCGGGCATGGAGGTGATGCTGCTCGACCGTGACATGGCTTCGGCGGAAAAGGGGAAGGCCCATGTCGAGGCGGAACTGCAGAAGCGGGTATCGCGCGGCAAGATGACGCCGGACAAGATGGCCGAGGTGCTGGCGCGGGTGACGCCCGTTACCGATGTCGCCGACCTTGCGGGCTGCGATTTCGTGATCGAGGCGGTGTTCGAGGACCCGGCGATCAAGGCCGAAATGACTCAGAAGGTCGAGGCGGTGCTGGGCCCGGACACTGTGTTCGGTTCGAACACATCGACCCTGCCGATCACCGGCCTTGCGAAA
>CAYOZY010000163.1:0-5751 GCA_964408525.1 uncultured Sphingobium sp. | reverse complement strand
TCTTGCCAAACTCGGCGAGCAGGTCGAGCGTGGACCGGCTGCGCTCATCATCGAAATGCACCAGAATGTCGTCCGCAATGAAGGGCAGCGGCTCCGTCGCACTGGCATAATTCTCAAGACTTGCCAGCCGGAAGGCGAGGAAAAGCTGGTCGCGAGTGCCGTCGCTCATGGTGGCAACCGCAGCGATACCGCCATTGGTTCGCCGTCCAACCACGACTGGATGGCCTTTGTCATCGATATCGGTTTCGATACCGGCAAACTCACCGAGCGTCGTTGCCGTGAACAGTTCCCCGGCCCGCGCAATGAGCGGATCTTGCTGTTCTGCGCGGATCGTTGCCATGGCCGACGTCACCAATTCGCGCGCAACCGATAGCTCGAGATAGCGTTCGAGGGCGAGATGCATCTGCGCTGCCGCCGCTTCGCGTTCGGCAACGGCGTGATTGACCTCGCTCTGGCTCAGATAGGCAGCAAGGTCGTCCTTTGCCGCCTTCTCGGCGAGAATGGCTGCCTCGATTTCGCTCTCGATCTCGCTAGCACGCGATGTCTGCTCGGACAGTTCCGCGCGAACCTCATCGAGGTCGCGTTCATCCCATTCCGCCCGCAAGGAAGCGAGATCAAGCTTGTCGCCCACGTCCGTCGCGGTGCGTTCCGCCAGAGCGATCTCATTGCACAAAGCCATACGTGCTTCACACCGTGAAGCTGCGTCCAAAAGGGCCCCATCATCGCCGCCATCAAGTTTTGCCGAAGCCGCGAGCCGAGCCAGCTCCTCGCGAGCGGTGCCAAGGGCCTCTTGCGCCTGGTCGGCCTCGACCTTCGCCTCTTCAAAGTCGGGCAGTACCCCGTCATATTGCGTTTGCGCTGTTGCGTTGTCGGTAAATCGGGCCAGCACCATCTGCGCTGCAACCACACAGTCTTCGCCGATCTCGATGGCGAGTTCGGTCGCGAGGCTGCGGACATCCTTCGCAAGGCTCGTCTCGTCGTCGTCCATGCGCTTTAGCCGCTGGCGGGCCTGCCCTATTGCCGTAAGCACACCGCGTGCGCCCACCCATTCGGTAACCGCACTGTTGGCATCTGCCGGCGAAATGTCGGGTTTGAGCCCCAGTGCACCTGTTGCCGCAGGCCATGCCGCATCCCAGGCGGCCTGTGCGTCCGACAATTGTTGCACTTCCGCCTCAACCAGCTTGTGCTGCCGCGCCAAGTCCTCCCGGTCCCGCGTGTCCCTGCCATATTCGGCATGTGCTTGTTCGTGCCGGGAAATGGCGTTTTGCACCGCGCTGACCCGGGCCGCGAACGACAATGTGGTGTCGAGCTTGCGGCTCTGTTCGATTCGCTCGAGCAGCTCCACGGCCGGCGCAAGCTGGGCCTCTTCCAAAGCCAGTGCATTTGCCGAATTCCGCAAGCGTTCTGATTCATCCAGCACCAAATGTCGGGCCTGGGCAAATTGGAGCAGCGACGCCAGTTCCGGGTGTTTGACCAGAACTTGCGGAAAACTGTTCCCCCATTGCGCGATGCGCACTTCGCCTTGCGCGACAAGCGCGGCCGTCTCGGCCTCTGCCGCCGTGACCGCAGCCCTTGCCTCCGCGACGCGCCGCAACGCGAGTGCGAGCGATGCAGCCCGTTCTGCCTCTGCCGCGCGGCGATCGGCAAGCTCGTCCGCAGACACGATTGCCGTTTCCAGACCGTCAGCAACGGCAAGGCGAGTAGCGCCGTCATCGGGCAGCTGTCCCGCGACATATGCCGTCTTTATCGGCCTCCAGGCATCGGCGCGCAGGCTGCGCGCCTCGGCAAGAGAGGCATCACTTGCAATGGTCCCGGATGCCTGAAGCGCGCCAATCTCAGCCTCACCGGCTGGAATCTCGCGCTCGGCCTGTCGCTTCAGCTTGGCCTGATCCTCGATCTGCGAGGTCAATGTCTCGCGCGCGGCCTGCTCACTGCGAATATCGTCAACGCTGGGGCATGGCAGGGTGGCAAGCGCATCGATGGTATCGAAGCCAAGCGCCTTGAGCCGTCCGGTCAATGTTGCGCTGTCAGTTTCCAGCGCCTGCTGACGTGCCTGGTGCGCCGACTTCTGGGCCGCAAGGCTGGCAAAGGCCGATGACGACGCCTCGGGCGGAGCATCATGCCCCGCCAGGCGTGCCGCGTCCAAACGATTGTCAATCACCGCAAGCGAAGCCACCAATTCGCCAAGGCGCTTTCTGGCAGAAGCCAGACTTGGACGGCGCTCCACCATCTCGTCGGCAGCCGAGCGCACAAGATTGAGGGCAGACTGGTCCGGGATCAGTGGTGCAAGGTCCGCATCGGCCGGCAGGCCAAGCATCCGGCGCAGCGCCGCCAGTTGAGCCTCGCCGTCATCAATCTCGCGCTGACGATTGGCACGATCGGACCGGGCCTTGCTGACGTGAAGGGCGCGTTCGCTCAGATCACGCACCCGCTGTTCGGCGGCTTTGAGACCCGGATTCACCACCAGCGCATCAAGCCGTGCCTTCAGGCGGTCCCGCCGCTCGATCGCGCCTTCGAGCCGCGTTTCAGCCCCGTTGCGCTGGTCCAGAGCAGTCCGCATCTTGGCCGCGAAATCATCCGGGAAGGACGCGACATCGTCGTAGCCGACCAGATCCAGTGTAAAGTTGGCCAGCTGACGCAAATAGGGCACGACTCGCAGGACGCGCTCCAGCCGGGACGTCGATGCGCCGAGGCTGCGCCTCTCTGATCGCATGGCCTCGAGCTTTTCCGCGGCTGCGAGCGATGCCTTGCGCGTCTGCTCAAAGGTTTCCCGGGTCAGTTGCCCGCCGCGTGCCGTCTTTTCGGCTGCCTCGAATGCCGTCAGCTGCTGGTAGAAAACACGATTTACCGACCGCCTCGTATCGAAGAGCTTGTCCGCTTCGCCGTCGATCCCTTCGAGGCGAGATACCAGCGTGCGCAAGCCGCCGCCTGCTTCGACGATCAGACGCCCGATGTCGCCATCGGCGTGAAGCAATCGCTCCCCGCCGTTGCGCAAGGTTTCGTGGTTCAGACCAAAGAGGGTTTCGAACCGCTCCCGTGTGATGGCACCCAGCACCGGCGCAAGGACGGTGTCATCGAGCGCCGTTCCAGACAGGTCAGCCAGTGTCTTGCCGTTGCCCTTGCGGCGCTTGAGCGTCACCGTGCTACCATCCGCCATTAACATCGTGGCCCCGATGCGCATGCCATCGTAGCCGAACAAACTGCCGCGCTGGGTATTCTTGGGGATCGAGAACAGGAAGTCGCTAATCGCCTCAAGACAGGTGCTCTTGCCCGCTTCATTGGCACCGTAGACCACCGTGAGGCCCGCTGTTTCAGGAATGGCGAGCTCGCGACTGGCGCAGCCGCCATATTTCTCAAGGCTGAGTTCAGTCAGGCGCATGACCAGCCTCGCTGACTAGACTGCGCGCAAGGGCTGCGGCGCGCTCGGGTATCTCGGCGCGCATCTGCTCAATGAATGCATCGGCATGCGCTCCAGCGGGCAGTTTCGTCCGAATCTCGGCAAGCCGCGTTTCGATAACTTTCGCGATCGCGCTGTCCTGGCTGAGGCGGGCCACTTCCTGATCAAGCTTTCCAGCCACCGTCGGATCGACGGCGTCCGGGGTTTCAGGATGGGCCGTCTCCAACCTCAGCTTTTCGAGCCACACGTCATCCGAGAGCGTTGCCAGCAGTGTTTCCACGTCCTCCCGGAAAGCGGTGCGCTCGAGGATCAATCTGGAATGGAGCGGTGTCGTTCCAGTCACCGTCAGGCGCAGGGCAATAGGCCGTCCATCGGCTTGCTCAGCGCCTTGGGCGATATGGCCGCGAATGAGATCCAGTAATTCGGGGTGTTCGCTCGTTCCCGACACATCAACTGTGATCGATGCCCAGCGCACCACATCCAGCGCGCGATGCTCAAGGCTGGTGACTCTGCCGTCATTGACCTTGACCAGGACGGCTCCCTTGGGCCCCGTCTCTCGTGGGTGCCGGCCCTGAAGATTGCCGGGATAGACGATGTGCGGGTGCTCCCCGAGCACGGCATGGGCGTGGACGTGGCCTAGCGCCCAATAGTCATAGCCATGATTGGTGAGCTGCTCGGGCGTGCAGGGCGCATAGCGGGCGTGATGACCTTCGCTGCCCGCACAGGCCGTATGGAGAACGCCGATATTGAACAGTGCTTCGGTTGCTGCCGGATATTCGCGCGCCAGATCTTCGGAGACGTCCGGGCGGGGGAAGCTCCGCCCATGGATCGCGACCCCGACATCATCGAGACGATGTGTGGCGGCCTTGGTCTTCGGAAAGACATGGACATTACCCGAGAGAGACAGCTTGTCGGCAAAACGATTGGCGGAGTCATGGTTTCCAAGGACCATGAACACCGAGATGCCGGCTTCGTCCAGCCGGCGCATTCCCTCCATGAAGTAAAGACCCGTCTGGAAGTTACGCAGATCGCCATCGAAAATGTCACCGGCCAACAGCATGAACCGGCAGCCCTCATCGATCGCAAGGGCCACCAGGTTATCGAAGGCCTCACGCGACGCCGCCTCGACGCGCGCGGCATATTCCGCAGATTTACCCGCCAATCCAAGTAATGGACTGTCGAGGTGAAGATCAGCGGCATGTACAAAGGTGAATTCGGTCAATCGAAGGCCTCCCGTCGCTAGCATGGCACGAACCACCCTAAAATGTCTCGATAAAATCGGTTCAGAGCATGTGGGGAAAGCCTTCCCCTGCTGCTGAGCCCGCTCGGTCTCATCAGACCCCTTCGTGCGGGACTGGCGCCCCGCAACGCCCCGCAAGAGGAAGAGGGCGGGATTGTCCCGTGACGGGCTGAGAGCGGCGAGAGAGGCTCGCTGTGGTCCGCCGCGGAGACCTGCCATGGCGCAACGACATGTCGCCCGCTCAAACCCTGAGCGGATCAATCTTTACCAGCAAATCACCGACCGGATCATCGCTGATCTCGAGGCTGGGCGCGTCCCATGGGTTCAGCCCTGGGGAACGGCCAGTGCCGGCATCGGCATGCCGCACAATGCTGTCAGTTCCCGTCGATACAGTGGCATCAATGTACTTACCCTCTGGCATGCCGTCGTCTCCCGAGGCTTCTCAAACCATGCGTTCCTGACGTTCCGGCAGGCTGCGGCCTTGGGCGGCTCGGTGCGTCGCGGCGAACGCGGTGTCGGTATCATCTACACCCGCCGCTTTGTGCCCAGCAGCGAACGCCGCCGAGCGGATACCGACGGCACCGCAACCAGTGGCGGGATTCCGTTCCTCAAGCATTTCACGGTGTTCTCGGTCGACCAGTGTGCCGGCCTGCCCGAACATATCTGCCTCCCACCGCCGCCCATCCCGGATGGCTTGATCCTGCCACACGCCGAGGAGCTGATCACTGCTACGGGCGCCGACTTCCGCATCGGTGGCCCGTCCGCTTTTTACAGCCCGTCGCATGACTATGTCGCGGTGCCGCGGCCCGACGATTTCCATGAGCCGATCAACTGGCATCGCACGGCTTTTCACGAACTGGGCCATTGGACTGGCCATGCCACCCGGCTTGGCCGCGATCAGACTGGCAGCTTCGGCTCCAAGGACTATGGCCGCGAAGAATTGGTCGCGGAAATGGCCGGAGCCTTCATCTGCGCCGCGCTCGGGATTGTGCCAAGCGTTCGCCACGCTGACTACATCGGCTCGTGGATGAAGTTATGGCGAGGTGAGCATAACTTCATTAATCGCGAGGTGTCGATAATGTGAAGGAACGCGACCAGATTGGCTGAGTTCTGG
>CAYOZY010000162.1:0-6121 GCA_964408525.1 uncultured Sphingobium sp. | reverse complement strand
AAATGCGGATGGACATGCCCGACAAAGTGCCACAGGTGAATATGCGCGGCGCATGGATCGGTATGGATGGGAGGATCGCCCATGTGCGCACCAGCCAGCGCAGTTTGCCGCCACCCCGCTCCATCGAAAGTGCATAGCTTTCCGCCGACAATCTCTGCCATTTCGACCGCAAATCGCGCCAGCTATTGCGGGCAGGGTGCCCGACGATCGCCTCTTCGGCATAAGCGATGCGGAAGCCCTTGTCGCGGGCGCGCAGGCACCATTCCTTATCTTCCGACATGTCGGCGCGGAATGGGCCTACCTTGTCGAACGTCTCGCGCGAGCAGAACAGATTGGCGGTGATCGTGAAAAATTCCTCCGTCACATAGCGGCGGTTGTTGAAGGCGAACACGGTTTCGAACGCCTCCGCGCCCGTCATATTCCCTTTGTTTTCGACCAGCACGTTCATGCGTCCGCCAACCAGATCCGCCTTTTGGAGCGCCGCGATGCCGGCTTCGAGCCACCCGTGATCGGGGATGCAATCGCTGTCGGTGAACGCAAATATCTCCCCCTTGGCGATAGTCACGCCGACATTTCGCGCGGGGCCGGAACCGGGCACCGGAGCATCCACCAGTCGCGCTCTGCCGCCGATGACGCGCTTCAGCTCCGCCGGTTCGATGGCGGAGCGATTGTCCGCGACGATGACTTCAACCCTCTCCGGGGGGAGTGTCTGGCTGCTCAGCGCTGCAAGGCAATGGTCCAGCCGTGCCAGATCGTTGTAATGCGGAATAATCACGCTGATGAGAGGTGTGACGGTCATGGGCGCGGCTGCCATTTCCCGAAGAGGTGGTCCTCGCAAGGCAGCCAAAGGCTGGTAGTAGCAGAAAAAGCCTGGCCGTCGATATGGAGCAAGGTACCGTTCCATTCTTCCGGCCTCCCGGCCGCGATATCCAGTCTTGCAGTCAGGGAAAACAGCAACCCAATAGCCTCATAGCCAAAATGATCTGACAGGCAGGACCTTCGTCCGGCTTCGCGCAACAGGCTTAACAGGCGAATATTGCCATATGCTTAGTCCGGCAAGCCTTTAGAACATTGCGCCAAAAGGTGGGAGTCGCATATGTGCAGAATCTGTCTCCCGGACTTGCGGGACAGTCTGCGTGGGACGGAGTGGAACGGACTGGAGACGTGCCCGAAAAAAAAGCGGCCACCCGTGGGGGGTGACCGCTTGAACTCTTGTAGGCCTTGCGGCGTTCAGGCGTAAGAAACGGTGGTCTTAACCTGACGGCGGCGCATCGAATAAGCAATGCCACCGAAGCCGAGGATGAGCAGCGCCCATGTCGCCGGCTCAGGCACCGCGAAAGCGATTGTGCCGGAGTAGGACGCGTCACCCTGAGCGAAGCCCGCGATGCGGATCTTCTGAACACCTGCGGTCACGGGGATGTTCAGCAGGGCACGATACTCGGTGATGCCGGTGCTGACGTTGACGAACGGTACGAGGTTGAAGCTCGTCGTTCCGTTGAAGTCCAGGTTGGTGCCCGGAGTCGTGAACGTCGATGTCACATCGATCCACACGCGACCGGCGGTCGGCACGGTGAAGGTGAAGTTGTCGACGAAGCCGAACTTCTTGGTAAGGGTGTTACCATAGGTACCGGTCTTGCCGTTGAAATTGATGTAGGTCGCTGCTTCGGCAGCAGCCGGAGCGGCAACCATACCCGCTGCGATAGCCAGTCCAGCTAATTTTGTCTTAAAGGTCACACTAACCTCCCTGTGTTAAACTGGCGGCTCGGACGCAACGGTCTCGTATCCGCTTGAGAGCCTCTTCTATACCCGAACCTGCCGCGTCGCAATATATCTTTTGTTAACCACGCAGCCGAAATTTTCATTGGCGACACATGTGGTTAACAAAAAATAGTTTTATTTTCAATGGCATGATATCAAATCGGCGCGGAAGTCGCTCCGGTCGTCTCATAATTGGACGGTTTGGAGGCGTTATTACCCCAAAATCGGATCATTTTCTTTCTGGCAAACCCAAAAAATCATGGTTTACAGCGGATGTCCTTACCGCATCTGCCCATGGAAGGGCCGTGACCGCATCATTATGATGCAGTGCGTCAGCGGCGACGATTCGCCACTAGCGGGCTGGGGCCGTTGACAGCTTCCGATGCCTTCTCGTTTTCAACAAAACGCATCCACAGGAAAATCGGCACGCCTTCTTCGGTGAAGCTATATGCCTGCGCCAGATCTCCAGGGATCGGCGTGAGCAGCTTGTAGTCCCGGTCAAGCGCGGTGAGCAGATCTCGTGAATCGGCCTCGCGTCCTCCGGCGACTTCTCGGATCTGGTCGGGCAGCACGCGCCCGCCGGTATAGAGAGCGGATTTGGCGACCAGACCCAGCGCGCGGGCGTGTCCGTCCGCCATCGCCTTGTCGATATGGAACATGCTGGTCCGGGAAATGCGGTGTTCGATTTCCTCTACCGCGCGCTTGACCGCATCGGCGACATCGACCTTCTCGACGGAGGTCGCCTGCCGGTCCAGCGCGGAAATGCCCGCATGCTGGCACAGAAGATTGGCAATATAGGGCAGGCCATAGGCCGCCTCGCAGATGAAATCGATCGCTTCCGCCGTGAATTTGAGGCCGCAGACGGCTTCGCCGTTGGCGATCAGTTCCTCGATCTCCTCGCGGTTCATGTTCGGCACCTGAAGGCCGAGAATGTTGCGGCGGATGGAGGGAATATGCTCGATCAGTTCGGTGAGGTTGGAGGCAACGCCCGCGATGACGAGCTGGACGCGGATGGAGCGGTCCGACAGGTTCTTGATGAGTTCCGCGACCGAACGGCGGAAATTGGGCGCGTTGGCGCGGTCGAACTCATCGAGCACGATGAGGACACGGGTGCGCGAGAGCTTGGCGAACACATCGCTGATCTGCGCCACGGTCAGTTGAGATTCAGGCAGCAGGTCGGCGAGCGAGAAACCTTCCTCGATTTCCTCGGAAGTCGGCGCATAGTCGCTGTGATAGAGAAGCGGGATGTCGTGCAAAATGGCGCGGAAGAAATCGCTGAAATCGGTATCCTCGCCGCAAGAGGCATAGCGCACGATATAACGGGCTTCGAGCGCGATCTGGCGCAGGATATGGAGCACTGACGTCTTGCCGATGCCGCGCTCGCCGAAAAGCACGACATGGAGTTGCTGATCCTCGATCGAACGGATCAGCGTGCGCAATAATTCCGTGCGCCCTGCGAACATGGTCGGCTCGACGATGGGGCGGGAAGGGGTGAAGGCATTGCGCAGGCGGAAGCGAATCTGCTCCAGCGGGCCGCCGCGACCGGGCCGGAACTGGTCCGACGCCGTGCCGTGGAAGCGCGGCAGATCGTCCTTGCGTTTATCCGCCGCCGGAACGCGCGGGCGCGGCTGCATTGCTATCTGTTGCCGGGCCACGGGAGCTTTCGAACGGCTTTTCCGTGACTTGGGAAACAGTCGGGAAAACCAGGACATCATCTATTGCCTTCCAAAAATGGGCGACGCATCGAATTCCGGACCCTGTTTTGCCAAGGCAGATACCGGTTTAGGTTCCATTGCGCAATTGCAGCAATAGATCATGAAGGTAAAAATTCGATGGCTATTTTGTTCCGCGGCCAGTGAAATTGCGTTTGCCTTACCACCGTATTCGCAATTTCAGCACGGTAAAGACATAGACGATGATGGCGCCGAGCAGGATTATGGCGATCGCGTCCTCGCCATTATTGCCGAACTGGTTCGCTGCCGCGCAGGCGATTGCGGGCGGGAGATAAGCCCAGAGCGAGTCCGGCGGCGGCTTCATCGAGGAGCGCTGCAACATCAGCACGACCAGCCCCGCGAACAGGAGCACGCTAGTCCAGTCATAAATGGTTTCCATGGCGAATTCCTGCTCAGGATATGTTGGAGAGACGTGTTTCGACCACCCTCATGATTCGACACCGGATGCGCAAGGTCAATCGGCGAATATGAAGGCGACGCGCGACCATTTCAGCGCCTGATGATCCGCGCAAAAGTGCCCAGAAACTCCCTGATCTGCGTCAGCAATGGGGCGTGGCGCGCGGCCTTGCCCAGTAGCAGGCCAGACATCTTTGGGCGCGAACGGCCCTTGACAAGGCATGCCGCGAGCCGCGCACGCAGCATCGCCTTGCGGCGCTGTTGCGCGGGCTGCATCAGCCGGATTTCGCCGATGGTCAATGGTGTGGCCTCGATGGCGCCCCGCGCGATCGCATCCGACAGCAACGCATCGCCGACCGATGTGCGTGAAAGGATGAGGCTGCGGCCATCCTCTTCCTCGAAGCTCGGATAGCCGCTGTCGCCGCCATACCAGGCGTCCGCGCAGGCAATGTCCGCCGCTCCGCCTACTCCATCCGGGCAGATCTTGCAGCGAAACTGGATCTCGCGCGAAAGATGCTTGCCCCAGCTTTCGGCATAGCTCAGCTCGCCGACCTTGCCGTTGGACGTTACCGCGCGCGCCTTGCCCGGCCAGCCATGGCCGCGATAGCGGAAGTCGATGACCTTGGCCGGGTCGAGGCCCATCGCGTCGATCACTCTGTCCGCGCCGTCATGGCTGGGCACGCCCGCGCAGAAGAAGGACAGCATCAGCGGAAATTTCTCGTTCACGCGCGCGTCAATCCGCGCCAGTTGCCGCAGCGCCGATATGTCGCAGGGCTTGCCGACAAAGGCGAAGCGGCCGGGTTGATCGAGAACTTCTCCGATTTCCGCCAGCGGCGAGGAGGCAGCATAGCGCGAACCGGCCCCGGCGATGATCTGCTCGCGCGTGGTCGCCCAACGGACTGTATTGCGCGTGGGGTTGGCCGGGTCCGCGCCGATATGCATCACCTTGTCGATCATGCCGCTGGTGAGCGCATGAAAGGCGAGGCCGGAAACCACACCGCCGGATGAGCCGCAATAGCGTATGTCCTCGTCGGTCGAATGGCCGGTCATAACCCTGAAGGCCGGTCCCCATATGGGATCATTGACCGGCGCTTTGTGCCATGGAGCGACAATCGAGCCGGGGCAGGTATCGGCTATTCTTGCCTCCGTTTCGCTGTCGAGCTGGGCCAGTTGCTTCGGGCGGCTGAAGCCGGGCGCGACCGTCTTCATCGCAATGCTGCCCGGCGCTAGCCCGGCGCACAGGCCGCAGCCGGTGCAGAGATCATTCTCGACTACGCGGCGCAGCGTAGGGGAGGGGAAACTGCTCATGGGCGGTGCCCGCTCAGGATTTTCGAAAATTCGTCACGCAGCAGCGCGCGATAAGGCTCCATGCGTTCCTCGACCTTGCGCATGCCAGCCGCCGCTTCGGTGGCCAGCGCCACACGCGCCTCGATGGCCGCAAGTGTCCGTGCGAGCGCTTCATCGAGCGAAATGCCTGTTACGGGCAGGGAGCGGTGATATCCCAGCGAGCCGAAAAGCCCTTCGAACTTGCGGCTATAGGCTACCGGAAGCACCGGCGTGCCGGACGAAAAGGCGGCGACACAGGCGTGCATCCGCGCGGCGACGAGGAAATCCAGCCCGGAAATGGCGCTCTTGGCCTCGCAAGGTCCGGCAAAATTGGCAACGCGCACCACGTCGGGGAATTCCGTCGCAAGCTGGTCCGCCACCGCGCCGTCATCATCCTCCTTCATAACCGAATTGGTCGCATGGGCGATGAGATGGATCTCGACATCGTTCCGCTCGCGCAGCTTGCCGATCACCGCGCGGATATAGGCGGCATAATCATAGGAAAGGCCGAAATGATTGCGCCCGCTCGTCGCTTCGTGGAACAGCAGGCCCGAAGCATTGATGCCGACCTTCAGTTTCTCGCCGCCCCGTTCCGAAGCGCGGGATTCGAACGGAAGCAGGAACGCTACATCGACCCCGAATATCGAACGCGCGGTGGGCGCCAGCGTCTTCATCGCTTCCACTGAAAGATGATCGCGCGAAACCACGGCGCGCGCGCGATTGAGCACATAGGCCGCCATCTGTTTATAGGGGGCGCGGGTAAACGGGCCGATGGTTTGCGGCGAGAGGATCAGCGGGATGCGCTTGCGGATGGTCCACAGCTTCGAGAGCCACAGGAAGAAGAAGCGCCGCGGGCCATATATGTCCGCGAAACTGTCGCCCGCGCCTATGTCGAGCATGCAGTCGAT
>CAYOZY010000161.1:0-6128 GCA_964408525.1 uncultured Sphingobium sp. | reverse complement strand
CGCGAAGGTCGTGGTTTCAACACCGGCAAAGCCCGAAAAGCTGGAAATCGCCCATTGATTGTTGGTGATGCCGAGGATCACGGGCGCGCGGTAAACGCTGGCGAAGGTCATCGCCTCATGAAAATTGCCCTCGGCGGTCGTTCCGTCGCCAATCATGCCCATGGCAATGCGGTCGTCGCCCTTATAGGCCGAAGCCATGGCCCATCCCACGGCATGGCCGAAACGCGTGCCAAGATTTCCGGCCAGCGAATAGAAGCCATGGTCCCGCGCCGAATAGAGAATGGGAAGCTGTTTGCCTTCGAGAGGGTCGTCGGCGTTCGAGAATATCTGGTTGACCAGATCCTTTAGCGGATAGTCGCGCGCCATAAGCCAGCCGAGCATGCGATAGGTAGGGAAGCACATGTCGTCGCGGTTCATCGCCATCGAAAGGGCGACGGCGACCGCCTCTTCGCCGGTCGACTTCATGTAGAAGCTGGTCTTGCCCTGCCGGTGCAGGCGAAACATGCGATCGTCGAATATGCGCGTCATCAGCATCGCGCGCAGCCCCTTGCGCAGCGTTTCGGGGTCGATACGGGGGTTCCATGCGTCGGTCGCCTGCCCGGCATCGTCGAGAACGCGGATAAGCTGGTAGGGGAGGTCGCGAATGTCGCTTTCGCAAGCCGAACTGTCCGGGCGCGGCACAATGCCTGCGGGCATGATCTTTATATGGTCGAAAGTCGGCTTGTCCCCCGGTCTCGCGGGAGGTTCGGGGACATGAAGTCCAAGCTTGATCCGGTTGGACATGTCGCGGGTTCCGATTCCTCTGCTAATGCGCAAATTCTATCACAGAAGCATGAGGATGTTATTGCAAAAGTTTGCTTATGGATGGAATATAAAGCCATATTGTCCTAATTATAAGTTTATATGTAGTAAATTATTGTTTCATTTATGGGGGTGTATGGACGACTCGACAAAACTCGATGAAACGGACCGGAAGATACTGCGCTGCCTGCTTGCCGAACCGCAGATCTCGATGGTCGACCTGGCCGAAAAAGTGGCTCTATCCCATACGCCGACGTGGCGGAGGGTACGGCGGATGGAGGAAGAGGGCGTCATCGCCGGAAGGGCGCTGCTGCTCGATGCCGAACGGCTCGGTTACCCCATCACCGTTTTCGCGCATGTGAGGATCAAGAGCCACGACGAGGACAGCCTCAACGCCTTCGAGGACAGCGTGCAGAGCCACCCGCAAATCGTCGAATGTTTCACCATGGGCGGCGAATCCGACTATCTGCTGCGCATCTTGGCGCGCAGCGTCGCGGACTATGAGCGCTTCCTGAAGCAGGTGCTGCTGCATCTGCCCGGCGTGGCGGCGATGAACTCCAGCTTTGCCCTGAAGTCCGTGAAGCTCACCACCGACGTGCCGGTGTGACTTGCCGCCGCTCTCAGAAATGGGCCGCTATCGAGAAAACCGCACCGGCATCGGCGAGCGGATCGCCGCCATTGCGGGCGCTGTCGACATAGCTGGCGCCCAGTGTGAAAATCGAAACATCGGCGGTGAGGCCGAGCGACCAGTCCCGCTTGTTGTCGCCAAACGCCCCATCCTCAATTCCGAAGGAACCGCTGAGCGAGAGCGGGGTGCCCTTGACGGGCAAGCTCGCATCGAGCGCATAATAGCGGTTCGATATGCCGCCGATCTGATGCTGGGATGGCGCCCACGCGAAGCTGGCGCCGATTTCGCCTCCGGCTACAGACATTGAGAGACGGGAGTTCAGCTCGATATAGTTGAATTCCGATGCGCCGGGATAAAGATACCACATGGCGTTGATGTCGGCGGTAATGGGACCGAATTCACGCGAATAGCCGATATAGGGATCGGTTTCGATATTTGTTCCGCCATTATCGGCGATATTGGAACCCCATAGGCCAATATAGAAGCCGCTTTCATGGCTGAGCGTCAGTTCGGGCTGAACCGCCGGATCATGATCCGCGAGCGAGACGCCCCGAAAGCGATAGTCGCTGACGATCGTAACGCCGCCTTCCAGAGTCCAGGCGCCGGCTTGTTCATCAGCCGCCTCTGCCGCATGGGCAGGCGCGAGGCTTGAACATGCCATGGCTGCGGCCATCAGGCCAAATCTGGTCAATGTGCGCATAATTTTATCCTTTCGCTCAGGCCGCGTCGCGGCTTTCTGTCGCCTGACCCTCGTCGCGCGCGAGATTCAGCCTCAGGCTGGCGCGGGCGCCCTGCCCCGCACCGTCGCTTGCAAGAGAAAGCGATCCGCCCATGGCGTTGATGGTGTTGGCGCACCAGTGCAGGCCCAGCCCGCCCGATTTGCCGTTGCGGGTCGAAAAACCGCGTTCGAACAGATGCGCCGCCGTCTGTTCATCGAAGCCCGTGCCATCGTCCTGAATGATGACAAGACATTCTCCGGTTTCGGCGGAAGGTTGGACAGAGGCGGTAATTCTGCCATGGCCCCGGCTGGTGGCGCGAATGGCCTCGACGGCATTGATGAAGAGATTTTCGAGAACCTGAGAAAGCAGGACACGGTTGCCGCTCACTTCGACCCGCTCATCGCAGGTGATTTCGACGGCAATATCCAGCCCTTCGGCAAAGCGCGCGACATTGGCGGAATAGCCGAGCAATGGCGCGATGTCGCACTGCTGCTTGTAATCGGTCGCTGCATTGTCGCCCTGCGCATCGGAAATCGCATCGAGCGCATTGGCAAGGTTGCGCGATGCCTCGCGTGCGCTCTGCCGACTCTCCGTCAGGTCCGAGCGAACCTTCTCATGCGAGGCGGACAGGAAGGCGGCGAGCTTTTCGCGCCGATCAGGGGGCGTTGCCGGATCGCGTAATTTGTCAAGCGCGCGGTCGGCCTGCGGCGGCAGCGGTTCGGCCATCTGTTGTTCGAGCATGCCTAGAATGACGTTGACCGGGCTAAGACAGTTGCGGACATTGTGCATCACGCCGATGGAGCTTTGGCTCTTGCCGAGCATGAAGGACTGCGCCTCTATCTTCGCGCGCAACGCCTGCAGCTCTTCGGCCATGGCGTTGAATTCATTCTGCAACTCGCCCAGCTCGTCGTCGCGCGTGGGACCGGCCAACGCGTGAATCTCGCCCCTCTCCCTGATTCCGGCGACATGCATTTGCAGGCGCCGCACGGGCGCTATCACAAGCGCCCCGATCCGGCGATGCAGCAGGAACAGCATTGCGGCGATAGCTGTCAACACTGCTATCGAAACTAGCACCAGCAGATCATTCCCGGCCGCAATCAGGCGGCGCGGCACCGAGAAACGGATCGCGGCGATGGGTTGGTTTTCGCTTCCCACGATTGGCAGTGCGGCGCGGATGAGGCCAGCGCCTTTCGTGGTTTCCGCTTGCGCCACGGGTTTGGCAATGTCGATCTGCGCCTTGATCTGGAGCGCTTCGCCAACGGTCTCCCCCGTCAGGCGCGATGCGAATACCAGATAGCCCGTCGCTTCTCCGGCGCCATCGCTGCGGCGAATCTGGGCGGTGCCGACTGTATAGATCTCGCCGTTGAGGTTGGCGAACGTCTGATAATCGCTCGTGGCTCTGGCGTGCTTTTCGAACGCGGGGGAGGTAACGAGCTTGCGCAGCGCTTCCGCCATGGCGGGATTTTCCTCGCCGCTTTCCGCATCGAAGAAGAAAGCGCGTGTGGTTGCGCCCTTGAACGGACTGATCGCCAGACCATCGACCTGCGCATTGGCAAAGGACGTGAAATTGATGTTCGCCGCTTCATAGGCGGAGTTGAAATTCTGGGTATAGGAATAGGTGTCGTCCCATATCGCCCAGTCCTTGGCTTTCGCGTCCATCACATTGCGGCTGTCGGAGAGAAAGGCCTCGACCCGCCCCATGTGCCCGCGAAGCTGCTCATCCTCCAGCCGGGTAAAGCTC
The DNA here is from genome assembly GCA_964408525.1 of uncultured Sphingobium sp. Taxonomy (GTDB): domain Bacteria; phylum Pseudomonadota; class Alphaproteobacteria; order Sphingomonadales; family Sphingomonadaceae; genus Sphingobium. The sequence goes on along the minus strand of CAYOZY010000161.1, from coordinate 2,239 downwards.
TGATGAATGAAGAACGCCAGTATCAGCGCTATGGCAATCGTGGCGGCAATCCCGATGCCTGCGAGATTCACGACCAGCGTGCGGCTAAGCCCAGAATTTTTGCTATTGGGCAAGAGCGACTGAATGTCGGATTGTGCGCTCATGACGCCTGCCTTCTGTGTTCTTCGGTGGCGGCGGTATCGCTCATCAGGCGTTCCAAAGTCTCCGACTGCGGCGCCGCCTTGCCGAAGAGATATCCCTGCATGTGCGAGGAGCCGATCATGCGCAGCGCCTGACATTGCGCTTCGGTTTCGACGCCTTCGGCGACGACAAACAGGCCGAGGCCGCGCGCCAGTTGCGTCACTGCGCTGACAATGGCCGCGGAATAGCGATCCGTGCCCAGCCCTTCGATGAAGGTCCGGTCGATCTTGATGCAATCGAGCGCGAAATTCTTGACATGGAAGAGGCTGGAATAGCCGGTTCCGAAATCGTCGAGCGCAATGCGGAATCCGAGTTCGTGCAGTTTGAGCAATATTTCCGTGGCGCGCTCGACATTGTCGAAGATCGTCGTTTCGGTCACTTCGATCTGGACGCGCGCATGCGGCACCTGCCAGTGGCCCGCCCGCGCGCACAGATATTCCACAAAGGTTTCGCGCTTGAACTGCCGGGGTGAAAAATTGATGGACACATATTGATCGGGCCACTCCCGGCAATCCTGAAGCGCGCGATCGATCACCCAGTCGCCAAGGCGGTGAATGATTATGCTTTCCTCGGCAATCGGGATGAAAACGGCCGGAGATATCTCGCCATGCTCCGGGCTGGTCCAGCGCAACAGACCTTCAAAGCCGACAATATCGAGGCCTTCCCGCTCGACGATCGGCTGATAGTGCAATTCGAGCTCGCCCTTGCTGATCGCCTCGTCGAGCCCGAGTTCGATCTGGCGGCGGAATTTCTGGCTTGCATCCATGGCGGCGTCGAAGATGCAGACCTGATCGCGCCCCTGCCGCTTGGCCGCGAACAGCGCGAGATCGGCATAGCGCAGCAGATTATCGGCATCCTGATCGGGATGATTCATGCCCATCAGCAAACCGGAGGACGCACCGATCTGAACGGAATTGCCGAAGATCGAAAAGCTGCCCGCGCAAGCCTTGACGATGTCCTGACAGATCGGCAGCGCATGATCCGCACCATCCGTATCGAACAGCAACGCGAATTCATCGCCGCCCAAACGGGCAATCAGCGTTCCTTCGGGCGAATATGTGCGCAGCACCGTATATATTGTCCGCAGCAGGTCGTCGCCGGCATCATGGCCGAAAGTGTCGTTGACGAACTTGAACCGGTCGAGGTCGAGCAGCGCAAGGGCGAAGTTGCGCGTGCCGTTGATCAGGCGCTCGCTCAACGCCCGCTGGAACGCCATGCGGTTCGGCGCCCCGGTAAGAAAATCATGATTGGCGGAATGCTGGGCGCGGGCCTCGCTTTCGGCGAGTTCGGCGATCTTTTCCTGTAACAGTTCGACCTGCCGCGTGTCATGATTCCAGCGCTGCGACAGGGCCGTCGCCATTTGCAGCACTTCATCGGCGGAAAAGGGCTTGCAGATGTAGAATATCTTGTCGGCGGGGCCAGCCACGCTGGCAATGTCGGTTACGGAATGGTCGGAATAGGCGGTGACGATGACGATGTTGATATTGGCGTCGAGCCGCCTGATCCGGCGCGCGGTTTCGCGGCCGTCTATGCCGGGAGGCATGCGAATATCGATGAAGGCGACCTTGAAAGGCTCGCCCTGTTCAAGTGCGGCTTCCACCATCGCGACGGCATCCAGCCCCTGCATCGCGAAATGCACGTCGAATATCCGGGAGGGAAGAGAGGCGGCTTCGGCAGGCTCGTCGGCGAAAAGCTCGTTGGCGAGCGCCTTCAGCGTGTCGCCTGACCGGTCTGGGCCGGACTTCTGAAAAACCTGTCGATAGGCACTGATAATCGCCTCATCATCATCACAGACCAATATTTTCATTATATGTGCGCCCTGTTGTAAGGGTTTTCCATACGCGAAACAGGTTAACGGACCGTCATCCAGAGAAAGGAGAGACAACGAAAGTGATTGTAACCGGGCGGCTTCCGCCTCTATGGCCCCGCGCATGACCATCAGTTCGACCACGCCATCGCGCCGCACCTTCGCGATCATATCCCATCCCGACGCGGGCAAGACCACACTGACCGAAAAGCTGCTGCTGGAAGGCGGCGCGATCCATCTCGCAGGTGAGGT
>CAYOZY010000160.1:1573-6145 GCA_964408525.1 uncultured Sphingobium sp. | reverse complement strand
CGCGTTGAGCACCGGGCAATCGACCTTGTCGGCGATGAGCTGCACCGCGCCGGAGCTGCCATGGCGGATGACGATCACATCCGCCCGCATGGCGTTCAGCGTCACCGCCGTGTCGATCAGCGTCTCGCCCTTCTTCACGCTCGACTGCGCGGCATGCATGTTGACGACATCGGCGCCCAGCCGCTTGCCGGCGATCTCGAAGCTCAATAGCGTGCGTGTGCTGGCCTCGAAAAAGGCGTTGATCTGCGTCAGTCCCGCCAGCCGGTCGTCATGCTTGCGCGCGGCGGAGCGGTTGACGCCGACCCAATGCTCCGCCTCATCCAGAAGGAAACGGATTTCCCATGGCTTGAGCTGCGCGATGGACAGAAGATGGCGGTGGGGAAACAGGTCGCGGTCGCCCGAAGAGGCGGGAAGCGGAGAGCCGTTTGGCATGGCTGTTTCGCTCGGCATGAGCCGGTGCCTTAGGGCAGCGCTTCCGATGACGCAAGTATCCATATCGCAGCAATACCAACATGGATGAAAGGTATGACACGTAACAGTGTCGCTATCGGCTGTTTGCGCGTTTTATGACGTACAATATGAGATGCGCCGAGCGCACCGAACGATCCACCGATAAGCGACCATCCGATCAACGTGCTTTCGGCAATACGACGTCTTCCTGCTTCCGCAGCGGACTTGTCGACTATCATCAGCGCAAAGGCCATGAAGTTGGCGAAGATGAACCAGAACCAGATTTCCATCATGGCCGCAAGATAGGAGCGAGGTCGTTACCACATCCTTTACATCATCAATGCATCTATCGCGCCCTGCAATATATAGCTCGCCGCCAGCTTGTCGACGAGCGCGTCGCGGCGCGCGCGGCTAGTGTCGGCGTCGATCATCATGCGCGTGACTGCCTGTGTCGACCAGCGCTCGTCCCACAGCAAGATCGGCAGTCCAAGCTCGCCCATATTGCGGGCGAAGGCGCGGCTCGCCTGGCTGCGCGGGCTTTCCGACCCGTCGAGATTGAGCGGAAGGCCGATGACCATGCCCTTCACCTGCTGCTCGGTGATGAACTGTCCAAGCGCCGCCTTGTCCTTGCTGAACTTGCCGCGCGCAATCGTGTGCGCCGCGCTGGCAATGGTCCAGCGCGCATCGCACAGCGCTAGGCCGATGGTTTTCGTACCCACATCCATGCCGATCAGCCGACCTCCGGCGGGCAGGGCCGCCCGGAATTCCGCCTTGTCGGTCGTGATTATCGGTGTTTCAGAAATGTCGTCAGCCTTCTCTCCGCGTCCTTGCGGATATTGGCCCAGAACAGTGCATAATCATAGACATGATAATTGTTGCCGGGCAGCACATAGGGGCCAAGCTGGGGCGGGGTGCCGATCAGCAGGAACCCGTCCTTGCACCGCGCGCCTACCGCGCCTTTCACCAGCTTCGACTCCGCACTCTCGCCATCGGCAGCGGGTGCCAATGTGCCGAGATTGGCCTGTTCCGGGGCGGCGCTGTCCGGTGTGCCGGTAAGCGGATTGGTGCACAGCATCGGGCTTCCCGTGCGTTTCCTGCCGGTCATGCCGCGATAGCCGCCATAGGCGAGCGCCACTGATGATGTATCCGCTGGTTCGGCGAAGCTCTGCCAGCTCAATATGCAGCCTGCCTCGTCCGCCGCCGTGCAGGCGGGCAGGCCGAGCGCGGGTATGTCGGCCGTGAGCGAGACTGGCCAGCCGATGACATAGGCCGCGACGATGCGGCTCGCCACGGGCTTGCCCGCGACCTGCCGCTTCATCAGGCGCATCAGGTGGAGCGACCCCTGGCTATGCCCCGCGAGGATGATTGGCCCTGCTGGATGCGCCGCCAGAAAGGCGCGAAAAGCCGCTTCGACATCGCGATAGGCGGCGTCGATTGCCCTGACGCTGTCGTCGCTGCGCTGAAGGAATGCGCCGAAATGCGCCTGATGATAGCGCGGCGCCCACACCTGGCCGACGCTGGTGAAGGCGCTCGCCTGAGCCATGGTGAAGCGGCGGGCCGCGTCCTGGCTCTCCTCGTCCTGAAGCGAGGCGTTCCAGCGGGCGGTGTTGAACGGCGCCATGTAGCTGGTGGGGTGCACGAAAAAGGTCGCGACCGGCCCCGGTTCGACGCGCTTGACCCCCTTGGGCAGCCAGAGCGAGGCGTTCGCCGCGCTGATATCCGGCCGCGCGAGCCACAGCGTGCGGTCGGCATAGTCGCTCACCGAGAGCGCGTTAGGCGCGGAAAAGCGCGCGCTGGGCACCATGACGCTGGCGAGCATGCGCTGGCCCCATATGCGATAGGCAAAGGCCGAGCCGAGCGTCAGCACGATGAGCGCCGCCACCACATAGAGGAATTTCCGCGCGGGCATCTATGCTCCATATTGTGCACTGCAACATAAATAGGATCGTCTGGCAAGTGAATATACCGTCTGTTGCAACGTCGTTTTGTGCATCCGCGACAGGAAGGCAAGCGCAAACGCCTTGATGCGCCCTTGACCGAGTGCTAGCGGCCTTGTCCATGTCTATTGATATCAACACCGTGAAAAAGGTGGCCAGCCTCGCCCGCATCGCCGTGACCGACGATCAGGCGGAGAGGCTCGTGCCCGAAGTCAACAATATCCTCGGCTGGGTCGAGCAACTGGGCGAGGTGGACGTCACCGGCGTCGAGCCGATGACCGCCGTGATCCCTAACCATTTGCGCCTGCGCGACGACGTGGTGAACGCCGATCCGCTGACCGGCGGCAATGTGCGCGACAAGGTGCTCGCCAACGCGCCGCAGGCCGAACATGGCTTTTTTGCGGTTCCCAAGGTGATCGAATGATGACGCAGCTCACCGATCTGACAGTCGCGGAAATCCGTGACGGCGTCGCGGGCGGCAGCTTCTCCGCGCGCGAAGTGGCGAGCGCGTTTAACGCAGCGGTCGAGGCCGGGCGCGCGCTCAATGCCTATATCGTCGAGACACCGGAAAAGGCGCTGGAAGCCGCCGATGCCGCTGATGCGGCGCGCAAGTCGGGCGATCTCAAGCCGCTCTCCGGCGTGCCGATCGGCATGAAGGATTTGTTCTGCACAGATGGCGTGCAGACTACCGCCGCGTCGCATATGCTCGAAGGCTTTGTGCCAACCTATGAGTCGACCGTTTCGGGCAAGCTGTGGGCGGCGGGCGCCGGCATGCTCGGCAAGCTCAATCTCGACCAGTTCGCGATGGGCAGCTCCAACGAAACCAGTGCGTTCGGTAATGTGATCTCGCCGTGGCGCGATGCGAGCGGCAAGGATCTTGCGCCCGGTGGCAGCTCAGGCGGCAGCTCGGCGGCGATTTCCGCGCGGCTCGCCCCGGCCGCGACCGGCACGGACACGGGCGGGTCGATTCGCCAGCCCGCCGCGTTCACCGGCATTTCCGGTATCAAGCCGACCTATGGCCGTTGCTCGCGCTGGGGCATTGTCGCGTTCGCGTCGAGCCTCGATCAGGCGGGCGCGATGGCGCGCACGGTGAAGGACAACGCGATCTTGCTTGAAGCGATGGCGGGTTTCGACGCCAAGGACGCGACCAGCCTCGATCTGCCCGTGCCACAATGGGAGGCGGGGCTGTCGTCCGACCTCAAGGGCAAGCGCATCGGTATCCCGAAGGAATATCGCCCGGATGGCCTCAATGCGGAAATTGCCGCGCTGTGGGATCGCGGCATCGAATGGCTGAAAGATGCGGGCGCGGAAGTGGTGGAGGTGTTGTTGCCGCATACGCACTACGCGCTGCCGACCTATTATATCATCGCTCCCGCCGAGGCATCGTCCAACCTCGCCCGCTATGACGGCGTGCGCTATGGCCTGCGCGACCTGCCGGATGGTGCGGGGCTACAGGACATGTATGCCGCCACCCGCGCCGCCGGTTTCGGTGACGAGGTGAAGCGCCGCATCATGATCGGCACCTATGTCTTGAGCGCCGGTTTCTACGACGCCTATTACACGCAGGCTTGCAAGGTGCGCGCGTTGATCGCGCGGGATTTCGAGGCGGCTTGGGAGAAATGCGATTTGCTGCTCACCCCCACCGCGCCGAGCGCCGCCTTCGCGCTGGGCGAGAAACAGGCCGACCCGCTGGCGATGTATCTGAACGACGTGTTCACCGTGCCTGCGTCGCTTGCCGGTCTTCCGGCGATGTCGGTGCCGGGCGGGCTGGATAGCGCGGGCTTGCCGCTGGGGCTTCAGATTATCGGCAAGGCGCTGGACGAGCAGGGCGTGCTGAACGCTTCGCTGGCGCTCGAAGAACGCGCGGGCTTCACCGCACGGCCGGAGAAATGGTGGTGAGCGACCTTATGGAATCAACCTATCGCATACAGGGCGCAACCGGAGACTGGGAGGTCGTGATCGGCCTGGAGGTCCATGCGCAGGTCACGACGCAGGCAAAGCTCTTTTCCGGCGCGGCGACCGCCTTCGGTGCGGAGCCGAACAGTCAGGTCTCCCTCGTCGATGCGGCGATGCCCGGCATGCTCCCGGTGCCGAACCGCGAGTGCATCCGTCAGGCGGTGCGCACCGGCATGGCGATCAATGCGCAGATCAACAAATGGTCGCGTTTCGACCGGAAGAATTATTT
>CAYOZY010000160.1:1320-1563 GCA_964408525.1 uncultured Sphingobium sp. | reverse complement strand
CAGGGCTATCAGATCAGCCAGCTTTATCATCCGCTGGTCGGCGAGGGGCAGATCGAAATCAGCCTCGACGACAAGAATCCAGAGGCCGATGTAAAAACCATCGGCATAGAGCGCATCCATGTCGAGCAGGACGCAGGCAAGCTGATGCATGACCAGCATCCGACGCGCAGCTATGTCGACCTCAACCGTTCCGGCGTCGCGCTGATGGAGATCGTCTCGCGCCCGGACATGCGCTCTCCGGCG
>CAYOZY010000160.1:0-1310 GCA_964408525.1 uncultured Sphingobium sp. | reverse complement strand
ATCGAGCATGAGGCGAATCGTCAGGTCGATGTGCTCGAAAGCGGCGGCAAGATCGTTCAGGAAACCCGCCTGTTCGACCCCGATACCGGCTCCACGCGCTCGATGCGGTCAAAGGAAGACGCGCACGACTATCGCTACTTCCCGGACCCGGACCTGCTGCCGCTGGAGCTGGACGAGGCGTTTCTGGAGGAATGTCGCGCGTCCCTGCCGGAACTGCCGGATGCGAAGCGCCATCGCTATGAAAAGGAGCTTGGCCTCTCGCCCTATAATGCCGCTGTGCTGACCGCCGATGCGGAAACGGCACGCTGGTTCGAGACGCTTATCGGAGAAAGCGCGGCCAAGCAGGGCAAGGGCGAGGCGGACGTCGCCAAGGCGGCGGCGAACTGGCTGCTGTCCGAGCTGTTCGGTGCGCTCAACAAGCTGGGCAAGGGGCTGGAGGATAGCCCGGTCAGCCCGCAGGCCGGCGCTGAGCTGCTGGCGTTGGTCGGTGATGGCACGATCTCCGGCTCCATTGCCAAGCAGGTGCTCGAAAAGATGCTGGAAACCGGCGATGGCGCCGAGGCAATCGTCGAGCGCGAGGGATTGAAGCAGACATCGGATACCGGCGCCATCGAGGCGGTGATCGCCGATATCCTTGCGAAGAATCCCGGTCAGCTTGAGCAATATCGCGCGGGCAAGGAAGCCCTGTTCGGCTTTTTCGTGGGCCAGACCATGAAGGCGATGGCCGGAAAGGCGAACCCGCAGGTGGTGAACGAGCTGCTGAAAAAGGCGCTGGGGTAAACAGCCGCCCGGCGCGTTCCTTCCTCTATCCCGCCGCTTCCGCCATGGCGCGCAGCAAGCGGACGACATCGCGCATCTGCTCCTCGGTTCCGATGGTGATGCGCAGGCCGTTGGACAAGCCTTGCCCCGGCAGCCAGCGCGTCGCATAGCCATCGCGCATCAGCCCCTCGAACGCCGCCTGCGCGCTCAGTCTGCCATTGAACAGCGCCAGCACGAAATTGGCCTTGCTGGGCACGACCGACAAACCATGGTTGCCCATGGCGTTGATTTCATCGGAAAGCCATTGGCGCCAGATGCGGTTATGCTCGCGGCTGTGCTCTACCCATGCGGTGTCGCCGATGGCGGCGACCGCCGCCGCCTGCCCGGCGGTCGTCACGTTGAACGGCCCGCGAATGCGGTGGAGATTTTCGATGATGTCGGCGCAGGCATAGCCCCAGCCGATGCGTTCGGCCGCCAGCCCGTATATCTTGGAGAAGGTGCTCGTCACGAGCACATTGTGCGCGTTCATCGCCAGCGAAATGCTGCCTTCC
>CAYOZY010000159.1:0-6159 GCA_964408525.1 uncultured Sphingobium sp. | reverse complement strand
AAGCTCTATTACCTGCGCGGCCGCACCGGCAAGCGCGCCCGCATCGCCGAGCGCCGCGACACCCGCAGCGACGACTAAGCGCCTCCCTCACGCATTGGAATTGACACGCAGGCGCGCTCCCTCCGGGCGCGCCTGTTTGCTTTGGGGCGCAGCCAACACGCACCGGTCGGTTCACCCTGGAAAGAACACCGTTAATCTTTATTGATGCCCGTTGCCCGTCCCTGACTGGTCTGGGGCGATAACGAAGGGCGCAGGGTAGCGGGGCCAATTCGCGGTCCAGATCGGAGCGCGATTGTTCAAGGAGAATAGAATGAACACAAGACTGATATTGCTGGGCGCGGCCGGGTTGCTCGCGCTGAGCGCCTGTGCGCCGAAGCCGGAACCGGCTCCGCCGCCGCCTCCCCCGCCTCCGGGTGCGGTGGCCGGATCGGTGGCTGCCGATCGTGACGGCGACGGCATTGTCGACGGCTATTACTCAGCGGACGGCATCTATCATCCCAATTATGTGCCGCCTCCGCCACCCCCGCCTCCGCCACCTACGCCGGTAGGTGAAAAAGGCTGAGACATCCGTTCCAGCACATGAAGTTACTATCTTGCATGGTTGTCGGGCTGGCGCTTGCCGTCAGTCCGGCATTCTCGCTTCCCGCCTTCGCACAGACCGAAACCGCCGCCGATGCGGTGCAGCAGGGCGATGCTGCGCTGGCATCCGCGATCAGGAAAAACGCCCGTGGGAGCGTCGGCGCTTTTTACGCCGGTCGCGGCTTCCGGCCGCTCTGGGTAGACAAGGGACTGGTGGGGCCGCAGGCGCAGGCATTCCTGCGTATCCTCGACGATGCCGCGCTCGATGGGCTGAAGCCCTCGCGCTACAAGGCGGACCGACTGCGCATGGCGGTCGCCCGCGCGGATGCGGGGGGCGTGGACGACCTTGCCCGCGCGGACCTTGCCCTGTCCGATGCCTTTGCCCGCTATGTGCGCGATGTCCGGCGGGTAAAAAGACCGGCCATCGAATTTGCCGACCCGGCGATGATCCCCGAAAGGCCCGATTCCGGGCGCGTGTTGCGAGTGGCGGGTCTGGCCGAATCTTTCCCCGCCCATATTGCCTCCATGGGCTGGATGAGCCCCCTTTATGCGCGCACCCGCGAACTGCTCCGGGCAGGCCTTGCGCAGCGGCTCGACCGGGCCATCATCGACACCATCCGCCTCAACATGGAGCGGGCGCGGATCCTGCCGCCGCCAACCGTGCGGCATATCCTTGTCGATGCGGCGTCGGCGCAGCTCTGGTATTATCAGGCGGGCAAACAGGCCGGGGCCATGAAGGTCGTCGTCGGCGCGAAGGAAACGCAAACCCCCATGCTGGCGGGCGCGCTCAACTATGCGGTGCTCAACCCCTATTGGAACGTGCCCGACTATCTGGTTCGCACCAATGTCGCGAAGAAGATGCTGGAAGGCCGCACCCTCGCCTCCATGCATATGGAGGTGCTGTCTGACTGGAGCACCTCGGCCACGAAGCTGGACCCCGCAACGGTCGATTGGGCCGCTGTTGCCGCCGGCAGCGTACCAATGCCGCGTGTGCGCGAGCTGCCCTGGAAATATAATTCCATGGGCGCGGTCAAATTCGTGTTCCCTAACGACCATGGCATCTACCTGCACGACACCCCGCATCGCGAGCTTTTCGCGCAGGAGGACCGACATCTGAGCAACGGCTGCATCCGCCTCGAAAAGGCATGGGTGCTGGGCGAATGGATGATGGGTAAAACCCTGACGCAACAGGCGAAGAAAGCCGGAGCAGAGCGGCCCTTGCCGATGAGTCCGAGTGTGCCGGTCTATCTAACCTATATCACCGTCGCGCCTTCCCGCGACGGCGGCGTGACGCTGCTTCCCGACATCTATGGACGGGACAAGCGCAAATAAAGCACATGCTCGAAACGTCAACTTTCCACCGCTGCGCTGCAACAAAACTGACCCCGAAACGCCATTGCCGCGTAACGCCCATGGTTTAGGTGCCCTCCCAAACAGGGGGAAGGCAGATGAACCATATTGGCGCTTTCTTGGAGCAACCGGGCGCGATCAAAACAGTGGAGACCGGCGGACAGCCACCGGATTGGCTCACCCTCCCGGAACCGAAGAGCTATCGCCGAAAGCTAAAATTCCGCACCGTATGGATTTCCGATGTGCATCTGGGCACTTCGGGCTGCAACGCCGCCCTGCTGCTCGATTTTCTGCGCTCGATAGAATGTGAAACGCTGTATCTGGTCGGCGACATCATCGACGGCTGGCGGTTGCGCAAGGGCTGGTATTGGCCCGACGCGCATAACGAGGTGATCCGCCGCATCCTGAAGATGGCGCACAAGGGAACCCATGTCGTTTACATCACCGGCAATCATGACGAGATGTTGCGCGATTATGCGGGGCTGGGCTTTGGGGGCATAGCCCTTGCCAATGAGGCCGTGCACACCACCGCCGATGGCCGCCGCCTGCTGGTGACGCATGGAGACGCCTATGACGGCGTGGTGCTCTATGCCAGGTGGCTCGCGTTCCTCGGCGATCAGGCCTATTATATGATGCTGCGCGCGAACCGCTGGTTCAACAGCGCGCGCAAGGCGCTGGGCATGCCCTATTGGTCGCTTTCCGCCTATGCCAAGCGGCGCGTGAAAAACGCGGTCCAGTTCATTTACGCCTTTGAGGATGCGGTCGCGCATGAAGCGCGAGACCGCGAGCTGGACGGCGTGGTCTGCGGCCATATCCACACAGCCGAAATCCGCAAGATCGGCGACATCACCTATTATAATGACGGCGACTGGGTGGAGAGCTGCACCGCGCTGACCGAAAACGAGATCGGCGAAATGGCGATTCTCGACTGGCCGGCGCATATCGCAGCGGAGGCTACGGCAAAAACTGGCGCCGAGGCGTGAAAAGTACCTCGCCGATGAAGATCGCCATCGCCACCGACGCCTGGGAACCTCAGGTCAACGGCGTTGTGCGCACCTTGCAGACGACCGTCGCACAGCTCATTGAGCGCGGACACAGCATAGAGCTGATCGCGCCGGACCGCTTTCTCACCGTGCCGATGCCCGGCTATGGCGAAATCCGCCTCGCCGTCGCGCCGCGCGCGGGCACGCGTCGGGCGCTCTCCCGCTTCGCGCCCGATGTCGTACATATCGTCACCGAAGGCCCGATCGGCTGGGCCGCGCGACGCTGGTGCATGGACAGTAATGTAGCGTTTACCACCGCCTTTCACACCCGCTTTCCCGACTATCTCTCGGTGCGCACCGGCGTCTCTCCCGACTGGTTCTGGCCGGTGATGCGACGCTTTCATCGCTCCTCTTCGGCGGTGTTCGTTTCGACACCGCGCCTGCGCGACGAACTCGCCTATCGCGGCATAGCTTCCGGGCGCATATGGTCGCGCGGCGTCGACGCGGAGCTGTTTCACGCGTCCGGCCCGGTCGACGAGGCGCTGGCGCGCCTGCCCCGCCCTATACTGCTTTCGGTCGGGCGCGTTTCCACAGAGAAAAATCTGGACGCATTTCTCGGCGCGGAAATCTCCGGCACCAAAATAGTCGTGGGCGACGGCCCGGCGCTGACATCGCTGAAGCAGCGCTATCCGCAGGCAGTGTTTACCGGCGCATTATCGGGCGAGGCGCTGGCCCGCGCCTATCGCACCGCGGATGTGTTCGTCTTTCCGAGCCTTACCGACACTTTCGGGCTGGTGATGATCGAGGCGCTGGCCTGCGGCGCGCCGGTGGCGGGGTTTCCCGTGCCGGGGCCACTGGATATAGTGGGCGCGACCGGGCGCGGGCCGGACGGTCGGTTGGCGCGCGCCGTGGGGTCGCTGGACGACGATCTGGCGCAAGCCATAAGCCGCGCGCTCAGGGTAAGCAGGCAGGCCGCAGCCGATTATGGCCGCGCCTTCCATTGGTCAGCCTGCACCGACCAGTTCGAGCAGGGGCTGGAACATGCGCTGAATGACATGACCTCGCCACATGCTCTGGCGGCCCGGCGCTGACACTGCAGTGATAGAGCGATTTCCAGTCAGATGGCATCGTTTGACGATTCGGAAATCCCGGGAAAACAATGATATAGAGCGGTCGATCTGATCCAATCAGATCGACCGCTCTAAACAGCCGGGTGCCGTTACACTCGCAGGGGCCCGCGCCGGAGCGGGCACCCTTGCCGTCCGGGAGGAGCGCAGGCCCCTCCCGTCCGGGATTGCATCAATCCATATCCTCGGTGGTGAAATCTTCACCCTGAACCGCGGCCAGTGGATCGTCGCCAATCGCTGCTTCCGGGCCTTGCTTCAGCTCATACTCATGCTCTTCGGCCGCGCTTTGCGGCGCGATGAGATGCGCTTCGAGGCTGCGGAGCGAGGCGCGCAGCGCAGCATCGCGGCTGTTCGCCGTGACGCGCATGCGGTTCATGCCAGCGCCGGTGCCCGCCGGGATAAGGCGGCCGACGATGACATTCTCCTTCAGGCCGATGAGCGTATCCTTCTTGCCCTGAACCGCCGCTTCGGTGAGGACGCGGGTCGTTTCTTGGAAAGAAGCCGCCGAGATGAAGCTGCGGGTCTGGAGCGAGGCCTTGGTGATGCCCAAGAGAACCGGCTTGCCTTCGGCGGGCTGTTGCCCCGCGCCAAGCTTCGCGTTGATCTCGTGCATTTCCTCGGCATCGACCTGTTCACCGGCGAGCAGCGTGGTGTCGCCGCCATTGGTGATCTCGACCTTCTGCAACATCTGGCGAACGATTGTCTCGATGTGCTTGTCGTTGATCTTCACGCCCTGCAAGCGATAGACTTCCTGGATTTCGCTGACCAGATATTCGGCCAGCGGCTCGATGCCGAGCACTTCGAGGATGTCGTGCGGATCAGGCGATCCGCCGATCAGGTTGTCGCCGCGCTTGACATAGTCGCCCTCCTGAACGTCGATCACCTTCGACTTGGGGATCAGATATTCGACCGGCTCGCCGCCATCCTCAGGCTGGATCGCGATCTTCCGCTTGGCCTTGGTCTCCTTGCCGAACGAGATGGTGCCGCTGATTTCCGCCAGGATCGAAGCCTCTTTCGGACGGCGCGCTTCGAACAGCTCGGCAACGCGCGGCAGACCACCGGTGATGTCGCGGGTCTTGGCGGCTTCGCGGGAGACGCGCGCAAGCACGTCACCGGCCTGCACTGCCTGCCCGTCCTCGACCGAGAGCGTCGCGCCGATGGCGAGCATATACCGCGCCGCCTCGCCGCTTGTATCATCAAGCAGGGTCAGGCGCGGGCGTAGGTCTTCCTTGCTGCGCGAGGACGCGCGATGCTCGGTGACGACGCGCTGGGCGATGCCGGTTGCTTCGTCGACCTGTTCGGCGAGCGTCTTGCCGTCGATAAGGTCCTGATATTTCACGACGCCCGGCTTTTCCGTGATGACCGGCATGGTGAACGGATCCCATTCCGCGATCCGGTCGCCTTTCTTTACCTTGGCACCGTCCTCAAAGCTGATCTGTGCACCATAGGGCAGGCGATGAACCGCGCGCTCGCGGCCTTCGCTGTCGATAATCGCCAGCTCGCCGTTGCGGGCGAGGCTGAGGCGACGGCCACGCTGATCCACAATGGTCGGCATGTCCCGCAGCTCGATCTTGCCGTCCGCAACCGCTTCGAGGTTCGACGTTTCGTTGAGCTGCGCCGCGCCGCCAATGTGGAAGGTGCGCATGGTGAGCTGAGTGCCAGGTTCGCCGATCGACTGGGCGGCGATCACGCCGACCGCCTCGCCGATATTGACCGGCGTGCCGCGAGCAAGATCGCGCCCATAGCATTTGCCACACACGCCCATCTTCGATTCGCAGATCAGCGGCGAGCGGATGCGCACGGACTGGATGCCGATCGCCTCGATCGCGGCGACCAGCGCCTCGTCGAGCAACGTGCCTTCGGCGACAAGGATGCTGCCATCCTTGCTGTCGACGATGTCCTCAGCCGTGGTGCGGCCGAGAACACGCTCGCCCAGCGACGCGATGACCGAGCCGCCCTGAACGATGGCCTTCATCTCCAGCGCCTTTTCGGTGCCGCAATCTTCCTCGACGATGGTGCAATCCTGGCTGACATCGACAAGGCGGCGGGTCAGATAACCCGAATTCGCTGTCTTGAGCGCGGTGTCGGCCAGACCCTTGCGAGCGCCGTGCGTCGAGTTG
>CAYOZY010000158.1:0-6205 GCA_964408525.1 uncultured Sphingobium sp. | reverse complement strand
TGGGCCGGGCTGCTTTCGCCGCAGGGCAAGGCGCTGTTCGATTTTCTGCTGTGGGCCGAGGGCCATGATGTGCTGATCGATTGCGAGGCGGATCAGGCCGATGCCCTCACCCGCCGCCTCACCCTCTATCGCCTGCGCCGCAAGGTAGACATTGGCCGCGAAGAGCATCTCGCCGTCCATTGGTCGTCCGACGCGCAGGACAGGCCGATCGACCCGCGCCTGCCCGCTCTCGGCCATCGCTGGCTCGCGCCACCGGGTGAAACCGATGCCTCCCCCGCCTTCCGCGCCCACCGCCTTTCCCTCGGCGTCACAGAAGGCGTTCAGGAAATCGGCAGCGACAAGACGCTATGGCTCGAAGCCAATGCGCAGGAGCTGAACGGCGTGGATTACACAAAGGGCTGCTATGTCGGGCAGGAGAACACCGCCCGCATGCATTATCGCAACAAGGTGAACCGGCGGCTGGTGGTGGTGCCGCTGGCGCAATCCGACCCGGCGCGGCAGGTCGCGGCGATGGCGGATCTGGACGTTGCAATAGACTGTCGACGGGTGGAGGACATGGCCCTGTTGGATCTGCCCGCTTGGCAGGCGGAAGCGATTGCCGCATCCAACACATGAGCCGCCTCGCCGCCCTGTTCGCGCTGCTCCTGCTGGCGCTCGCCCCGTTGTCCGCGCAGGCCGAGACGCGCTGGAAGCTGGTGCGAGCCTATCCGCATGACCCGGAAGCCTTCACCGAGGGGCTGCTCTGGCTCGACGGCTCGCTTTACGAGAGCACCGGCCAATATGGCGGCTCGGACATCCGCGAGGTGCGGCTGGAGGACGGCAAGGTGCTGCGCTCGGTCAAACTTGCCGATCGCTATTTCGGCGAAGGCATCGTCAACTGGGGCGACGCCATCCTCTCGCTCACATGGCGCAACCATATCGGCTTCCGATGGAACCGCAGCACCTTCGCGATGACCGGCAGCTTCTCCTATCCCGGCGAAGGCTGGGCGCTGACCAGCGACGGCGCGCGCATCATCATGAGCGACGGCACCGCCGACCTGCGCTTTCTCGATCCAGCGACGATGGCGGAAACCGGGCGCATCACCGTGACATGGCAGGGAAAGCCCGTGCCCCGGCTCAACGAACTGGAATATGTGAAGGGTGAGGTGCTGGCGAACATCTGGTTTTCCGACCGGATCGCGCGCATCGACCCCGCGACCGGCAAGGTGATCGACTGGATCGACATCGGCAAGCTGACCCGTCGCATGGCCCTCACCAGCCCCGACGCAGTGCCCAACGGCATCGCCTATGACGCGAAACGCGACCGGCTGTTCGTCACAGGGAAATATTGGCCGAAGATTTTCGAGATACGGTTGAAGCGATGAGGTTCAGCTTGGGCGCGAATGTCCGGAATGTTGTGGGGAGCGGACATTGTCCTCGCTCAGTAGAGTGGCCGCAATGTCGTCGTGTCCGGTAAGCCCGGTTTTGGATCAAACATTGTGGTTAGGTTTGGTGGGCAAAGGTTGACGACCGTCTTCTGCCTTGGCTTAGTGCTGACTATTAGGGGAGGATAAAATGAAGACGAATATATTTTTGCTTATTGTGTCGGGTCTTTTTGTCGCAAGCCAGCCCGTGCACGCCCAACTTGATGGTGGTGCCGCTCAAGCAGTTGCCGCCGAATTGTTCAACGTTGCCACACATGAAACCTGCATGAGCGGACATAACCCGTTCGCAGTGGGTACGACCGCTCGAATCTTGGGCATGTCCGAGGTGTCCCTGCGAGACTATGTTCGGCTTGCTGGATCTAGCGCAGCGGCTGACGTTCGACAGGCCTATTCGACCAAAAAGGTCAAGCTCACTTGGAGCCGCGATGGTCAGAGCGGCGACATTTCTGCTGTGGACGATCCGCTCGCACAGTTGATTGGTACAGATGCGAGTGCATTCGACATGCACCTCAAGAAGGAAACCTTCCTGATTGCAGGCGACAAGAGGAGCACGATGGGCTTGTGGCGTGTCGTTGCTTCCGACGATCCTAGCAAGACGCTCGGCTGGTACCGTGCACGCTTCTGGCGTCACAACACGCTGGGAGGGCAGACCTGGGATCTGATGAACATGGAGGTCACAACGGGTGCGACGGCGCCTGCGAAGGTGACACAGTATTGTATGGAGCCAGGAGACGTTGAGCAATATCTAGCTGACCAGCAAGCTAAACGGGCTGAGCGGGCTCGTAAGCGGGCGGCGAGGCCTTCAGAAGCAACGCCGTAGTTCATTTAGGCTCTATTCATTCGATGATTATAGTTCGCATAGCATGAGGCACAACGTCCGCTAAGTTGCCTTGGCCCGACAGGCAGCTTGCGCGGCCATGACCCTCACACCCGCATCGGCATCAGCACATAGAGCGCGGGGGAGCGATCATTCTCGCGGATCAGCGTCGGCGCGGCCTGATCGGCGAGGTGCAGCTCGACCACATCGCCCTCGACCTGTTGCAATATGTCGAGCAGATAGCGCGCGTTGAAGCCGATCTCGAAGCCCTCCGCGCTATAGTCGCCGGGCACTTCCTCGGCCGCCGTGCCGTTTTCCGGGCTGGTGACGGAGAGGACGATCTTGTCCCTTTCGAGCGCCATCTTGACGGCGCGGGTCTTTTCGGTGGCGATGGTCGCGACGCGGTCCACGCCCTCCTCGAAGCTGCGCGGATCGATCCTGAGCAGCTTGTCGTTCGCGGTGGGGATCACGCGGCTATAGTCCGGGAAGGTGCCGTCGATCAGCTTGCTGGTGAGGATGGCGTTGCCGATGCCGAAGCGGATCTTGCTGGCCGACAGGGCGATGTCAACGCTGCCGTCCACCTCGTCGAGCAGCTTGCGCAGCTCGCCGATGCATTTGCGCGGCACGATGATGTCCGGCATGCCTTCCGCGCCATCGGGGCGGGGCACGGTGACGCGCGCGAGCCTGTGCCCGTCGGTCGCGGCGGCCTTCAGCACCGGCTGCGGATCCTCGGTCACATGGAAGAAGATGCCATTGAGATAATAGCGGGTTTCCTCGGTCGAGATCGCAAAGCGCGTCTTGTCGATGATCTGCTTGAGCGTTTCGGCGGGCAGCTCGAACCGGGTCGGCAGATCGCCCTCGGCGATGACGGGGAAATCGTCGCGCGGCAGAGTCGAGAGGTTGAACTTCGCCCGCCCGGCCTGGATCAGCATCTTGCCGTCCGCGCCCTGCAGCGAGACCTGGCTGCCTTCCGGCAGCTTGCGGGCGATGTCGAACAGGGTGTGCGCGGAAATGGTCGTGGAACCCGCGGTTTCGACCTGCGCCTGAACCTGCTCGACCACCTGAAGGTCGAGGTCCGTCGCCATCAACCTGATGGTGCCGTCCGCCGCCGCCTCGATGAGGACGTTGGAGAGGATCGGGATGGTGTTGCGCCGCTCCACCACCGACTGGACGTGGCTCAAGCTCTTGAGCAGCGTTGCGCGTTCGATGGTTGCCTTCATTCCCTGTTCCCGCTCTTTGCTATGTCGTGCCCTGAGGCGAGCATCCTCGCGCCCGCCCGATGTTTTGGACCATCTTCATTACCGACAATCAGGCGCATCGCAAGCCGCTGACGGATTTTGCGGCAATAAACTGCAAATTTTTTGGCGATGACGCTTGCGATCTTGCCGGCCATGCGCTTTGCCTGTCGGCCATGAGGCGCGCTTCGATTTTGCTGCTGGCGATATGGGCCACGGGGGCCAGCGCCCATGCGCGCGATTCGCTCGGCATTTTCGGGCAATGGGGCGCGTTTCGCGATCCCGCCACGCCCCGCTGCCATGCGATAGCCGAACCGGCGCGCGCTTCTGCGGGCCGCGCGAGCTGGCGCGCCTTTCTCTCGGTGGGCACCTGGCCGAAGCGCAACGTGCGCGGCCAGATCCATGTGCGGCTCAGCCGTGCGAGGGCGCCCGCGAGCAGGCTTTACCTCAGCATCGCCGAGCGCCGCTTCGCGCTGGTTGCGGGCAGCACGGACGGATGGGCGGCGGACGCCCGCATGGATGCCGCGATCATCGCCGCAATGCGTTCGGCGGAGACACTGAGCATCGAGGGCACCGGGGCGAACGGCCGCGCCTTCGCGGACATATATGTGTTGAAAGGCGCCGCCACCGCGATGGATGCCGCCGCGCTGGGGTGCGCCCGCTGACATTGGCCCATCATCCTGCCGGTAGAGTCGTTGACTCTTGGCCCTTATCCGTTATTGCGCTGCCGCATCGAGACACTCTGCTTTGACCACCGGTTGATGAGCGGGGCATTTGGTGAACCTGTGGCGCTGCTATAATATCGTAAAGCCACCGGAAAAGCCGCCTCCTTCATCCTCCCCCATCCGGCCCGGCTCAGGCTCTACTGCATGGAGAAGCGCATCATGACAGCCATCGGACAGGACTCTTTGGGGACACGCCAGACGCTGAGCGTCGGCGGCAAGGATTATGCCATCTATTCGCTCAGGAAGGCGGCGGCCAAACTGGGCGACATCTCCCGCCTGCCCTTCAGCATGAAAGTCCTGCTCGAAAACCTGCTGCGCTTCGAGGATGGCGGCTTCACCGTTTCCACAGCGGACATTCAGGCAGTCGTCGACTGGCAGAAGAACCCCAGCGAAAGCTCGAACGAAATCCAGTATCGTCCGGCCCGCGTGCTGCTTCAGGATTTCACCGGCGTTCCCTGCGTCGTCGATCTCGCGGCGATGCGCGATGCGATCGCCAAGCTGGGCGGTGACACCAGCAAGATCAACCCGCTGGTTCCCGTGAACCTCGTGATCGACCACTCAGTGATGGTGGATGAATTCGGCCACCCACGCGCGTTCGAGCAGAATGTCGAGATCGAATATCACCGCAACATGGAGCGCTATGACTTCCTGAAATGGGGTTCGAAATCGCTTGCGAATTTCTACGCCGTCCCCCCCGGCACCGGCATCTGCCATCAGGTGAACCTCGAGAATATCGCGCAGGCGGTGTGGACCAGCCAGGACGCGAGCGGCGCGACCGTCGCCTATCCCGACACCTGCGTCGGCACGGACAGCCACACGACGATGATCAACGGCCTCGGCGTGCTCGGCTGGGGCGTGGGCGGCATCGAGGCGGAAGCGGCGATGCTCGGCCAGCCGGTCTCGATGCTCATTCCCGAAGTCGTCGGCTTCAGGCTGACCGGCGCATTGCAGGAAGGCGTGACCGCCACCGACCTGGTGCTCACCTGCACCAACATGCTGCGCAAGCATGGCGTGGTCGGCCGGTTCGTCGAATATTATGGTCCCGGCCTCGCATCGCTCAGCCTCGCCGACCGCGCGACTCTCGCCAACATGGCGCCGGAATATGGCGCGACCTGCGGCTTCTTCGGCATCGACGACACGCCGCTCGCCTATCTGCGCCTCACCGGCCGCGAGGAAGACCAGATCGCGCTGGTCGACGCCTATGCCAAGGAGCAGGGCTTCTGGATCGACCCGAATGCCGCTGATCCGGTATTCTCCTCGACGCTCGAACTCGACATGAGCACGGTAGTCCCCTCGCTCGCGGGGCCGAAGCGCCCGCAAGACCGGGTCGCGTTGCCTGATGTTGACGATGTGTTCGCCAAGGACATGGCCGAAACCTACAAAAAGGCCAACGAGCGCGTGCCGGTGGAAGGCAAGGATTTCGACATCGGCGACGGCGACGTGATGATCGCCGCGATCACGAGCTGCACCAACACGTCGAACCCCGGCGTTCTGGTTGCCGCGGGCCTCGTCGCCAAAAAGGCCGACGAACTGGGCCTGCGTCCCAAGCCCTGGGTCAAGACCTCGCTCGCGCCCGGATCTCAGGTCGTTACCGACTATCTCGTCAAGGCGGGCCTTCAACCCCATCTCGACAATGTCGGCTTCAACCTTGTCGGCTATGGCTGCACCACCTGCATCGGTAACTCCGGCCCGCTCGCAGAGCCGATCAGCAAGGCGATCAACGAGAATGGCCTCGTCGCCGCCGCCGTCATCTCCGGCAACCGCAATTTCGAAGGCCGCGTGTCGCCCGATGTGCGTGCGAACTTCCTCGCCTCGCCGCCGCTCGTCGTCGCTTATGCGCTGAAGGGCACGGTGATCGAGGATTTCACCACCACGCCGATCGGCAAGGGCAGCGCCGGGCAGGACGTGTTCCTGAAAGACATCTGGCCGACCAATGACGAAGTCGCCACCACCATGGCGGGATGCATGGACCGCGCGATGTTCCAGGCGCGCTATGCCGACGTC
>CAYOZY010000157.1:0-6211 GCA_964408525.1 uncultured Sphingobium sp. | reverse complement strand
CAACGGCATATACATGGGCTCCGTCGATGCGCCCGCCGGGGAAGGCGACCTGCCCCGCATGTTTGCGCAGATGAGAGGCGCGATGGGTGAGGATCACGCCGGGGTCTGGCCTGTCGGTGACGGCGATTAGCACCGCAGCGGGAGCGAGAATTGCGTCACCTTCCACACGAACATCGGCGCGAGAGATAGGCAAATCACGCCCATGGCCGTGTTCGAGCTGTTGCCGCAGCCTTCGGGCCAGCGTCATGATTGTTCGGCCTCCATGGAGGCGAAGGGGAAGAATGTGCCTCCGCTCCAAAGGCCGAGCATGGCGTCGTCCGTTCGCTCCTCGATCGCTATCGACGCCAGCTCATAATAGACCGGCCTCGCCACCAGCGCTTCCAGCCCGCTGCGCACATGGAGATAGGGCCGGGGTTCATCCGGCGACCCCCTCATGTCCAGCCGATGATCGGCATCGGCTACCACCAGATCGCCGGTATTGAGGCGAAAGGCGAGGCGGCGGTTCTTGCCTTCGCCCTCGCTCGTGACCTCGACCGCGATGAAGGGGGCGTCCTCAACCTCTATCGAGAGCTTCTCGACAGGCGTGACGAGCACGAAGCTGCCGTCGGACTCTCGCCGCAAAATTGTGGAGAACAGGCGTACCATCTCCTTGCGGCCGATGGGCGAGCCCTGATGAAACCATATGCCGTCCGCCGCGATGCGCATTTCACTGTCGCCGCAATGGTCGGGGTTCCATTTCTCGACCGGCGGCAGGCGGCGTTCAGCGACGAGCCGCGCGATTTCCGCGAGGCTCAGGCTGGCGATATCGGGTGGCGGGTCCATCGGCATGGGTCGGAGATAGGGGCGGAGGGGGCGATTGGCAAATGCCGATCAGGGCTTTGGCCGCCCTTTTTTGAGATCTTCCCACCACGCGATCCGCTCGGCGATGCGCTTTTCGAAGCCGCGATCGGTGGGTGCGTAGAAGGTCGCCGGTTTCATCTCTTCCGGCCAGTAGTTGTCGCCGGAAAAGCCTTCCGGCGCGTCATGATCATAGGAATAATCAGCGCCATAGCCGATGTCCTTCATCAGATTGGTGGGCGCGTTCAATATATTTGCTGGCGGCATAAGCGACCCGGTGTCCCTTGCCGATTTCCATGCCGTTTTCTGCGCGCGATAGGCGGCATTGGATTTGGGTGCGGTTGCGAGATAGAGGCATGCCTGTACGATTGCCAATTCCCCCTCTGGAGAACCGAGGAAATCATAGGCGTCTTTGGCGGCGAGACACTGGACGAGCGCCTGTGGGTCGGCAAGGCCGATATCCTCGCTGGCAAAGCGCACCATCCGCCTGAGCACATAAAGCGGCTCTTCCCCCGCCACCAGCATGCGCGCGAGATAATAGAGCGCGGCCTGCGGGTCCGAACCGCGCAGCGATTTGTGAAGGGCCGAGATCAGATTGTAATGCCCCTCGCGATCCTTGTCATACACTGCGACACGGCGGTGGAGCAGGGCGGAGAGGCCTGCCGGATCGAGCGGCGTTGCAATATCCACCGCGAACAGCGTTTCGGCCTGATTGAGCAGAAAACGCCCGTCTCCATCCGCCGATGCGATCAGTGCCTCACGCGCGTCTGCATCGAGCGGCAGGGGGCGATTCACAAGCGCTTCGGCCCGCTGCAACAGCTTTTCGAGGGCATCAGGGTCGAGCCGGCGCAGGATCAGGACTTGCGCACGCGAGAGAAGGGCGGCGTTCAGTTCGAAGCTGGGGTTTTCCGTTGTGGCGCCAACGAGCGTGATCGTGCCGTCCTCGACATAGGGCAGAAAGCCATCCTGCTGACTGCGATTGAAACGGTGGATTTCATCGACGAACAGGAGTGTGCGCTGGCCGGCTTTTGCATAATCGCGCGCGGCGGCGAATATCTTCTTGAGGTCCGCGACACCCGTGAACACTGCCGATACCGGCACGAACCGCATGCCGACCGCATCGGCGAGCAGGCGCGAGATGGTGGTTTTTCCTGTCCCCGGCGGCCCCCAGAAGATGATCGAACCGAGCTTTCCTGCCGCCACCATCCGGCCTATGGCGCCATCGGGTCCGGTCAGATGTTCCTGCCCGACGACATCCGCCAGCCGGTGTGGGCGCAATCGGTCGGCAAGCGGCGCATTTTCGGCAAGCGGTATGGACCCCTGCGGTGCATCTTCCTCCCCGAACAGGTTGGTCATGACGGATCGCCCCTTCAGGGAACCGGACTGGCGCGCGGCACCGCACTGTTCCGCCGCTGTGCAACCACGCGCATATAGGCGTCGAGCATCGCCTGATTGACGCTATCCCAGCGGTTGCGGGTGGAGAGCTTCAGTCCGGCCTCGCCATGAGCCTGGCGCAATTCAACGTCGGTGCAGTAGCGCTCCAGCGCAGCGGCGAACAGGCTGACCGCGCCGGGGCGGACAAGGAAGCCTGTCTCGCCGTCCTGCACAAGACTCTCGCTTCCCGTCGCTCGCGCAGCTACGACCGGCAAAGCGCAGGCCATGGCTTCGAGCGTCACATTGCCGAAGGCCTCGGTGACGGACGGGTTGAACAGCATGTCCATGCTGGCGATGGCGCGGCCGAGGTCACCACCGCTCTGGAACCCCGTGAACAGGGCGTTGGGCAGGCGATGTTCAAGCCAGCCGCGAGCGGGGCCATCTCCGACGATCAGGATCTTGTGTCCGACATTGCGCCGCTCCAATTCCGAGATGCTGTCGGAAAAGACATCCAGACCCTTCTCCATCACCAGCCGCCCGATATATCCCACCACCGGCATATCCGGCTCTATGCCGTTCTGCTTCCGCCATGCGAGGTCGCGGCGGTTGGGATTGAAGATATGGTCGTCGATCCCGCGGGTCCACACGCCGATGTCATAACTCATGCGCTGTTCGCGCAGCATCTGGGCGAGGGATTCCGATGGCGCCATGATCATGTCGCAACGGCGGTAGAAGCGGCGCAGGATCGCTTCCACCAAGGGTTCGAGAAAGGCGAGACCATAATAGCGGGGATAGGTTTCGAAGCGGGTATGCACGGACGCGATGACCGGCAGGTTCCGCTTGCGCGCCCAGCTTACCGCGCCATGGCCGAGGGGATCCGGGCTGGAGACATGGACGAGATCGGGCGAAAAGCGCTGGAGGTCGCGCTTGAGCCGGCCTGAGAGGCGCGTGGAAATCTGATATTCCCGGCGCATGGGGATGGGTATCGAAGGCGCGCTCACCAGATCGCCCGCCGGTTCGAACGCAGGTGTATCGGTCGTTGGCGAATAGACGCGCACGCTGACACCCTGCTTCAGCAGGTATCCGACAAGGCGGTTGAGGGCCTGATTGGCGCCATCTCGCACATAGTTGTAATTGCCGCTGAAAAGCGCGACGCGAAGAGCCGGAGTAGACATCGCGCTTCTATAAACAGTGGCCGGTCGAACGCAAAGCAATGCGTGGTTTGAGGATTATTCGTCTTCGGATTGTGCCGATTCGGGCGGATGAAGCCGCAACCGCTTCACCCGGCGCGGGTCGGCGGAGGTAATTTCGAGCTTCCAGCCGCTTTCGGGATGGATCACGATCTCGCCCTGTTGCGGCACATGGCCGGCGATGATGAAGGCGAGGCCGCCCAGCGTGTCGATATCCTCTTCCACTTCGGCCAGCCGCGGATCGAGCTGTTTCGCCACATCGTCGAGCTCGGCGCGGGCATCGGCTTCCCATAGTCCGCCGTCGAGCGCGACCAGCATGTCCTCCGGCGCGTCGTCATGCTCGTCCTCGACCTCGCCGACGATCTCTTCGACCAGATCCTCGAACGTGAGCAATCCTTCGGTGCCCGAATATTCATCGAGCACGATGGCAAGATGAGTGCGCTTCGCACGCATTTCGACGAGCAGATCAAGAACCCCCATGCTTTCGGGAACATAGAGCGGTTGTCTTATAAGCGGTTCGAGAGTTTTGGGCGGCGTTTCGCCGCGCGCGAGAATGGCGAAGGCATCACGGATATGGATCATGCCGACGATGGTATCGAGCGTTTCGCGATAAACCGGGATGCGGCTGTGTCCCGCTTCGGCGAACAGGGCGACGAGATCCGCGAAGCCCGCGCCTTCCTCTATCGCCACCATGTCGGCGCGCGGAACGGCAATGTCGTCGACGGTATGCTCGCTGAAATGCAGGAGGTTGCGGAGCATCTGCCGCTCCAGTGGGCTGAGATCGCCATTGCCCCCGCGCGCGGGTGCTTCTTCGCCCGCTTCGTCGTCATATTCGTCGATCGCATCCTCGATCTCGCGGCGCAGTGTCTGGTCGGCATCGGTGCCGAAAAGCAGGGCCTTGATGCCGCGCCATATTCCGCTCTCGCCGTTGCTACTGTCCGCTTCTTTCGTGCCGGACGGGCCTTCTTCAGCCATGGCCTGTTTCAGTCCCCTGTTATACGATCGACATAAGGATCGGCAATGCCCAGTGCCGCCAATGCGCGGACCTCGATTGCCTCCATCGCCTCTGCCTCATGCTCCACCATATGGTCATAACCGAGAAGATGCAAAGTCCCATGTATGATGAGATGGGTGGCATGGTCGGAAAAGCGTATGTCTTTCTCCTCCGCCTCGCGCGCGCACGTCTCTTGCGCCAATATTATGTCCCCAAGCAGCACTTCGCCATCGTCGCTCAGGCACAGGGTTTCGAGCAGATCGGGCGGGACCATGGGGAACGAAAGGACGTTGGTGGGCGCGTCTTTCTGGCGATAGCTTGCGTTCAACGCCTTTACCTCCGCATCGTCACCGAGTTTGATGGAAATTTCGATCAGAACCGGGTTGGTTCTCAGCTCGCCATAGGGCGTCTGGTTGAAGGCCACTTCGACAGTGCGCCGCGCCAGACTTTCCCAGTCGGTATTTCCGGGCCAGTCCTGCGCGCCGCTCAGCGCGACATCAAGCATCCGGCCCCTCATAGGCCTGAACGATCCTGCCAACGATCGGATGACGAACCACATCGGCAACACCGAAGCGCACCACAGCTATGCCTTCTACGCCTTCCAGCCGCTCGACCGCGTCGGCAAGGCCGGAACCGCCTCCATTCACGCCGCCGGGAAGGTCGACCTGCCGCGGGTCGCCGCAGATGACCATGCGGCTGCCCTCGCCGAAGCGGGTGAGGAACATCTTCATCTGCGCCTGCGTCGTGTTCTGCGCCTCATCGAGAATGATGAAGGCATTGGCGAGCGTGCGCCCGCGCATGAAAGCGAGCGGCGCTATCTCGATTTCGCCGCTGGCGATGCGGCGCTCGACCTGTTCGGCGGGCAGGCAATCATACAGCGCGTCATAGAGCGGGCGCAGATAGGGATCGACCTTTTCCTTCATGTCCCCGGGAAGGAAGCCCAATCGCTCGCCCGCCTCGACAGCGGGGCGGGAGAGAATGAGGCGGTCGACGCTGCCGGTGATAAGCTGGCTGACGGCCTGTGCCACGGCGAGATAGGTCTTGCCTGTGCCCGCCGGACCTAGCGCGAAGATCACATCCCGCCGCGCAAGCTCCTCCATATAGACGCCCTGCATGGCGCTGCGCGGAACGATGGTTTTCTTGCGCGTGCGGATCATCACCTTGGGCGGCTCGCTGACGTCATGACGGATGATGCCGTCAAGTGTGGGTTCGGACGACATGGCGATCACCGCTTCGACCGCGCCGGTGTCGATTTCCTGTCCCTTGGCGAAGATCGGATGCAGGTAGTGTTCGAACCAAGCGCCGCCGCCGAGAACTTCGGGCCAACCGATCAAGCCGCCAATGACAGAGAGCACGGCAAGCACGATCAGTGGCGTAGTCATGACGCCGGGTGACTCGTGCAGATGTTCGGCAGTGTGATGGTCGTAGCGCGGTTTGCCGTAGAAGGTCATGTAGACCAAGCGGAACATATAGAATGCCGTGAGTCCGGCAGTAACTACACCGACGATCCAGAAGATTGGCGAGCCGTAGGGCGACGAGAATGACGACCAAAGGATTTCGTCCTTGGAGACGAAACCGGCCAGCGGCGGAATACCGGCGATGGCGAGGGTCGCGAGCATCATGGTCCAGAACGTTTTCGGAAGCTTATCTTTGAGACCACCCATTTTGCGCATGTCTTGTTCGTGATGCAGCGCGATGATGACGGAGACGCATCCCAAAAACAGACGCGCCTTGAAGGCACAATGGGTGAGCAGGGGATACATGCCGGCGCTGTAGGCGCCCACCATCGCCTTGATGTCATTGATCTGGCGCGGCA
>CAYOZY010000156.1:0-6293 GCA_964408525.1 uncultured Sphingobium sp. | reverse complement strand
AGTCGCCCGGATGCACCTTCTTTTCCATCGCAGCGTTTTCGGCGGGCATGCCGAATGCGTCCCAGCCCATAGGGTGGAGCACTTCATAGCCACGCATGCGGCGGAACCGCGCCAGCACGTCGCCCATCGTGTAGTTGCGCACATGGCCGATGTGGATGCGGCCGGAAGGATAGGGAAACATCTCCAGCACATAGGAACGCGGCTTGGCGCTGGCGTCGTCAGCGCGGAAGCTTTGGCGATCGTCCCATATGCGCTGCCATTTGGCGTCCGCCTCCAGCGGGTTGAAGCGCCTCGTCATAGTCATGGCTCCACGCGGCGCGCGCGGGCGCCTGCGATAATGATGTCAGATTCGATCTCAGTCCTGCTCGATGGTCATGCGACGCAGATCGCGTGCCTTGGTGAGGATGATTTCCTCAAGCTTCTGCACGGTGGCGGCCTTCACCGGCGCGTCGACCCACTGCCCGCCTTGCGCGATCTGGCGGCTGGCGGCGACGCGAAGGGCATCGGCGCGCAGATCCTGATCGAGGATCGAGACGGTGAGCTTCATGCGCTCTCCCGAAGCATTGGGGTTCGCATACCAGTCGGTCACGATGACGCCACCGTTCGAATCGGTCTGAACCAGCGGCATGAAAGACAGAGTTTCGAGGCTGGCGCGCCACAGATAGGCGTTGACGCCGATAGTCGTCACCTTCGATGCGGCGAGATCGGCCTTGGGCCGGTCCTTTTGCCCCGAACAGGCGGCGAGGGCAGCGATCGCCGCAAGTGCCAGAATTCGGGACGGGAAAGAGGGCTGAAACCGCATGGCCATGGCAAACTTTCTTCATGTGGAGGGGAGCCGCGCGATGCGCGATCCCGACAGGTCTTGCCGCATCTATAGCCTTGCCGCCGCAATGGGCAAGCCCATGCTGATCCTGAGAACCGACAGAGAGAAAAATATGGGCGATGCGAATGGGTTGGAGAGGTGAGAGGGCAGTGCTGTGTGCTTTTGGCCACAAACAGCAAAAAACCGCTCCGGCCGGGTGGTAATTTGCGGCATGGGCGCTTATTGTCCACGTTCGACCATAAGGGGACGAGAGTCGGTATAGAAAATGGCCAGGTTCAGGGGACATATGCTGGTAGGCACGATAGCGGGCGCGGCGCTTGTCGCGGCGGCGGTCCCTGCCATCGGCGCTGGCAGCGATCTGCTGAAGCTGCGCGGCGTTTCCCCGGTGTCGCTGACCGAGCTTGGCACCATCTCTTCTTTCACGCCCTCGATTCGCGATGAGAAGCTTTCCTCGGCCTATGCGCGCATGGCGCTGGGCGGTTCGGGCAAGTCTTTCCGCTTCACTCCGACCAGCGGCTCGATGAGTGGACGCCGTTCGATCACCATATTGGTGCGCGCCGACAGCGGCCTTGCGCAGCGGGATGAGCGCGTCGCGCCTTCGCTTGGTATTACGCCGCTGGCCTTCAATCTCGATGCGTCGCGCGGCTGGCGCAAGTTCGCCCTGCCCGAAATGCTGGGCAACAAGGCGCTCGATCCGGTTTCGCCCGATCTTTCGGCGGTCAAGGGATTCGCGCTGGAGCGGAGCAATGCGCGCCTGAAGGCCAATGTGCAGTTTGAAGCGCGCCGCGATGTAGGCACGACCGACCAGACTCTGGCAGGTGCTCCCAAATATAGCGTCGACTTCGGCAGCAGCTATTCGCTCACCCGCAATCTCAACGTAACCGCTGGCTTGCGTTATGCCGGCCCCGATAACCGCCTTGCCCCGATCACCGATCAGCGGCAGGACAATCAGGCGGTTTACGTCGGAACCATATTCAAGTTCTGACAAACCTGTATGGCGCGCGTCTGGCGCGTGCACTCATCCCTGATTCGCTGAAAACAGGCCTGCCGCTTAACGTCATGACGTCATGGTTGGCGCCGCCGTTTATTTTTCCCTGAGGCGCGGCATCAGTTCCACGAAATTGCAGGGCTTGTGCCGGTTGTCGAGCTGGCTGGCGAGGATGCCGTCCCACCCGTCTTTCACCGCGCCGGTGCTGCCAGGAAGCGCAAAGACATAGGTGCCCCGCGCCACACAGGCGCAGGCCCGCGATTGGATGGTCGATGTGCCGATCTTCTCATAGCTGATCCAGCGGAATAGCTCGCCGAAACCCGGGATGTCCTTGCCGCCGAGCTGGGACAGAGCTTCGGGCGTCACATCGCGCCCCGTAACGCCGGTCCCGCCTGTGGTGACGATGCAATCAATCTCCGGATCATCGATCCAGCGGTGAAGATGCGCGAGAATGGCCTCGACATCGTCGCGCTCGATTTCACGCGCGGCCAGCTCATGCCCTGCGGCGATGATGCGCCCCGCCAGCGCATCTCCGGAACGGTCGTCGGCAAGGCTGCGGGTGTCGGATATGGTGAGGACGGCAATGCGGACAGGCGTGAAGGCGACACTCTCGTCGATCGGCATCAGCGCTTGATCCGGTAGCTCATGGCGACGACGCGGCCATTCTTCATTGTCGGAAAAGCGGGCCATTTGCCCTGCGCCATCGCTGTCAGGGCATCGGCTCTGCCGTCGTCGCGCAGCTCATACATCCAGTAGTTGCGCATCACGATGTTCACATAGGCACGCGTTTCATAATAGGGCAGCGATTCGATGAACAGCAGCGGGTCGCCGCCGTCGCGCACTTCGCTGTTCCATCGCGCGACCGGCGCGGGACCGGCATTATAGGCGGCCATCACCTTGGGCAACAGGCCGCCGGTAGCGTTCATGTCGCGCAGTTGTTCGAGATAGCGCTGACCGAACTCCATGTTGGTGGAGGGGCGGTTGAGCTGCGCCGCGTCGACGGTTCCACCCGCGACCAGCCGGGCGGTGCCGGGCATCACCTGCATCAGGCCGCGTGCGCCCGCCGGGCTGACGACATCGGCGCGGAAGTTCGATTCCTGCAAGGCATGGGCAAACACCAGCGCCGGATCGACGCGCCAGCCGCCATCGGGCTTCCATTTCGGGCGCGGGAAGCGGGCAAAGCTGTCCGGCTCATGGCCGACAGGGCCGTGATGGGCGAGCCAGAGCTGGGTTTCCGGCAGGTCGAGGCTGTCGGTCAGGCCGAGCAGAGCGTCATAATCCTGATTGGTGCCGATCTCAGCCTGCCGCCGCAACAGTTCATCGGCGAGAGATGTCTCGCCGATTTCGTTGAGCGCAAGTGCTGCCTTCACGGCGGGTTTTTCGGCGATCAGATGCGGGCTGATGGACGATGAAGCGGGGGTGGGAGCGGCCATGCCCAGCGTTTCGCGCGCAAGCATGCCGTAAAAGCTGTCGGTCTTGGCTGCGGCGGAGCGGAGCAGCGCCTGCACTTTCGCGGGCTGACCCGCGTTCATCCAGGCGCGCGCCGCCCAATAATAGCCGGCCGCGCGCATGTCGTCGTTGGAGGCGCGCTGGGCAACCTGTTCGAAGGAAGCCGCCGCAGCGCGCGGGTCTTTCTGCCGCCATGCCGAAAGGCCGATGGTCCAGTGGGCCTGAACCGACCAGTCTCCCGACGAACCGCTTTCGAGCGCGCGCGACGCGAGACGCCGTGCATCGGCGTCGAAATTCTCGATATAATAGGACCAAGCAATCCGCTGCCGCACCTCTGCCAGCCCATCAGCCGACAGGCTTGGTTCCGCGTTGCCGAGCAGCGCTTCGGCCCCGGCGGGGTCGTCATTCTTGATGAAGGGCAGGATCTGCGCGACGAGCGCCTGCGCCGCCAAATCCTCTTTAACGGACGCTATATATTTTCGCTTGGGCGCGGTTCCCATATAGACGAGCCTGCGCACCTGAGGTCCATCGGGCACCAGTTCCGCGCCGCGCTTCTGCGCCATGCGGCCAAGCTGATCGGCATCTGGCAACCAGCTTGCACCGTGGAGCAGGGCGAGCAGATCGAACAGCTCGGTTTTCGGTGAGTTTTTCGCGGTATACAGCTCCGCGAGCGCGACAGCGCGCACAGGATCGTTCCTGTCGAGCGTCATCGCCCGTGATTTCGCTTCGGCCCAGTTCGACGCGCGCAGCGCGGAGAAGATCGCGCGATAGGCGTCCGCGCCGGTCAACGGCTGAACATCGGCCATGGCGCTGGCAGTGTCGCTACGGCCAGAAACCAGCGTCGGTTCTTCGGCCCGCGCCTGCCCGGTGCACAAGGCGGAAGCGCTCGCCACGATAGCGAAAAGAAAAGGCTTCACTGTTCCCAACCCCTGACCAGTCGTCGCAACTCATTCCACGCCGCCGCCTTTGCAGGCGGCTGTTGCAGCAAGAGCCGCGGATGATAGATCGATGCCGGGTTAACAGTGCCGCAGGAATGGTTAACAAAAGGTAAATTTTTGCTTTCTCCCGCTTTTCCTGCCGAAACAAGCGCACGGTTCGTCTGATCGCCGACAAGGAGCAGTGCCCTTGGCGCTACTAGCGCTATATGGTGGCGCATGCGCTGCGCCAGCGGGGCCAGTATGTCGGGATTGATCATCGCCGATGGCGGTGCGACAAGGCTCAGCGACGCGACATAAACCTGTTCGCGCGTCAGGCCGATGGTCGTGAGCATCCGGTTCATCAGCCGGTCGGCGTTTTCGTCCGCGAGCATCGCGCCTGTCTCAGGTGCGGCGAAAATCAGCATTAGTCTGGGTGCCTGCGGGCCCTGCGGCACGATGCGCGGCCCCGGCCAGCGCGCTTCGGGCAGGTTCGGCGCGGTGGAGAGATAGCTGTGAAAGGCGGCAAGGCTGTCGGGAAAATCCGCTATATGCGCGGGCTTCGCGGCGGATGGCGGCGCAGCGGCCGGCGCGGGGCGTAGCCAGTTGACCGGCTCTTCCGACACGGCCATGTCGACGCCCGCGAGCGCCCACCACGAAAGCAACGCTTCCGCTTGCGCCATGGATTGCATCGCGGATTGTTGCCCGCTCATGGTGATATCCCCCGCCATGCCATTGTTTGGGGCACGGCTTGACGAAAACGTCAAGAAGGATCATCGCATTATTTTGTTGAAATGTTGGCCCTGCACGCCGACCGGAGCCAGAAACAAGGGAGCGATCGATGAGCGAACGGGAGTCCATGCCCTATGACGTAGTGATCGTCGGCGGCGGACCAGCAGGGTTGTCAGCGGCGATCAGGTTGAAGCAGCTCGCCAATGAAGCGGGCAAGGACGTGTCGGTATGCGTCCTTGAAAAAGGGTCGGAAATCGGCGCGCATATTCTTTCCGGCGCGGTGATCGATCCCAAGGCGCTTGATGAACTTATCCCCGACTGGCGGGAACAGGGCTGCCCGATGGCCGAAGTGCCGGTGACGGATAATCGCCACTGGTTTTTGACCAAGGGCGGCAAATTCGCAATGCCGCATATCTTCACGCCAAAGTTCATGCACAATGAGGGCACCTACACCGGCTCGCTCGGCAACCTCTGCCGCTGGCTCGCGGAACGGGCGGAGGGGCTGGGCGTCGAGATTTTCCCCGGCTTTCCGGCGGCGGAAGTGCTTTATAACGAGGATGGCTCGGTCAAGGGCGTCGCGACCGGCGACATGGGCGTGGACCGCGAGGGCAACCACAAGGCCGATTACCAGCCCGGCATGGAGTTGCACGGCCGCTATACCTTGTTTGCCGAAGGTGCGCGCGGCCACCTGACCAAGCAGCTTAAAGCTAAATTCGGCCTCGAGGCGGACTGCGAGCCGCAAGTCTATGGCCTCGGCATGAAGGAGTTGTGGGACATCGACCCCGCTAAGCATCAGCCCGGCCTCGTTATCCATACACAGGGCTGGCCGCTCACCGATGCCTATGGCGGCGGATTTCTTTATCATCAGGCGAATGGGCAGGTCGCGCTGGGTTTCGTCGTCGGGCTTTCCTATCGCAATCCGCATCTCTTCCCGTTCGAGGAGTTCCAGCGCTGGAAGCAGCACCCTGAAATCCGCAAATATCTCGAAGGTGGCAAGCGCGTTTCCTATGGTGCGCGCGCGATCAACGAGGGCGGCTGGCAGTCGATCCCGAAGCTCGAATTTCCCGGCGGCGCGCTGATCGGCTGTTCGGCGGGCTTCGTCAACGTGCCGCGCATCAAGGGCACGCACACGGCAATGAAATCCGGCATGCTGGCAGCGGAAAGCGTGTTCGCGGCGGTTTGCGCGGATCGGGCCGGTGACGAGCCGGGTGGTTATGAGACCGCGCTGCGGTCAAGCTGGATCGCCGACGAGCTGCAACTGGTGAAGAACGCCGAACCAGCGGTTTCGAAGTTCGGCGGAACGCTGGGCACGCTGCTGGCGGGCATCGACATGTGGATGCGCACGATGAAGATCGGCCTGCCGATCACGATGAAGCACAAGCCGGAT
>CAYOZY010000155.1:0-6313 GCA_964408525.1 uncultured Sphingobium sp. | reverse complement strand
TCGGTCGGGACGTAGCGCAGCCTGGTAGCGCATCACACTGGGGGTGTGGGGGTCGGAGGTTCGAATCCTCTCGTCCCGACCAGAGATTTCCTCCCATTGCATATCTCCCGGAGCCGAGCGACTGTCGCGCTGTCAGGCTTCCTGCAAAGCTGCACAGGGACACGATTCGTCCATGGCGCGAATTTTCTGTCCTACAATACACCAAATAGGTTAATTGGACGGTCGGAGGATTTGCCGATGACCGATATTGACCAGCTTATCGATGCACTTATGGGCCGTGAAGGCGGCTATGTCGATCACCCGGACGACCGAGGTGGCCCCACCAACTGGGGCATCACCTTGGCGGTAGCGCGGGCGCAAGGGTATGCGGGCACCATGCGCGAAATGTCCCGCGGAAGGGCAGCGGCAATATACCGGCGCCTTTACTGGGAGATTCCCGGCTTCGACCTCGTGGCGAAGATCGCGCCGAAAATTGCGAAGGAATTGCTCGATACCGGCGTGAATATGGGACCCCCGGTGGCCATCGGCTTTTTGCAGCGCGCACTCAATGCGCTCAACCGGCGGGAGCAGGACTATGCCGATCTTGTCGTCGACCGACGTATCGGCCCTGCGACACTGGGCGCACTGGAGCACTATATCACGCTGCGGAAAGCGGCAGGGGAAATCGTGCTGCTCAAGGCCATCGAAGCTCTGCAAGGTGAGCATTACATCGCGCTCGCGGAGGGACGACCCGCAAACGAAAACTTTCTTTATGGCTGGATCGCGAACCGCATCGGCTAATTTACACCCTCACAAGGATTGACCTATATGGCACTATTGGAAGGGCTGATCGGCCCCGTCGCCAAGCTGATCGACAAGATCATTCCCGACCCGCAAGCGCGAGACGCCGCCAAACTGGAGTTGCTGAAGCTTCAGGGCGAACAGGAAATGGAAGCGATTCGCACCCAGCTTTCGGCGATCATGGCCGAAGCGCAATCGAGCGACCCATGGACGAGCCGCGCGCGCCCCGCCTTTCTCTATGTGATGTATGCGCTGCTGCTCTGGGCGATTCCCATGGGCCTGATCGCGGGCGCGCAGCCCGATATGGCGCAAGCCATCGCTCATGGCATGAACGCCTATCTCTCGGGGATCCCGGAGCCACTATATGCGCTCTTCGGCACGGGCTATCTGGGCTATACCGCCGCGCGCACATGGGGGAAGGTGAAGGGAGTGGACAGATAACGCCTATTCCGCCGCCATCCGGTCCGG
This sequence comes from uncultured Sphingobium sp., assembly GCA_964408525.1. GTDB lineage: Bacteria > Pseudomonadota > Alphaproteobacteria > Sphingomonadales > Sphingomonadaceae > Sphingobium. Next base: position 5,065 of record CAYOZY010000155.1, on the reverse strand, counting down.
CGATGGCAACGCCGCTTCCGGCGAGGCCGGTTCATCGGCGATCACATCGATCTGCTCTGGCTCCTCAAGATCGCGCCCGCCCGTCTCGACATTGAGATCGCGCAGCTTGCGCCCGGTCACCAGCACCCGACTCTCGAAACTGCGCGTGAATTTGTTGTAATCGGCGACAGCGCTGTTGAGGCTGCGGCCCATCTTGCGCAAGCCCGAAGCCGCCACCGCCAGCCGTTCATATATCTCCTTGCCGAGCTGGCCGATCTGCCGCGCTTCCTGCGCCATTTTTTCCTGCCGCCACACGGCGGACACGGTGCGCGCGATGGCGATGAGATTGGTCGGCGTGGCCAGCAATACACGCTTACCGAACGCATAATCCCACAGCCCCGGTTCGGCATCGAGCGCGGCGGTGAGGAAATGCTCGCCGGGCACAAACATGATGACGTAATCCGGCGCATCCTCGAATTGCGCCTGATAATCCTTGCGGCCCAGCGCATCGACATGGGTGCGCATGGCGCCGACATGCCGCGCCATGCACTCGCGCCGCGCGCCTTCATCCTCCGCGTCAAATGCGTCCTGATAAGCGTTCAGGGACACCTTCGCGTCGATCACCAGACTGCGACCGCCGGGTATCCGCACGATAACGTCTGGCCGAAGCCGTCCGTCCGCGCCCTCCACGCTCACCTCGGTCCGGAAATCGGCATGTTCGGAAAGGCCGCATGTTTCCAGCACGTTACGCAACTGCTGCTCGCCCCACCGTCCGCGCGCCTTGGGTGCGGCGCGCAGCGAATTGACCAGCCGCTGCGCCTCGGTCTGCACCCGCTCCTGCCCCACGCGCATCGAGTCCATCAGCCCCTTCAGCTCGCCATAGGCTTCGGTGCGCGCCCGCTCGATCTCGCCGATCTTGCCTTCGTGCAGCCGGATGCTCTCGCCAATCGGCTGTAGCAGCGCCTTCAATTGCGCCTCGCTCTTTTCATGCTGCTGCGAAAGGCGCTGATCGGCTCGTTCGAGAAAGGCCCGTTGCGCCTCGCCCAGCAATTTTCCGCCAATCTCGCTGAATTGCGCCGAAAGCTGTTCCTTGGCTTCACCCAGCGCCTTTAACTGCGCCTCGAAGCTTTCACTACGCGCCTTGCTGTCCGCTTCCAGCGCGGCGAGCCGACGGCAGGCATCATCCCGCTCGGCACGCACGACCTCAAGCGCATCACGCGCCGTCCCCGACCGCTTCTGCTCCTCATCGACATCGCGCAGGGCCGCATTGCGCTGCTCCTCAACGCGCACCAGCCGCCGCGATGCCGCCAGCCAGCCCAGCGCAACGCCAGCGAGCAATGATATAAGACTTATGAGCATTTGTGTGAGCGCCATAAGCTTAGCTCCTATGGGAGCGGGCTAGGCCTAACGAGCCTAGCCCGTCCATTGTCAGTTATCGTTGGCTGCGTTCAAAACAACAACCAAGCGCTCATATTCAGCCTTAGCATCCGCGAGAGAAAAGAACCTCTCGGAGGAAACAAAAACTGTTTTACCTCGCTCGTTTACAAGCTGAGCGTACCACATCCAGTCATGGTCAAGTCTAAGTATTGGCAAAAGCGACATTGCTCTACCTTTCTTTGGGTTGAGCACTGTATGAACCGATACTGAGGCAACCGCCTTACCGAGTGTACTCAAGGTTAGTCCCAAAGGGCGCGTTACCAAGAGTCAGACAAATTTGAGGTGTAGCCGTTCTCGTCACATAAAGTGCCGTACGAAGCTAATTGAATCCAACAGCACGTGCAATGTAGAACGAACGAAGAACAAAAATACTTGTGGATAACTCGCTCACGCCGCGCGGCGGGCCTTTTCCAGCTTCTTGAGCAGCATATCCCGCTTCAGCCGCGAAAGATGATCGATGAAGAGCACGCCTTCGAGATGGTCCATCTCATGTTGCAGGCAGGTGGCGAGAAGGCCATCGATCGTCTGCTCGTGGATGCGGCCCTCCCGATCCATCCAGCTCGCGCGGATGCTCGCGGGGCGCTCGACCTCGGCGAATTGCTCCGGCACCGAAAGGCACCCCTCGCTATAGACGGAAAGCTCTTCCGACCCGCCCAATATCTGCGGGTTGATGAACACCATCGGGTTGCGCACGACCGGCGCGTTCTCCTCGTCCGACTCCCGCTCCTGAAGGTCGATCACCAGAAGGCGCCTGGGCACACCGACCTGAACCGCGGCAAGGCCGATGCCCGGCGCGTCATACATCGTCTCGAACATATCGTCGATCAACTGCTGGAGGTCGTCGTCAATTGCCTCGACCGGCGTCGAAATGGTGCGCAAAAGCGGATCGGGCGCTTCGAGAATGGGAAGGATGGCCATGGCGCCCAAATATGGGATACCGCTCGAAAATTCAAGCGGCGAAGCGCAGTATCGCAGGCCTAACCGAGCGGGCGGCGCGCACGAAGCGCCTGCGCCAGCGTGCCTTCATCGAGATAGTCCAGCTCGCCGCCTACCGGCAGGCCATGGGCAAGCTGGGTGAGGCGTATGGGCAAACCTTCCAGACGCTCGGCGATATAATGGGCGGTGGTCTGGCCTTCCAATGTCGCGTTCATCGCCAGCACCACCTCGTCTATACCACCGACAGAAACCCGCGCGAAAAGGCTGTCTATGCCCAGATCTTCGGGGCGCACGCCATCGAGCGCGGACAAGCGCCCGCCCAGCACATGAAAGCGCCCCGGAAACAGCCGCGACTTGTCGAGCGCCCACAGGTCCGGCACATCCTCGACGACGCAGAGCGAGCGCGCATCCCGGCGCGGATCTGCACAGATGCCGCATGGGTCAGTCGTGTCGACATTGCCGCAGACAGAGCAGGTTGCGAGCCGCTCATTCACCCGCTCCAGCGCTTGGAGCAGCGGTCCCAGCGCCGCTTCCCGCTTCTTGAGCAGATAGAGCACCGCGCGCCGGGCCGAACGCGGTCCCAGCCCCGGAAGGCGGGAAAGCGCTTGGGCCAATGCTTCTATTTCCGGCGATGCCATAGCCGATGCACATAAGGGCTTGCGTTCGCGATGCGCAAGGGGTTGAGAGAGTTCCCATGAAGATCATCTATATGGGAACGCCTGAATTCGCCGTGCCCGCGCTCGATGCGCTGGTGGAGGCGGGGCACGAGATCGTCGCCGTTTACAGCCAGCCACCCCGGCCCGCGGGGCGCGGCAAGGCTCTGCGCCCCTCGCCCGTGCATGCCCGTGCGGAGCAGCTTGGCCTGCGCGTGCGCACCCCGGTTTCGCTGAAAAATGTGGACGAGCAGGCCGGTTTCGCGACACAGGATGCCGACATCGCCATCGTCGCCGCCTATGGACTGATATTGCCGCGCTTCATTCTCGATGCGCCAAAGCACGGCTGCCTCAACATCCATGCCTCGCTATTGCCGCGCTGGCGCGGAGCCGCGCCGATCCAGCGCGCGATCCTCGCGGGCGATGCCGAGACAGGCGTCACGATCATGCAGATGGAGGCGGGACTGGACACCGGGCCGATGCTAGCGAAATCAAGCACACCCGTTGGCGGCAAGACGGCCGGCGAGCTGACCACGGAGCTGGCGCATATCGGCGCGCGATTGATGACCGAAGTGCTGGGCAAGTTCAATATGTTTGCGCGCGCGCCGCAATCGCAGGAAGGCGTCACCTATGCCGCGAAAATTGCTAAGGAAGAGGCACGGCTCGATTTTACGGCAGGCGCGGTTCAGACCGAACGGCAGGTGCGCGCGTTCAACCCCGCCCCCGGCGCGTTCTTCATGCTGGGCGAAGAGCGGTTCAAGGTGCTGGCGGCGGACATCGTGGCGCAGGCGGGCGAACCGGGCGTGGTGATCGACGAGCACCTGCTCATCGGCTGCGGCGCGGACAGCATGCGCCCCACCCTCATCCGGCGTGCGGGCAAAGGCGCGATGAGCGCGGAAGAGCTGCTGCGCGGTTTTCCCATCCCGCCCGGCACCCGGCTGGCATGAACGGGGCCGCATGACGCGCTTCGCCTTCACGGTGGAGTTTGATGGCCGCCCCTTCATGGGCTGGCAGCGGCAGGCGCATGGCCCCAGCGTACAGCAGGCAATAGAGGAAGCGATTTTCGCGGTCACCGGCGAGGAAACGTCGGTTCATGCCGCCGGGCGCACCGATGCGGGGGTGCATGGCCTCGCGATGCGCGCCCATGCCGACATTGAAAAGCCGATCGCGCCCTTTCGCCTGAAGGAAGCGTTGAACGCCCGGCTGCGCCCCCATCCCATCGCGATCCTTGCCTGCGAAAAGGTACCGAACGACTGGCATGCGCGCTTTTCCTGCAAGGGCCGCGCCTATGTCTATCGCATCGTCAACCGCCGCGCGCCGCTCACCTTTGAAAAGGGGCTGGCGTGGCAGATCCCGCAAGGCCTGGACGAGACTGCAATGGGCGAGGCCGCCGCCTGCCTGATCGGGCGGCATGACTTCACCACCTTCCGCTCCGCCCATTGTCAGGCGGAAAGCCCGATCAAGACGCTGGACCGGCTCGACGTGGTGCGCACGGGCGAGCGCATCGACATTCATGCCAAAGCGCGCAGCTTCCTGCATCATCAGGTGCGTTCGATGGTCGGGTGCCTCGCGCTGGTCGGCATGGGCCGATGGAGCGTGGACGAAATGCGCGCGGCACTGGCGGCCACCGATCGGGCGGCGCTGGGACTCAATGCGCCACCCGACGGGCTATATTTTGTCAGCGCCGATTATTAGCTCAGCTCACGCTGAGATAGGGCACCAGCCCTCTCCCCCGCCCAACCTCCCAATAGTTTACCCTGTCGGGAGGTTGGGCCGGGGAGAGGGCCGGAGCCGAACATCTCCGTGAGGGATCAGATCAAAGTTCGTTTTCCAGCCATGCCTTGAGCTGGCTTTTCGGCGCAGCGCCGACCTTGGTGGCGACCGCCTGCCCATCCTTGAACAGGATCATCGTCGGGATGCCGCGCACACCAAGCTTTCCGGGCATTTCCGGGTGATCGTCGATATTATGCTTGGCGATCACGACCTTGCCCGCCAGCTCGTCGGAAATCTCTTCCAGCGCGGGGCCGATCATCTTGCAGGGGCCGCACCATTCCGCCCAG
>CAYOZY010000154.1:0-6364 GCA_964408525.1 uncultured Sphingobium sp. | reverse complement strand
GGCACGCCCAGCCCTGATGCAGGCGGCGGCACTGTATTTTCTTGAATGCGCCAACCTTGATGTTGCTGGCCGCCTGAGTGCCGAAGGTTCCGAACAGGCAGCGCAGGCCTGCGATGCTGGAGCCGCCCTGCATGTTCCGGCAGTGGCCTTCCAGATGCTGGAAATGCTCCTTCATAGCATCGGTTTTGCCTTCAATGGCGGCGCGCATTTCAGCCTCGGTCGGTTCAGGGCCAGTACGCGGCAATGCTGAGGCCATGCCGTATTTCGGCATGGCGAGCGCGGCGATGGCCGCAATAGTAACGACGGATTTGTTCATATGATCCTCCGGCAGTGGTGAAGCCCGAAAGGGCGGGATCACCGCTGTAGGAGGGGGCTTTCCTTCCACTGGGAGGAAGAGGGATTTTATGGAGCCGGAGCTGGGGCTGCTGCTTTACTGGTGGTGGGTTTACCCTCGGCAGCTGCCCGATAGTTCTTTTTCAGTGTCTTTTTGGCGTTCTTGGGTTGCCAGTGCACTGCGCCGAGATCGAGTTGGGCCTGAATCTTCTCGTCCAGTTTCAGATATTCATCAGCAGACAGCACATGAGGTGTGAAAATTTCATCGGCTTCCAAGCGCCGAACAAAGAATGGCCAGGCACTAGGGATATTGCCGATTGCCGCCACCATTACGCCAGACATATCCAGTACCGGCCCATAGGGGCCACCTAAGTCTTCACCGCGCTGGTTGATATGGAGGGCATAGTGCCCTGCGGCAGGCCTGCTGTGCGGCATACCATCGCTGTATCCCTTGTTAAGCAATAGGAGTGCGTAACCTTTGTCGTACCCACAAGGCACAAACTTGCCCTTTGCCACATTATATCGGGTTCGGCCTCGTTCGTCGGAAAACTCGGAGGTTAGACGGCACGCGAAATCACTTGTTTTTTGACCAATGGTGAATTGACACGCCTGTACCCGGTTTAGCGGATCAAGGTGGAAAGGGCGGTATAGCACATAGTCCCCAGACCATCTTTTGATGTCATCTCTATCCAACGGCTCATTGTGGCCCAAGATAGATTTAACGGCCATCATTTCTCGTTCTTCTCGTTTCAATTCTTCTCCATATTGTTTTTTGTCTATTATATACTTATTTTTATGAAAAAGCCATAAATAAATTGCCTTCATTACATTGGAATTATGACCAACTTTCCCGTTTATTATCTTGCTTATTGTTGCCTTGTCTGGCTGAAAATCACTTTCCTGAAGATGAAAAATGGCGGATTCCGGTGAGTAATATTCACAGAAATAATTATTCAGTTCGTCCAAAATGCTCTCAAGGGTTAAATCGGGGTTGCTCTCTTGAAGCTCTCGAAGAGTGCCAATCACGGCGGCAGCTTGTTCCCGTGTCATTGACTTCCCCGTCGCGGGCCTTCGGCCACCTTGCTTTGCCATGCTGTAAACACCCCACAATGTTGCCAATCAGTTTCCAATGATTGGCAAACTTCTCGCAGGTTTGGCAACCCGGTGGATACGACCGAATCGAACAAACCAATCATGTTGAGCAGCGATCCGAGAGGTTCGGATTGTCCGGCAAGCGCCGGTCTGAGCATGAAAGGAACTGGCGATGACGACTGAGAAGAACTCGCAGGCTCACTACGATGAAGCCAAGAAGGCAGCCCAGATGGGCCAGGGCGCTCCAGACACACGCGGCATGAGCTCGCAACAGCGCGAAGCGGCAGAGGCTGGGTACAAGGCTGGCCAGAACAAATAGCTGGCTGACGGGGCGGCGCGGATAGCGCTGCCCCCATGAGGAAAAACCGGATGAGCTATTATCCCATATTGACGGGACGCTGCCTTAATCAGGCAAGCTGATCCCGGAGGGGGCGGCTGAGGGCAGCGCCCCCTCCTGAAACCGGAAGGCACGGTCGGCAACCGCGCCAGCACCAAGTTTCACAGGAATTCACAACATGACCAAATGCACCGACTGTTCCGCCATGGGCGGAACGGCACAGGACTGCCTGTGCCAGATTCTGGAGAATGCCGAGAAAAAGCTGTTCAACCGCGAGCGGCGGCGGGCGCTGATCTCGAAGGAAAATGCGCGCCGTCGCATTACCGTCCCCACCGATGATCAGCTGGCGGATTGCGCGGTACAAAGGCGAATGGCGATGGTCGTCGCCAACACGGAACTCGCCCGTCGCCCCTTTGTCGATTGTTGTGCCGACCTTGTTTATGGCTTTGCCAGTCAGGCGTCGGTTGTTGCCAGCGAGCAGCGGGATGAAGCCTTGAACAAGGGTGATCTCCGCGATCTCCAGTCGCAGTTTGGCGGGTTCTTCTGGGAGGATGGCCGCCCTTACAATGTCCCCGACGTTGATGAGGTGTTCGGGGAGCCGTCATTCAAGTGGGTGTCCGATTTCAAGAAATTCGCTTTTGTGGAATCGCGCCAGCGTCCGCAGAAGCGGGTCATCGAGCGGCTGCGCCTGATCTATCTCGCTATCGAGGTCTGGAATCCGGCGATTGCGCGCCACATTCTGCGCTAAAGCGGCGTAGATGCGGAGAAAGGAGCCGTGGCGGAAGCCACGGCTTTTTTCTTGCCTTTCTCCCAGAGCCGCTGCGCGCATGTGTTGAAGGAGGGCCTCCACCGCTTACCAGCAAGGAGGCCTTCATGGCGGAACAATACACCATCAATTACCATGACGACGGCAACGCTGCGGGCAAAGCCGCGCCTGCGCTGCCAGCGGCACAGCACAATCCCAATCTGGCGGTGATGATGCCGCCGCGTCGGCGGCGGGTTCCGGCAGTCATACAGGCGGCTTTTGTCTCTGCCGCTACGGCTGGTCTGTTCATTACGCTGGAAGTGATGGCGCCGATTGCCGCCAAACCTTCCACCTGGCTTGGCAGCTACAATGGCCGTCTGGTTGCCGAGACCAACGCCCACCAGCTTGAAACCCATGCGAAGTATGAAGCCTGGGTAAAGCAGGTGGAACTGAGCGTGGCGCAGCAGAATGAAGCCTATCGCACCAGCCTTCAGGCTATCGGCGTCAGCTACCAGATGGCGCATGAGCGCGCCCGTATGTACGCCGACGCCACCGCCAAGATGCAGCAGGATTATACACATCAGCGCATGGCGCAGACCCAGACCATGCAGAGTGGCGATATCGCCGTGGTCAACCTTGCCCGCATTTTTGGCAACCTCGCCGTGTTCGTCGATCCCAACGCGGCGCAGACGGCTCATGCCTATGCCGACACCATTAGCGACCGCCTGAAGATGGAACTGGATGAGGCGGTGCAGACCGGCGTTCTGGTCAAGGTTGATGGCTGGGACATCAACCTGCCGCCGCCTGCCGATGTGACGGCGAAGATCAATGCCGTGCCGCCGTTGAAGCTGCCGCCCCTGCCGGAAATCAGCCGCGACGCGACGGCCAAGGAATAAGCCGCCCCATGCGCGTCGATCAGCTGTTCCGCACGCTCACCGGCTTTGTGAACATGGCCACAAGCCTTGACCGGAGCCAGCGGGAAGAGGCGGCGCGCGAACAAGCCGAAGTGCAGCAGGCGGTCATGGCCGCCGCTGCCGCTTCAGGCCAGCTTGGCGATGGCAGGTTGGCGACTTTACGCGATGCAGCCGCCACAGGTCTGCTCAATCCCAAGGGGCTGTTCCTCGGCGCGCTGAATGGCCGGATGCTGTTCTGGCATCAGGAAGGCCATGTCCTAACATATGCCCGAACTGGCAGCGGCAAAGGCCGAGATATGATCCTGCCGAATCTCGCCCATATCCGCGACCGCTCGCTGGTCGTGGTCGATGTGAAGGATGGCGAGAACTGCTTTGCCTCCCATGAGCATCGCGCGGCAACGCTGGGGCAGCCCTGCATCTATCTCAATCCGTTCGGGCTGCTGGGCTTGCCCAATACGCGGATCAATCCGTTCCAGCTGTTGAGAGACGTGATTGCGCGGGGCGGCGAGATCGACACGCAGGCCGATGAGATTGCCTATATGCTGGTGTCGGGCAAGGATGAGGATTGGGCGAAGCAGGGGGCGCGGCGCATCCTCTCTGTCCATCTCGAATATCTGGCGATGCGTGATGTGGAGAACTGCAACCCCGGCGGGCTGTGGCGCTTCGTCAATTCATCCTCGGAAGAGCTGGAAGCCAGCTTCCAGATGATGACAAGCTGTGGAATCGAAGGGATTGCGCGGCGCGCTGCTGCTGAAGCCGCCACCTATTTCGATGCGCCAAAGCAGTTTGAAGCCTATAAGGCGGAAGCCATTCAGGCGCTGGCCGCCTTTGAAGTGGGCAAGTCACTGGAGCGCAGCACTGCTGCCCATGACTTTGATTTTGGCAGGCTCAAGCATGAGCCATGCACGGTGTATCTGATCACGCCAAGCGACAAGCTCTCGGTGGCAGCGCCGTGGATTACCCTTGTCGTCAATTACGCGATTGAGACCATTGCCCGCGAAAGCGGGCCGGTGCGTACGACGTTCATCCTGGATGAATTCCCGCAGATGCCAGCCGCGCCAGCCGTGATGAAGGCGCTGCGGCTGTATCGCGGCAAAGGCATTCAGCTCTGGATATTCTCGCAGGGGCGCTATTCGATGGAAGGCCGCTGGAGCAAGGAGGCCGTGAAGGAATTTGAGGATCAGGCCAGCATCTTCACGATGACGGGCGTCGAAGACCCCGATCTGATCCGTGATCTGGAACTGTGGTCGGGCAATGTCACCATTGTGATTCACGGCCTCAATGTCGGCGGCGGCGCGGTGGAAACCGCCGGTTCCAATCGCAACGAAGCGCGCCGCCCTGTCCTGCAAAGCGAAGATATCCGGGGCATCGGTGCAGGCCGCCAGATTATCAAGGTGGCGGGATTGCCGCCGCTCTTCGTCTGCGAGCGGCTGCCTTATTACACGGTCAATCCGTGGAAAGCGCAGCTTCGCGATGTGCGCGATCTGCATTCGGGTAAGGCATGATGTGCGGCGCACCATGCGCCAAGTTTGAAAACCGGCAGAATTCTGCGGTATAATGAAGATAGGCTCTCATAAAAGACAGGACGTGTCATTGAGAGCTGGGCGCGGGGGGAAATGCAGGTTCCTCCCATATCGGAAGACGGACAAGTGTAACCAAAATCCCGCGCCTCAATGAAGAGGCGCTGTCTTTTGACAGCGGGGGATATATGGTTCCGCTTACACCGGAAGAGATAGCTGAGCTGAGGCAACACCTTGCCGATCTCGATATTTCCGATGAGAGCAAAGACGAGCTGATCCGGCTCATCGACAGCATTGCCATTTCTTTGGTTGAACAGGCATTGGGGCTTAGCCCCGTGCAGCTTTCCTTGTCTGCGCGCGCAAACTATGCTTTTCTTGGGGCTTCAGATTGTGATAGCCTCGAAAAATCCGAGACTTTTGAACTTGTTGACCTCCCCTATGATGAGCAGGGAGAGGGCGCGAAAAACAACAGCCGCCCCCGGTCATATCCCAAGGGGCAGATTGCGCCCAGGTGATAAAATGAGCAGAAAAACCAATCAAAAGGCAGTGATTTACTGCCGCGTCAGTACCAAAAAGCAGGCACGGGAAGGCAATGGCCTTGAATCCCAGGAAACCCGCTGCCGCGAATACGCTAAGTATCGTGGCCATGAAGTCGTGCGGGTATTCAGCGACGATATGTCCGGCTCGCTTCTCGGGCGTCCAGGTATGCTGGAGATGCTGGCCTTCTTGCGCAAGCATCGCCGCGAAGGTGTGGTCGTCATCATTGACGATATCAGCCGCCTTGCGCGTGGCATCGAAGCCCACCTGAAACTGCGCGCCGAAATTTCCGGCGCGGGCGGTTTCCTTGAAAGCCCATCCATCGAGTTCGGCACCGACTCTGACAGCCAGCTGGTCGAGCATCTGCTGGCAAGCGTGTCGCAGCACCAGCGGCAGAAAAATGGAGAACAAGCCAAGAACAGAATGCGGGCACGGATGATGAATGGCTACTGGGTGCATAATGCCCCGTTGGGCTATCGCTACCAGAAGAGCGCCGCTGGCGGTTCGGTGCTGGTGCGCGATGAGCCGATTGCCTCGATCATCGCCGAAGGGCTGGAAGGCTATGCCAGCGGGCGCTTTGCTACACGCGCCGAGGTCAAGCGTTACCTTGAAGCCCACCCCGACTTTCCGGTGTGCCGTCACGGCTTCCTGACCAATGAGCAGGCGCATCGCATTCTGACCCGCCCGATCTATGCGGGTTATATCGAAAGCGAAGTGTGGGGCATTTCGCTGCGGAAGGCTCAGCATGAGCCGCTGATCTCGCTGGAAACATTCCAGCGGATACAGGAGCGCCTGAACGGCAAGCCGTTCGCGCCTGTCCGCGCCGATATCAATGAGGATTTCCCGCTGCGCGGTGTCGTCACCTGCGGCGAATGCAATCACCCCC
>CAYOZY010000153.1:0-6418 GCA_964408525.1 uncultured Sphingobium sp. | reverse complement strand
ATCATCGCCTTGCCCATCTCGCCCATCACGGAGCGGACGTCGGCGAAGTCGAGGTTGATCAGGCCCGGCATGACCATCAGATCGGTGATACCGCGCACACCCTGCTGCAGCACTTCGTCCGCCATTTCGAACGCTTCCTTGAAGGTGGTGTTCGGGTTGGCGACAAGGAACAGGTTCTGGTTGGGGATCACGATCAGCGTATCGACATGCTTTTGCAGTTCCTCGATGCCCGCTTCGGCCGAGCGGGCGCGGCGCGTGCCCTCGAAGGTGAAGGGCTTGGTGACGACGCCGACGGTCAGGATGCCCTTTTCGCGCGCAGTCTTGGCGATGACCGGCGCGGCGCCCGTGCCGGTGCCGCCGCCCATACCCGCAGCGATGAAGCACATATGGACGCCGTCCAGCGCTTCCTCGACCGAGGTGATCGTCTCTTCTGCCGCCGCGCGACCGATCTCCGGGCGCGACCCGGCGCCCAGACCCTCGGTGATGCGCGGGCCAAGCTGGATACGGCGTTCCGCGGGCGAGGCGTTCAATGCCTGCGCGTCCGTGTTCGCCACGATGAAGTCGACCCCCTCGACCTGCGCCGCGATCATGTTGGCGATGGCGTTTCCGCCCGCGCCGCCGACACCAACCACGGTGATGCGGGGCTTCAGTTCGTCAACCATTGGCGGTCCAATTTCGATGCTCATATGACTTGCTCCCTAAGGGGTGCCCCCCAACCCTGCTCCGAGACCCTCCGACGCGACGCGGACGGCGTTTCAACTATCCTTCATGCACGAGTTGGAATCGCAATTCACCCCTTTTTTAACCATTTTTTCACACAAGCTGTCTCGGATCAGTAACCGGCCTTCACAGCATTCGCGAGGCGCTGCCACCAGCGCTTCGAACCATCCTTGCCCGTTCGCCCGGAACCGCCCGGCAAGGCCCGCAAATCCAAGGGGTTAGCGTGGCCATAAAGCGCCAGCCCGACCAGCGTCGCGAAGGCCGGGCCGGCATGGGCCTCTGGCAAGGCGACCAGCCCGCGCGGCCGCCCGATCCGCACCGTGCGGCCGAGCACTCCTTGCGCATAGTCGGCAACGCCCTTCATTTCCGCGCCGCCGCCGGTGAGCACCACCTGCCGCCCACCCGGCGCGCCGAAACCGAGCTGCGTCAGCCCCTCGTTGACCTGCGCCAGGATCTGGCCGAGGCGTTCGCAGATGACCGAGACGAGCGCCGCGCGGGTGATCTTGCCGCCGTCGCTGCGCTCTCCTTCCGCAACATTGGGAACGATCTCGATCATCTCGCGAAAATCGCGCGGATTCTGCATCGCCGAGCCATAAAAACACTTCACCCGTTCGGCCTGAGAGCGGCGGATGCCGAAGGCCGAGGCGATGTCGTCCGTAATGTCCGACGCGCCCATGGCGATGCTGTGCATGCCAAGCAGCGCACCGCCCGCATAGACCGACACATTGGTGACGCCCGCGCCGATCTCCACCAGCGCCACGCCCAGATCGCGCTCCTCCTCCGTGAGGCAGGCCATGCCCGTCGCGGCAGGCGCGGCGACGATGCCATTGACGTTGAGATAGGCGCCCCGCACGCACATCTCCATATTGGCGAGCGGCGCGCCATCGGCCAGCACCACATGAATATCGACGCCAAGCCGGTCGGCATGCATGCCTTCGGGGCGCTTCACGCCCTGATTGCCATTGATCGTATAACAGGCGGGCTGGGCATGGAGGATGGTCTTGCCGCCCGGATCAATACTGTCCCGCCCCACTCTCAACAGGTCGCTGATGTCGCCTTCCTCGACCCGATAGCCGCCCAGTTCGCGTTCCACAGACACGACATCGCTGACGAGATTGCCTCCGGAAAAGCCGACCCACACATCCTCGATATTGCTGCCCGCGACGCGCTCCGCCTGCTCCACCGTCTCGCGAATGGCGATCTCGGTGCGCTCCATATCCGCGATGAAGCCCCTGCGCACGCCCCGGCTCTCGCGCTGGCCCGTGCCCAGCACCTCCAACTCGCCCGCATCATTAACCGCAGCAATCAGCGCCGAAATCTTCCACGAACCAATGTCGAGCGCGGTGATGATGTTGCGCGCCTTGGGTTGCGCCATCAGCCCTGCTCCCCTTCTTCGCCATGCGCAACCGCCGGTTCGGGCGCAGGCGTCGGCGCAACGATAGCGCCGCCCTCCCCTTCGCCGGGTTTCGTATCGATTTGCGGCGCAGCCCTGCCCTTAGCCATGCGCAGCACGAACTTGCCCGGATCGCGCATGTCGAAGCGGAGGATGCCCCGGCCGAGCAAGCGGTTTATTCCATCCAGCCGCGCAAAGTTCACCAGCGCCGCCGCCGCCGCTTCGTCGCCTTCGGGCAGGGACAGAATCTCGCCCGACTGAAAGCGCAAATCCCAGCGGCGGTTGCCGACCCATGTCGCACTCGCCAGCACGGGCTTGAGCGCAGGCGCCGCCTCCATCAGTCGCTCCCGTCGCTCCGCCTGACGATTGGCGTCCTCGCCCACCACCAGCGGCAGGTCCGGCAGTGCCTCGACGCTCACCGGCTCCAGCTCCGCTCCGCTCGCGTCGATCAGCACCAGTTGCCCCTGATGCTGCCACACGGCGGTGGGCTGACGCTCGACGATATCGACGGCCAGCGTATCAGGCAAACGGCGGGAAACACGGGCATCCTTAACCCAGGGCAAGCGCATGATATCCTGCCGCAACCGCTCCAGATCGACGTTGACCATTGACCGGTCGACCTCTCCGAGCGCGATCGAGTAGACATCCGCGGCGTCCATGCGGCTTATGCCCGTCACCTCGACCTTTTCGACCTCATAGCCCCCGCGCGCCGCCAGCTCCGCCAGTTCGATGCGCGCCGCTCCGGGCAGGCCGAAGAAGGTCGCCACGCCGGCCACAGCACCGATGCCGACGACGGCGACGGCAGCCGTCATCGCGCGCTGAAGCGTCTCATGGCTGACCGGCAGCTTCGCCAGCAGCGCGTTGACCTGCGATGTGTTGCCCTTGCCTCTGCTCGCGGCGCGTCCCTTTCCCGCGCCGAGCGCGGCAGGTTTCGCGGAAAGGCGGCCTGTGCCGCCCCTACGGATGCGCACTTCGCTCAAAGCGCGTCCTCCACCAGCGCCTCTTCCACAATCCGCTCGACCAGTTCCGCATATGAAATGCCCAGTTTCGCCGCCTGTTCCGGAACCAGACTCAGGGGGGTCATGCCCGGCTGGGTGTTGACCTCCAGCAGGAACAGCCCATCGACGCCCTTCTCGTCGTCCCAGCGGAAGTCGGATCGCGAAGCACCCCTGCACCCCAGAAGCCTGTGCGCGCGCAGGGCAATGTCCTTGCAGGCCGCCGCGATCTCATCGGGAATATCAGCCGGGCAGACATGCTCGGTCATGCCGTCGGTATATTTGGCGTCGAAATCATAGAAGCCCGATTTGGGCCGCAGCTCCGTCACCAGCAGCGCTTCCCCGCCCAGCACGGCGGTGGTCAGCTCGCGGCCCCTGATATAAGGTTCTGCCAGCAGCTCCTCGAACTCCTGCCACGGGCCTTGCGTATCCCGCCCGATGGGGTTGCCGTAGTTGCCCCCTTCCGTGACGATCGCCACGCCGACCGAGCTGCCCTCGTTGACCGGCTTCACCACATAGGGGCGCGAAATCGGGTCGCCCTCATAAAGGCTCTCGCTTTTTACCACATGGCCACCGGGCATCGGGATTCCATGGGGCATCAGACTCTGCTTGGTGAGCTGCTTGTCGATGGCGATAACCGAGGTCGCGAGGCCGCTATGGGTATATTTCAGGCCCATCAGATCGAGCATGCCCTGCACCGTGCCGTCCTCGCCGGGAACGCCGTGCAGCGCGTTGAACACGACATCGGGTTTCGCCTCGGAGAGGCGAAGGGCGACGTCGCGATCCATGTCGATCCGTGTCACCTTGTGCCCACGCGATTCGAGCGCTTTCGCCACGCCCTCGCCACTGCTGAGCGACACCGACCGCTCCGCGGACCAGCCGCCCATGAGGACAGCGACATGCCAGGGGCCGCGGGTCATGCTTGGGTTTCCATGGGGGAAAGTCCGACCCGCTGGATTTCCCATTCAAGGTCGATCCCGCTGTTCGCCTTCACCCGTCTGCGCACCTCTTCGCCCAGCGCCTCTATATCGGCGCTGGTAGCCTCACCCGTGTTGATGAGGAAATTGGTATGCTTCTCGCTCACCTGTGCGCCGCCCAGTTGCAGCCCCCGGCACCCGGCCTCATCGACCAATGCCCAAGCCTTATGCCCCGGCGGGTTCTTGAAGGTGGAGCCGCCGGTCTTGCTGCGCAGCGGCTGGCTTTCTTCGCGAGCTGCGGCGATGCGATCCATCTCGGCCTGAATGGCGGCAGGCTCGCCAGCTTCCCCGCGAAAGGTCGCGGAAACGACGATCGCGCCTTCGGGCAGTTCGCTATGCCGGTAGGTGTAATGCAGCGCATCGACCGGCAGAGTCTCCAGCTCGCCGGAGCGCAACACTATGTCACATTCGAGCAATATGTCCTTCGTCTCGCGGCCATAAGCACCGCCGTTCATCCTCACAAAGCCGCCGACCGTGCCGGGAATAGAGCGGAGAAACTCCAGACCCGCTATCCCGGCATCGCGCGCGGCGGAAGAAACCGCGATGCCGCTCGCCCCGCCGCCGCATTTCAGCGTCAGCGGGCCCGCTGCCTCCACCGCGCCGCATGCCTTGCCCAGCCGCACGACCACGCCCGGCACCCCGCCGTCGCGAATGATGAGGTTCGATCCGAGGCCCAGCGCCATCAACGGCAGCGCCGGGTCAAGGTCGCGCAAAAAGTTCTGAAGGTCGGCAATGTCGGCGGGTTCGAAAAGCCATTGAGCGCTCCCGCCGCTCTTGAACCAGACCAGCGGCGCCAGCGGCGCATCCGCGCTCAGCTTGCCGCGTGTGGCCTGAATAACAATCCCAACGACATTCACAGGCGCGTGGTCCCGGCGATCATGCCGCCTTCTCCGAACAGCGCGACGAGACAGCATCGGCAAGACCGGCAGCCCATTTGGTGATGTCGCCTGCGCCAAGGCAAACGATCATGTCGTCGGCGCGCAGGTCCGCCGCCAGAGCCTCCGCCAGCGCCTCCGCGCTCACAACTTCCGACGCTGCGCGATGCCCGCGCCGCTTCAGCCCTGCGACCAGCGCCGCGCTGTCCACACCCTCGATCGGTTGCTCGCCCGCCGGATAGACCGGAGCGGCATAGACGACATCGGCATCGTTGAACGCCTGTTGAAACTCATCCATCAGATCGCGCAGACGGGTGAAGCGATGCGGTTGCACAACGGCGATCACTCGCCCCTTCGCTCCCTCGCGCGCGGCGGCAAGCACCGCCTTGATCTCGACGGGATGATGGCCATAATCATCGATCACGGTTGCGCTGCCACCCTGAACCGCGATCTCACCGACCTTTGTGAAGCGCCGCTTCACCCCGCCGAACTTGGCGAAGCCTGTCTGGATCGTCGCATCGTCTATGCCCATGTGCAGCGCGACGCCGATTGCGGCCATCGCATTGAGCACATTGTGCCGCCCCGGCATCGGCAGCTCGACCCCCTCGATCCGCCGCACCGAACCGTCACGCTCGCGCACCTGCACATCGAAACGGTTGCCGCCCGGATAGGGCTGCACATTCTCGCCGCGAATATCCGCCTGTGCGGAAAAGCCATAGGTAACGATGCGCCGATCCTGCACGCGCGGCAATATCGCCTGCACCTCAGGATGATCGAGGCAGACCATCGCCGCGCCGTAAAAGGGCACATTCTCGACAAATTCGACAAAGGCGTCCTTGACGCTGTCGAAATCGCCATAATGATCGAGATGCTCCGGATCGATATTGGTCACGACCGCGATCGTGCCGTCGAGGCGCAGGAAGCTGCCGTCGCTCTCGTCCGCCTCCACCACCATCCATTCGCTCGACCCCAGACGCGCGTTGGAGCCGTAAGCGTTGATGATTCCGCCGTTGATGACGGTCGGGTCCACCCCGCCCGCATCGAGCAGCGCTGCGATCATGCTCGTGGTCGTCGTCTTGCCATGCGTGCCCGCGACCGCAACCGTCGATTTCAGCCGCATCAGCTCCGCGAGCATCTCCGCGCGGCGAATGACCGGCACGCGCCGTTCAAGCGCCAGATCGACCTCCGGATTGCCCTTCTTGATCGCGGTCGAAGTGACGACCACCGCGGCATCGCCCAGATTTTCGGCCTTATGGCCGATCATCACCCGGATGCCTTTTTTGCGCAAACCTTCGATCACATAGCCCTCGGCCACATCGCTGCCCTGAACCGTGTAACCGAGATTGTGCATCACCTCGGCGATGCCGGACATGCCGATGCCGCCGATGCCGATGAAATGGATTGTGCCGATGTCGGTGGCGACGCCTTTCATGCAGGAACTCCGCTCATATTCATGCT
>CAYOZY010000152.1:0-6440 GCA_964408525.1 uncultured Sphingobium sp. | reverse complement strand
CGATTTCACCGGCCTGCTTCAGGATCTGACGCTGGCGCCGTCCAGCTCGACCGGCGGCGGGACTGTCACGCCGACGCCTGCTCCGGCACCGGCACCGGCACCAGCACCAGCACCCGCTCCGGCACCCGCTCCGGCCCCGGCACCAGCACCCGCACCCGCTCCGGCTCCGGCTCCGGCACCCGCTCCGGCTCCGGCTCCAGCTCCGACACCCACTCCTTCCACGGTAATCGACACGTCCGTCGGATACACCACCATCAACGGCACGAGCGGCAACGACCGCCTCTATGCTACCTCTGGCAATTCCCACGTCGTGGCGGGTGCGGGCAACGACCTCATCTATGGCTATGGCGCCAGCGGCACCGGCCAGAGCCACGTTCTGGAAGGCGGCACGGGTAACGACACCTATTATATCAAGTCCGCCGCCGATCATGTGGTCGAAACGGCCAATGGGGGCTATGACACGGTATACGCCTATACCAGCGTCACGCTCGACGCCAATGTCGAACAGCTCCGCATGGCGACAGGCGGCCAGACCGGCATCGCCAACGATATGGACAACCGCATTATCGGCTCCAGCGGAAACGATATTCTCTACGGCATGGCTGGCGACGATAATTTCCAGGGCCTCGCCGGAGACGACACGCTTGACGGCGGAGACGGCAACGACTCCATCGCCGGTCAGGATGGCAACGACACCCTGCGCGGTGGCAACGGCAATGACTTCGTGAACGGCGGCCTTGGCAATGACGCCATCGACGGCGGCGCGGGCGACGACCTCGTCGAAGGCGGAGCCGGCAAGGATGTCATGACCGGCGGCGCGGGCGCGGATACCTTCCGCTTCCGCGGCGGCGATGCTACCGCCCAGACGCCCGATGTCATCACCGACTTCCAGAGCGGCACGGACAAGATCGAGCTCGTGCTGATCGATGCCAACAGCAAGACGAGCTATGCCGATCACTTCACCTTCATCGACACCCAGAATTTCCACAAGGTTGCCGGTGAGCTTCACTACAAGGTCGTGAACGGCAATGCGATTGTCGAGGGCGACACCAATGGCGACGGCATCGCGGACTTCGCGATCCAGGTGAACGGCGTTACCTCGCTCAAGGCGAACGACTTCATCCTCTAAGGGCAGTCCATATTCCCGAACCGGCCCGGTCGCGCGCAAGAAGCGGCCGGGCCATTTGTTTCATGGAGTTTGGACAGAGAGGCTCGACAGCGAAATTAGAGCATCGTGCGCAAAAGTGGGAACCGGTTTTGCGCAAAAAACGATGCGACAACAAAAAGATAGAGCGCGCTTCCTGATTCAGATTTAACGCAGCGCGCTCTAAGTTCAGTGCCTTGTCAGCAGTGGCCGCCACCAGCCTTCATTGGCGAGATACCATGCGAGCGTCTGGGCAAAGCCCTCGGCAAAGGTGCGGCGCGGCGCATAACCAAGCTCAGAGCGGGCCTTGGTCTCATCGATGGCGTAACGTCGGTCATGCCCGGCACGATCGGTAACGAATGTCTTGAGCGTGTCGGAAGCCGCGCCCACCGCGGCCGGAGCGTCGGGGAAACGCTCCGCCAGCGCGGGATCATCGGCAAACGCCCTGTCCACCGTTGCGCAGATTTCCTCGATCACGCGCAGATTGGGCAACTCCTGCCCGCCGCCAATATTATAGGTTTCGCCCGGCTTTCCTGCCTGCAAGACCCGCTCGATCCCGTTGCAATGATCCTCGACATGCAGCCAGTCACGCACATTCATGCCGTCGCCATAAATCGGCAGGCTGCGGCCATGCAGGCAGTTCAGCAGGAACAGCGGGATCAGCTTTTCCGGAAATTGATACGGGCCGTAGTTGTTTGAGCAATTGCTGGTCGTCACGTCCAGCCCATAGGTATGATGATAGGCGCGCACCAGATGATCCGACCCCGCCTTTGACGCCGAATAGGGCGAATTGGGCGCATAGGGTGTGGTTTCGCTGAACGCCGGATCGTTCGGCCCCAGCGAGCCATAGACCTCATCGGTCGAGACATGATGGAAGCGGTGCGGCTTGCCGGTGCCACTGTCGAGCCACAGCTTGCGCGCGGCCTTGAGCAGGCTGTGGGTGCCGATAACATTGGTGGTGACGAAGGCGTCCGGCCCCGTAATCGAGCGATCGACATGACTCTCCGCCGCAAAATGCACGATTGTCGCAATGCCATGGTCGCGCAGCAGCTTTTCGACGAGATCGGTATCGCAAATGTCGCCGACCACCAGCTCAACGCCCTCCAGCCCCTCGATATTGGCGGGGTTGCCCGCATAGGTCAGCGCATCGAGCACGACGATCTCGTCCTCAGCATGATGTTCGCGCCAGTAATGGACGAAATTGGCGCCGATGAACCCCGCGCCCCCGGTAACAAGCAACTCAGCCATTATCCTTCAATTCCCGAAGCATGCGGCGCAGATTGACACGCCAGTGCGGCGCCGGGGCGCCAAGAATGTCGATGGTCGCGCTCTTGTCCAGCACTGAATAGGCCGGACGCCGTGCGGGCGTCGGAAAATCGCGCGTCGCAATGGGGATGACCGGCACTGCGCGTCCAAGCAGCCCCAGCTCCAGCGCCTCCTCCTGAATCGCTACCGCAAAATCATACCAGCTCGCGACACCGCTGTCGGCATGATGAAAAATGCCTTTTGCGCCCGCCGCATCGAGCGCCCAGATCGCTTCGGCCAGCCCGGTGGCGAAGGTTGGCGTGCCGATCTGGTCCGCAACAACGCGCACCTCGTCGCGTTCCGCCATCAGACGCAACATGGTGCGCACGAAATTATGGCCTGCGGCGCCATAAACCCATGCCGTCCGAACGATAAGCGCATCAGCGATAGCAGCGGCCCGCTCCCCCGCAAGCTTGGTGCGGCCATAGGAGCCCAATGGCGCGGTTGGGCTGTCCGGGCGATAGGGGGTGCTACTGGCGCCGTCGAACACGAAATCGGTGGAGACATGAACGAGCCGCGCCCCGGTTTCGCGGGCCGCGAGGGCAAGGTTCGCCACGCCCTTGCTGTTGACGTGAAGGGCGGCTTCCTCATCGCTCTCGGCCTTGTCCACCGCCGTGTAGGCAGCGGCATTAAGGATAAGCTCCGGCTTTTCCGCCTCAACCACGGCCATCACAGCGGCCTCGTCGCCGATGTCGAGTTCTGTCGAACCCAACACCACAAGCCGTACGCCTTCCGGAGCGGTCGCCTGAAGCGCGCGCCCAAGCTGGCCATTGGCTCCAGTCAACAACGCCTTCATGGATATTTCACGGCCTCGGCAAAGGGCGTGCCCACCGCATCCTTGGCGGAAAGCTGTGGCGTCATGCCGTCGAGCGGCCATTCTACCCCGATGTCAGGATCATTCCACAACAGGCAATGCTCCGTGTCGCGGTTATAGAATGCCGTACATTTATAGAGGAAATCGGTGTTGTCCTCCAGACACAGAAAGCCATGCGCCATGCCCGGCGGCACCCAGAGCTGACGCTTGTTTTCACCGCTCAGCTCGACCCCGACCCAGCGCCCGAAAGTCGGCGAACCCTGCCGCAGGTCGACGACGACATCGAACACCGCGCCGGACACAACCCGAATCAGCTTTCCCTGCGCGCCGGGCTGCTGATAATGCAGCCCCCGCAATACGCCGCGCGACGAGCGGCTGTGATTGTCCTGAACGAATTGCAAGTCCAGCCCTGCGGCCGCGAAAGTCCGCTGGTTCCAGCTCTCCATGAAAAAGCCGCGATCGTCGCCGATCACTTTGGGTTCGACGATCAATACATCCCTGATTGCTGTCTCGATCAGTTCCACGCGACGCCCTTCTCCAGCAGCGCGAGGAGATATTCGCCATAGCCTGACTTGCGCAAAGGTTCGGCGACGCGCTTGAGGCCGTCATCATCGATAAACCCCATGCGCCAGCATAATTCCTCAGGGCAGCATATCTTTAGCCCCTGCCGCTCCTCCGTGATGCGAACGTAAATACCGGCATCGATCAGTGAACCATGCGTTCCGGTATCGAGCCACGCATAGCCCCGCCCCATGATCTCGACATTGAGGTCGCCATTTTCGAGATACATGCGGTTAAGGTCGGTAATTTCCAGCTCGCCGCGCGCCGAAGGCTTGATCCGGTGCGCATATTCCACTGCGCGACCGTCATAGAAATACAGCCCCGTAACTGCATAGTGAGATTTTGGATTTTTCGGCTTTTCTTCGATGGTTTTGGCCCGTCCTTCAGAATCGAAGGAAACAACGCCATAGGCCGTAGGGTCATTGACATAATAGCCGAACACCGTTGCACCCTGCTCGCGCGCCGAAGCGCTGGCAAGCAACTGTGTCAGGCCATGTCCGTAAAATATATTATCTCCTAAAATCAATGTTGAAGGGGATGTTCCTACGAAGTCGGCTCCGATATGATAGGCCTGCGCCAGCCCCTCCGGTTCGGGCTGGACAGCATAGCTGATCGCGAGGCCCATCTCGGCGCCGTCCCCCAACAGAGCCTGAAACGCCGCCTTATCCTGAGGCGTGGTTATGATGAGTATCTCGCGGATGCCGCTCATGATCAGCACCGAGAGCGGATAATAGATCATCGGTTTGTCATAGACGGGCATGAGCTGTTTCGAGACGGCGCGAGTCAGCGGATAGAGGCGTGTGCCCGATCCGCCCGCGAGGATTATTCCTTTTCTCATATCTGCGCCGGTTTCCCTGTTGTCATTGCCGCAATCGCCTGCCTACCGCCATAAAGGACATAGTCTCAAGATGCCTTTACCAATTTTATCCGCTCGCGGCCTGTGTGGAAGCCTTGTCGGCGGAAGCAGGCGGCAAGAGGCCCGGTACGATTTTCTGCGTCGGACCAAATGCCTTGGCCTGCCCGTCCTTCATCAGCAACACCAGATCGACCGAGGTAAGGATCGAGGGGCGATGGGCGATGGCGATAACAATCGCGCCCCGCGCCCGCGCGTGATTGATCGCCTCACCCAGCGCTTCCTCGCCCTCGGCGTCGAGGTTGGAATTGGGTTCGTCGAGCACGATCAGGAACGGATCGCCATAGACCGCGCGGGCCAGCGCTATCCGCTGGCGTTGCCCACCCGAAAGCGCCCGGCCATCCGCGCCGACCGGGCTGTTATAGCCATCGGGCAGACGCAGGATGAGGTCGTGAACGCCAGCCATCTTCGCCGCGGCGATCACATCATCCGCCTTCGCATCCGGCTCGAAGCGGGAAATATTCTCGGCGATCGTACCGTCGAGCAGCTCCACATTCTGCGGCACATAGCCCATATGCCGCCCCAGCTTGGTCATCGGCCATTGCCGCAGGTCGGCACCGTCGAGCCGCACATGCCCCTCCAGCGGATGCCAGATGCCGACCAGCGCGCGGGCAAGAGTCGATTTGCCGCAGCCACTCGGCCCGATGATCGCCACCGCCTCGCCGGCCTTGACGACGAAACTCACATCATGAACCGTTTTCCGTCCCGTCCCCGGCGGACCGAGTGAGAGATTTTCGACGCTCAGCGAAGCCTTTGGAGCAGGCAGCACGTCCGAAATCATGTCCTTCGGCATGGACAGGATCAGCGTTCTCAACCGCTGCCATGACTGGCGCGCGCCGACAAAGCCGCGCCAATGTGCAATCGCGGCCTCTACGGGTGCGAGCGCTCGGGACGAAATGATCGAACTGGCGAAGATCACACCCCCGCTCGCCTTGACTTCCAGCACCAGCAGCGCGCCAACGGTCAACACGCTCGATTGCAGCACCATGCGCAATATCTTGGTCAGGTTGCTCATGGAGGCGGTGGCGCCGCTGAGCTTTTCCTGCGCCGCCAGAAACTGCCCGCTCACCTCGCTCCAGCGATCGGCCACCCGTTCCTGCATGCCGTTGGCGAAGAGCACATCGGCATGACGCCGCGTCGTTTCTGCCAGACGGAGGCGGCTGGAGTTAAGCTTCATCATCTGTCCGCTCTTGGTAATCGTCAGCCGCTCCGTGAGATAGGTGAGGAACACGAGAATGGCCCCGCCGATCAACACCGTAATGCCCAGCCACGGGTGGAGCAGGAACAGAACGATGATGAAGAACAGCATCCACGGCAGATCAACCAGCGCCGTCGGGCCGGGGCCGGAAAGAAAGGACCGGAGTTGATCGAGATCGCGCACCGGCTGCATGCCGTCGAGATCATTTTGCGAGCGCGAAAGCAGGCAAATGAGGCCGTGAATATCGCGGTTGAGATCGACATCGACCGCCGCGCCGAAATGAATGAGCAACCGCCCGCGCAGAAAATCCAGAACCCCCTGAAACGCATAGATAATGAGAATCAAGATGGCGAGGCCGACCAGCGTGGGTACACTGTGGCTGGGCAGCACCAGATCATAGACCAGCATCATGTAGATGGAGCCGCCGAGCAGCAATATGTTGAGAACCGCGCTGACAACCGCGACGGTGATCAGGGCGCGCTTCGTGTGTGCGCGGATCGCCTCA
>CAYOZY010000151.1:0-6551 GCA_964408525.1 uncultured Sphingobium sp. | reverse complement strand
AGCCAATCTGGTCGCGTTCCTTCACATTATCGACACCTCGCGATTACTGAAGATCATGAAAGGCGACCGCAAAGCCATCTTCACCGCTGCCAGCGCTGCCAACAAGGCGGCTGAATATCTCCTCTCCAGAGGCGGCGCATAAGCGTCGCCTTTTGGCAATATCGGCATGGGCATTGCCCCCGTGGCTGCCGTTCAGGGCTGTGATGGGAGGTTTGGCTTTCCTGCTGCTTGCCTTCCTTTGCTTCGGGCGTCGTCCCCGTGATTGAGCCGGTGAATCTGGCCACCGCGCCCGGCGATCAACGGGCTGCCCACTCCATTCGCTACCGCTCCCGTGTTGCCCGTTCCCCTTGATCGGTGATCGTCCGGTCTCATCCGGCGGCCTGTTTGCTTCCCCGTCCACGAGACTAACCCGAACAAAGGAAGCAGACATGAAAGACTATGAAATCATCACAACCGACTGGAACGGCATCAAACTGGAAATCCGCTGGATGCCGAATTACCTGCGCTATGACGACGAAACGACCGTCGCGCACCTGGAGGTCGAAAGCCTCTCACCCCGCAGGGCACCGCTGCCCTTCACGGAAACCGGCTATAAGTCGCACTTCATTTCAGAACAGGAAGTGGCGCGATACGGCGGCGCAATCGAATATGTCGAATGCTGGCTGGCCGAAACCAGCAAAAGCCTCGCGTGGAAGCAGACCGCAGCCGCAAGCAATCAGCTCTCGCTCTTTTGAGCGGGAGCTTACCCTTCGAGGGCTGCCCGCGCTTCGCGCGGCAGTCGTTCAATCACGCTGAGATAAGCCGCTGCCGTGGCATCGGGCTGGCGGCGTCCCTGCTCCCAGCCTTTGAGGGTGGCGAGCGGAATGCGGTAGGTGTTGGCAAATGCCTGCTGCGACATTTTGAGCCGTTCCCGCAATCCCCGCACATCCGGCACCTGCACGACATGAACGCGCGCAGCCGCAGATTTACCCTTCGCATGGGCAACTGCCTCATTGAGGCTTTCGATCAGCTCTTGGCCGAAATCCGTAGCCATCTTAATCTCCTTTCACCGCATGGTGTTTCTTCAATATCGCCGTCAGCTCCGACACTTGCCGTTTCTGATCCGGCGTCATGTCCGTGCGCGCGGCCTTGGCGTAGGCAAGCAGCAGGTAAATCGGCGCGTCAGCGTGATAGTAGAAATAGATCACGCGCGCGCCGCCGCGCTTGCCGCTGCCTGCTCTTGACCAGCGCAGCTTACGGACGCCGCCCGTGCCGGGGATGACATCGCCGCTCTCAGGATTGCGGGCGATATAATCGACCAGCTCCGCCCGCTCGTCGTCTTCCCAGATCGCTCCTGAAAGTTTCAGGAATGACGGGGTTTCGACAACGGTTATGGGTTTGGCGTCCATAATCCAATTATACGTCATTGACGCCTATATCGCAACAAGATTGTGCGTCAATGACGCCCAAGACTGATATAGGCGGTTTCTCCCAAACTTCCAGCCTGAACAGGGCAGCATGGCGCAAGATGAAAGGAGTCCCGCCATGCCCAGCCGCGATGAACAGACCGCTTATAAGCTGCACCTTTTCCATGCCGCGCATTTCTACGCCGAAGGCTGGTGCCTGAATATCGACCAGATCGCCGCGAATGCCTGGCAGGCCAGCCCCGCTGACAAGGCCGCGCTGGCGCACCGTGACTTTGCTGCTTTGCCTCTCGACAGCCTGACCGCCCTTCTGGCGCTGCTGTTTGATGAGATTGAGCGAGCCATGCCGACCGAAGCCGAGCTTCGCGCGATGTGCAATCCGGTCATTGACCCCGACGATCCGCTGAATGACGTGATCGTTCCGTTCTGATTACTGGTATTGGTATCGGGCTTGCCCCCCGTTTTTGTTGCCGCTGGCTGAACCCCTTTGGCCTCTTTTCATGGGGTTTAACCCGTCTCGCAGGCCATCAATGCGGCTCGCTTCCGCGCTTTCAGCTTGTGCAGCTCCGCCCCGAAGGTGCGCTGGCGCGCAGCATGTGATGCCCTGCTTTCCACACGGGTTTGTTCCTCCCCATGAGGCCAAGGGGATCATCCGGCGGCCATATCAAAAGGAGCAAGACTATGACCGATACCAACACCAGCAACCGCCCCGCCTACCGGCTCTACAGCGTCACCGGCGATGGAGATAATGCCCGATGGACTGACATCGGCGTCGCCTGGAAGACCCGCGACGGCAAGGGCTTTACGCTCAATCTCAACGCCCTCCCGCTAAATGGCAGGGTGGTCATGCGAGAGGCAACCAGCAAAGAGGCCGCCCAATAGGGCGGCCTCCCTCAGCCGGGGCGCTGACCGCGACGGGCAAGCTCGTCGCGGATCAGGCGCAGCGCGGCACCGGCAGCGGCGAAGTCGGCTGACAGACGCGGGCTATTGTAACGCTGGCGCGTGACCTGATTGAACAGTGCGGTCAGTTCGCGGCTGGATTTTCTGACCAGATCGTTGGCGGTGAGTTTGATCATCTCTTCCTCCTGTGGGTTTCCCGCCGCCCACCATGGGCAGCGTTTGGAGGAGAGGCAGGCGTGAAGCCCGCAAAGGTGCATTGTCCGCAATCGTAATGGATATGAAGAAGGCCAGTGACGCTTCGCTCACGCCTTGCACCGACCTTGCGGCTATCAGGCCCAGAAACTCAGGAAAACGTCGTTCCATGTGGTGTGGTGGAAACCGGCAGGGGGAAGGCCAGACACATCGGCAGCACTGGACAGGAAAATGCCGCGACCGCCCTGCTACCGTTCAAGATCACGGCCGCGTTCCGGCGTCCGCTCCCGCGTCTGACGGCGCTCGCCACGCTGCTGCGCCCGTGACTGTGCCGCATCTGCGAACTGTTCATGCAAGCGGCCACGCTGCCGCTCTTGTGTGCGCCCGCTGCCCCGTTCGCCACCCCGTTCGCTGCCCTGCGCCCGGTCTGACATAAGCCGGTAATGGGCGGCCTGCCGGTGCAGTTCCAGTATCTGGCGCGCATGGCTATGGCGGGTATCGCGGATTTGGCTTTGCAGCTGCTGCCGTTCGGCCAGCTGCGCCGCAATCAGCCCCTGCCGCTGCTGGCGATCCCGCTGGAGCGCGAAGAACGCCTCCCTCTCATTCTGGCTGCGGGTCTTCTGATAATCCCCAGTCAGTCGATCCCATAAACCCATCATGCCGTGCCGCAGGCGGCCAGCGCGTTCGCGCGTCTCCGCATCCCATCGCTGCTTCTGGCCAGCATCGAGCTTTTTGCGCTCATCGGCATGGGCCTTCTGCATCGCGGCTTTCTGCTCCAGCAATGGCTTCATTGCATTGTGGGCAAGGCGTTTCGCCTCTTGCAGGTAGCCGCCAAGGCGCGGGGTGATCTCCTCCGCTATGTGCTTAGAGGTCTCATCAACCGAGCGCAGATCATCCGGCTTGCCGAGCTTGGCCGTCACTTCCTTGGCGGTTTTGCCGACGAGGCGGGATATGGCGAAGACTTCGCCCTCATAGGTGACGGCGACATGGCCGCGCCGGTCGCCCTTCGCCAGATACAGGCCGCGCTCTTCCATCGCCTTGGCAAAGGCGTCCCTGCCGTCCGATACCGCCCAGCATTCCTGCGCTATAATTTTGAGATCATCTGGCCTCAGGCCGCTGCGCTTGGCCTGCTGCCATTCCTCCAGCGTGAAACTGGCGGGGCTGCGTTCCTGGCTGCTCACGAACCCCTTGGGCATCTTCCAGCCATTCTCAAGGTAGAGCTGCTTCGACACTTCCATGAGCTTGCTCTTGAAGTGCGACATCTGTTTTGCCGTCATGGTCTCGGCATCAATGCGCGACCAGACGCAATGGGCATGACGGCGGCCTTCCTTTTCATGGAACACCACCACACGGGGCTGGCCTTGCAGCCCCAGTCTCTCTTCGATCTTCGCTATCGCACCCTCGAATACCTCCACCGCCACGCTTTCGGTTTCAGGCGGGCTGAGCGACACGGAAAACAGATATTGCTGGCAGCGTGTCCCCATGGCCATCGCCTGCGCTTCCTTCATCGCCCCCAGCACGGATTCCGACAGGAAGCCGCTGACCTCATGGACTTCCACCTGCTCATTGTCTTCGGCATTGAGCAGATGCCGTCCGAGGTTTTGCCCGCCGCTGCGCTGGGAGGCTTTCAGGATCATGGTGTGACCTCCAGCCCAAGGGCTTCGATCAGCAATTTCCTCATGGCGGCGATATCATCCGCCGCTTCGATAATCGCGGTTTCGGTGTCAGGGGTGACAGGCAGTGCGCCCAGATTGGCCAGCCGCGCCAGTTGATTGAGATTGCTCGAAAGGCGCGATTGCCCGAGCTTCGCCAATAGCTCCGCAATCGCCTGCTGATCCTTCACAGGCGCTTTGCCGCGTTTGCGTCTGGCGGGCGGCGCTTCCGCGCCGAACAATCGTTCATGGATATAGGCTGAGAGCGAGGAGCCTGCGGCCTCCTGCTCTAGCCGTGCGCGCTGCTCGAAGGTCAGCCTCAGCGAAAATGGCGGGGTGCGCTTTTTCCGCATCGCGCCCCCGGTTTATGCCGTTCGACGCCTCCGCACGGCAGCCGGACGACTGCCGTGCGGGGCGCTGTCATCCTTCCGTTCATTCTGATTGTCAGGGGCATTTCGACCGAGGCTCGATTTCTGAAGAACCTTGTTCCAGTCCTCCAGAATCTCGGTTAGGCGGTTGGAACTCGCGCCCAGCAAGTCCGCCATCAGTTGTTGCGCAGCACATTCTCCACGCTGATGATCGGATAGACCAGCGAGGTCACGACATTCAGGAACTTCTGCAGGTCGGCCACGGGGGCGTTAGAGACGAAGATCACATCCTTGTTATGAATGGGAAAGCTCTGCGCCGCGAAGAAGATGGTCGGGTCTTTCATGTCGATGCGATAAACGACCGGCACCTTGCCGTCTGCTGTCGTACGCGCGCCCGCAGCAATGGCCGGATCGATCGCGGCAGGGTTTTCCAGCCGGAACAGGAACGCACCGCTCGCATTGGCTCTGGCATCCTGCAAGCCGCCCACGCGGCCCAGCGCCTGCGCCAATGTTATCCCGGTCGCCTCGAAGGGAATTTCGGCATTGGCGCCGGTCGCGCCCAGCGCTGTGAAGCTATAGGGCTGGAACAGCGCGGTGACGACATCGTCGGGCTGAAGGCGGATATTTTGCACCGGATCCTTGATGATCGTTTCAAGCGGCATGGAGGCGACGTCGCTGCCCCTTGTCACCTGTATGACGGTCTTGCCCACCGGCTGCTTCACGCCGCCCGCCGCAGCCAGAACATCGAGCAGGCGCTCGCCCCTCGCAGTCAACGGGACACGCGCGCTGTTCGCGACATCGCCCACGACGGTCACATTGGTCGTTGCATTACGCACGAGGCGGACAATCGCCTGCGGTTGATGCGCCTTGCCCTGTAGCCGCTGCGAGATCTCGCGCGCTATCTGGGTTGGCGTGCGCCCGGCGGCCTGAATGGAGCCAACGAACGGCATGGTGATGCGCCCATCGGTATCGACCATCTGTTCGGGCAATGCCGTGCCGCGCGCAGTAGAGCCCGACGAGGTCAGCCTCGGGTCGCCCCCTGCCCCGCCGAACAATACAGCGGGTGGAGCCTCCCAGACCGCAATATCCAGCACATCGCCCTTGCCGATTACCGACCCGATCGGTGTGCCGTCGCCGATGCTCTGCGAGAAAAGTGCGGATCGATTTGCTTCGCTTATGCGGCGGGCCACTTCGTCCGTCACATCGATGATCCTGATGTCGGCCCCCGCAACGGCCGCTCTCTCCGAACCGTTGACAGCGCGGCTGGAAGGGCCAGCCGAGCTTTGCAGCGCACACCCCGAAAGCGCCAGCGCCCCGGCAGCGACAGCGATGTTCGCAAGAGCATGAGCATGGCGCATCAGGATATGCCGACCAATTATGTTCATCAGGAAATCCTTCGGGAAGTGGACGATGCACGCGCTGCAAAGCTTGTCATGCCTGTTAACCATAAAATGCCTCGCGCGGTTCTCTATCGTGGCTGCGCCAGCTTGTCATCCCACATTGAAGGATCAATATCTGGACATATGCGCGACACCGCTTGAACAGCGGGGCCGCTTCTCCTATGCCATCGCCCAAGATGGAAATGGCCCGCAACACTCCCTCCGGTGCTCTTGCCAGCGCGCGCCGCGTGCTTGCCGCCGAAGCGGATGCACTCCGTCTCTTTTCCACGCATATTCCGCCTGATTTCCAGCGGGTCGTGTCGCTGATCCTGCGCTCCAAAGGCCGCGTGATCGTGTCCGGTATCGGCAAATCGGGTCATATCGCCCGCAAGATATCGGCGACTCTCACCTCGACCGGAACTCCTTCCTTCTTCGTTCATGCGGCGGAAGCCAGCCATGGCGACCTCGGCATGATCGCGCCGGAGGATGTCTGCATATTGCTGTCGAATTCGGGAGAAACGCCGGAACTGGGCGATGTCCTCTCCTACACAAGGCGTTTCTCCATCCCGCTGGTCGAGATTTCGATCCGGCCGGAAAGCTACTTGATGCAAGCCGCCGATTTCCGGCTGCTGAATACCGAAGTGCCGGAGGTTTGCC
>CAYOZY010000150.1:0-6616 GCA_964408525.1 uncultured Sphingobium sp. | reverse complement strand
GCCCGCGATAGCGGTAGGTTTTCATCTCCAGCAATATGGGGCCATTGCCACCCCTCACCCATTTCAGCGCCTCTTCGGTCGCGCCGCGCACGGCGAGCACATCCATGCCGTTCACCTGAAGCCCCGGGATACGGAAGCTCTCGCCCCGGCGGAAAAGCTGATCCTCGGCGGACGAGCGGTTGACGGAAGTGCCCATCGCATATTGGTTGTTCTCGATCACGAAGATGATCGGCAGCTTCCACAGCTCGGCCATGTTGAAGCTCTCATAGACCTGGCCCTGGTTGGATGCGCCATCGCCGAAATAGGCAATGCAAACGCCCCCATCATCCTTGTATTTATGCGCGAAGCCAAGGCCCGTGCCCAGCGACACCTGCGCACCGACTATGCCGTGTCCGCCATAAAAGCCGTGCTCCACACTGAACATGTGCATCGAGCCACCCTTGCCTCTGGATATCCCTGCAGCACGCCCGGTCAGTTCGGCCATGATGACGTTTGGGTCAATGCCATAGGCGAGCATATGCCCATGATCTCTATAGCCGGTGATGACGCTGTCCCGCCCCGGCTTGAGCGCGGACTGGATGCCAACCGCCACCGCTTCCTGACCGATATAAAGGTGACAGAAACCACCGATAAGGCCAAGGCCGTAGAGCTGCCCCGCTTTTTCCTCGAAACGGCGAATGAGCGTCATTTGCCGATAGAATTCGAGCAACTCTTCCCTGCTGGCGTTGTAACTTCCCGGTTGTTCGGGCCTGGCGCTGTTATGATCTGCCTTGGTTGGAGCACTGGCTCCGGCCGGCTTCGTGCCGGGCTTTGGCGCCGCCTTTCCTGTTGTGCGCGGCGATGTGGATTTGGCCAAAGGAGGAGTCCTTCTTTGTCTTTCAGGGGGAGGAGGCCGAGATATAGCCAGCGATTTTCAACAATCCAACAAAAAGGATCATTTGAACCTTATTGGTAATTTATTGAAAAATCGTGATCCAAAATGGCGTTATTTCGCAAAAATCACTTCAGCGGCACAACAATCTCATCGGGATGCGCTACATTAAGCTCCCTGCGAATCATCTCGTCCGCCATATCCGGATCGACATGGCGAGGATTGAGCAGATCGACCCGGTTGGAAATGCGCGCGCGTTCGGCCTCCACGACTTTCAGCTCCGCCCTGCCGTCCCTGAGCTGCTGCGTATAATCGCCCCAGGCCAATATGCCGTTGGGACCGAGCACCGCATAACCCAGCAACAGTGCCAACAACAGGATCGCCAACGCCGGCCCCAAGGCCGACGAAAAGAGCATCCGAAGCTTTGCGAGTTGCGCCATACGCCCCATGAATCACAGTGGATTCGGGCGCGCAAGCGAAAAATGGTTTACGCCCCGAATTTGCGGTGAAATGCCCTTCGCTTGCCCAATAAGTGCTCAGCGGAAAATGGCGCGCCCCGCATAATGCGCCATATCGCCCAGCTCCTCCTCGATGCGGATGAGCTGGTTATATTTCGCCAGCCGGTCCGAGCGGGCCAGCGACCCGGTCTTGATCTGACCGCAATTGGTGGCGACGGCGAGATCGGCAATCGTCGCATCCTCGGTTTCACCCGAACGGTGAGACATTACGGCGGTGTAGCGCGCTCGATGTGCCATATCGACAGCCGCCAGCGTCTCGGTCAGTGAGCCAATTTGGTTGACCTTTACCAGCAGCGAATTAGCCAGCCCCTTTTCGATGCCCATGGAAAGGCGCTTGGGGTTGGTAACGAATAGATCATCGCCCACAAGCTGAACCTTGCTGCCGATCTTGTCGGTCAGCAGCTTCCAGCCTTCGAAATCGTCCTCACCCATACCATCCTCGATCGACTTGATCGGATAGCGGGAGCAAAGGTCCGCAAGATAATCGGCCATCTCGGCAGGCGTCAGGCTCTTGCCCTCGCCCACCATCTCATATTTGCCGTTCCTGAAGAACTCGGTCGACGCGCAATCGAGCGCCAGAACGACATCGTCCCCCGGCGTGTAGCCCGCCTTTTCGATGCTGGCCATGATGAAGTCCAGCGCGTCGGTCGTGCTGGCGAGGTTGGGCGCGAAACCGCCCTCGTCGCCCACAGAAGTCGCAAGCCCCTTCTCGTG
The DNA here is from genome assembly GCA_964408525.1 of uncultured Sphingobium sp. GTDB lineage: Bacteria > Pseudomonadota > Alphaproteobacteria > Sphingomonadales > Sphingomonadaceae > Sphingobium. The sequence continues at coordinate 4,513 of CAYOZY010000150.1, read as the reverse complement.
CAGGCCTTTTTTAAGCGTGTGGAAGATTTCCGCGCCGACCCGCACCGCATCGGCGATGCTGCTGGCGCCCACGGGCATGACCATGAATTCCTGAAAATCGATGGGGTTGTCGGCATGTTCGCCGCCGTTGATGATGTTCATCATCGGCACCGGCAGCACATGCGCGGAAACCCCGCCGACATAGCGATAGAGCGGCAGGCCGCGCGCATCCGCCGCAGCCTTTGCGACGGCGAGCGATACACCGAGAATAGCGTTGGCGCCCAACTTGCCTTTGTTCTCTGTGCCGTCGAGCGCGATCATCGCGGCATCAATTTCGCCCTGATCCTCCGCATCCATCCCGATCACGGCTTCGGCGATATCGCTGTTCACGGCTTCGACCGCCGCGAGCACGCCCTTGCCCAAATAGACGGCCTTGTCGCCATCCCGCTTTTCGACCGCTTCATAGGCGCCGGTCGACGCGCCCGAAGGCACGGCGGCGCGCCCGAAGCTGCCATCCTCCAGCAACACGTCCACCTCAACGGTCGGGTTGCCCCGGCTGTCAAGGATTTGCCGGGCATGGAGGTCGAGAATGGCTGTCATAGTGCTGTCCTTCTGTCGTCTCTTCGCATAGGCGAGCCAATGGCCCGAACGTCCGGCGACCGCTTAGCCACCAGGGGAGCATAAGGCAATGCGCAGAAGGTGACCTGTCGAAAAATTCGCGGACGCGGGGTGTAATATTGCCCGGAAATTGCTATCTGTGGGGGCAGGGATTGTCAAAATCCGACCCCGATCAAAACGAAGGAAATGGTGATGGCTGAACCTACCGACCCGAAAGCCCCTCCCCGGCGCAGAACCCGCAAAGCGGCAGCCAGCAAGGCTCCGGCTGCAGCAAAAGCGCCTGCCGCCAAAGCCGCAACGACCCGGACGGTAAAGCCCAAGGCGACCACTGCCAAGGCTCGCAAAGGCGCGCCCCGCAAGGCCGCGACCATATCCTCCGCCGCTTCCGGTGCCAGCTTCGCCGAGTCCGCACAACTGGCGCGCGCAGCCGTGAACAGTGCAACCGCCGCCGCCCGCGCGAAGATGAACGACGCCACCAGCGCCGCCAAGGCGAAGGTGAAGGAAGCCAAGCAAAGCGCCCGCGCATTCGACTGGAAAGCGCAGCGCGACGATATTACCGGTCAGGCCGGGAAATATGCCAAGGACGCGGCCAGAACCGTCAAGGGCAAGACCGCGGAGGGCATGGGCAGCCTCGCCAGGCTGATCGACGACACGGCCGATACGGTCGATACCAAGCTCGGCCCGCAATATGGCGACTATGCCCGACAGGCCGCCAGCGCGGTCGCCGGCGCCGCAAAATCGCTCGACGACAAGGACATCGACCAGTTGCTGGGCGAAGCGCGCGATTTCGTCCGCAAAAGCCCGGCCATCGCCATCGGCGCCGCAGCCATTGCCGGCTATGTGCTGATGCGCCTTGCCAAGGGTTCCGGCGACGACGAGGCATGACGACGAACGGCTGTTCCTGAAAGGGAGCGTGAACAGGTGAAACATCGCACGGGCTGGTCGCCCGAACAGGACGACGCCTTGGACGGCGCGGCAGAGGATAGTGCTTCGGACGATGAGCGTTCGACGATAGAGGTTCTGCGGTTGCTCGCAGCCGACGCACGGAGCTACGCCGAAACCGAAATGGAGCGACAGAAGCTGCGCGCTCGGGTTCTGGGCGCGGCGGGCAGAGACGCCGCGCTGCTCGTTCTGGCGGCGCTTTTTCTGCTCGGTGGAGTGCTGGTGGCGCTGCTGGTGGGAGGCATGTTTGCCCTTGCGCCAATTGTTGGCGTCGGCCTCGCGACACTCATCGTCATCGGGTCGGCGGCGCTGGTCGTGCTGCTGTTGCTGGTCGCAGCGCGAGCGCGAGTGCGCCGGGCGGTGAATATGGCCTTTGCCAAGGACGATGAGGCATGAGCAACCCGGAAAAGCATTTCGACGGAGATGCGGGCGACCGGCTGAAAGAGCTGAACACCCTCGCCAGCCAACAGCGCGCCACCCTGATCGACCGGATGGATCTGGCACGGGAGCGCACGCGCCCCGCGCGAGTGGCCCATGATGCCCGGAACAAACTGCTTGATGCAACGTTAAACCTCATGAATCGAGGCAAGGCTGCCGCGCGTGAGCATCCGGCAAAGGCCATCGGCATCGCCATGGCAGCCGGAGCGGTGCTGGCGCGCAGGCCATTGCTCCGCTTGCTGGCGACCGGGTGGTCGGCGGGTATTAGGCGGTTCAGGCGTGACGAAAGCGCTACAAATACGGAGGAAGGTGCGGAATGACCGACAGCAAGAGCGCACGAGGAAAGTTTGGCCGCGCACGGGCCAAGGCCGGACAACAGATCGACCAAGTGCGGATCGACGCGGGCAAAGGCATCGACCGGGCCAACCAGCTCATCACCGAACATCCCGTCGCCGCTATCGCCGCGGGCATCGCCGTGGGCGCGCTCGCAGCCTATTTTTTCCCAGGACCGCGCGCGCTGTCCGCAAGGCAGCACCCAGGGTCGTGAACGCCGCAGCCAGCGCGGGCCGGGAAGCGCGCGAACTCGCAAAGGCAAAATTGCCGGTCGAGGAAGCGGAACAGGCGATAGAGCAACTGGCCAATGCCGCGCGCAAGGCGAACGCGGCCACCATAGACATGGCCAAGGCGGGGCTGGACAGCGCCCGTTCCATGGCCGCCGAAGCCGCGCGCCGCGCCGAGATAGAGGCGCAGGCCACGCGCATACTCGACGCGGCATCTGATGCCGCGACGAAGCTTATCGCGAAGGTGCGGCGTCCGGCCGCAAAATCGCGCTCGGAAGATCAGCCGGAATAAACATGGGAGAAGCGCGCGGCGCGTGTGAAGTTCTACCCTTAGCCCAGATCGTCCCACATATCCTTGAGCTTGCTGAAAAAGCCGGATGATTGCGGACATTCCTCGCCGGTTTCGGTTTCGCGAAACGCTTCGAGCAGTTCCTTCTGCCTGGCCGAAAGGCGCGTGGGCGTTTCAACGTCGATCTGGACCACCATGTCGCCGCGCGCCCCGCGACCGTTGACCGCAGGCATGCCCGCGCCGCGATGGCGCAGTTGCTTGCCGGACTGGATGCCCGCAGGGATTTTTATCTTCACCGCCTCACGGTCCAGCCCCGGCACCTCGATGTCCCCGCCCAGCGCCGCCGTTGTGAAGCTGATCGGCGCGCGGCAGAACAGCGTGGTGCCGTCGCGTTCGAAGATGCGATGCCGCTTGAGATGCAGGAAAATATAGAGATCGCCTGCGGGCGCACCCCGCGCACCCGCTTCCCCTTCGCCGGAAAGGCGGATGCGCGTGCCTTCGTCCACACCGGCCGGAACGTTGACCGATAGCGTCTTGCGCTTGTCCACCCGCCCTTCGCCCCGGCAGGAACGGCAGGGCTGCTCGATCACCTGACCCGCACCGTGGCAGGCCGGGCAGGTCCGCTCAACCACGAAGAACCCCTGCTGCGCGCGCACCTGGCCATGACCGCCGCAATGGCCGCAAGTCTTTGTCCCCGTACCGGGTGTCGCGCCCGATCCATCACAATCGTCGCAGGCTGCCGAAACCTCGATGGAGATCTCTTCGGCCTTGCCCGTGAACGCCTCTTCCAGCGAGATTTCCATGTCATAACGCAGGTCCGCGCCACGCCTCTGCTGACGACCACGCCCTCCGCCTCCGCCGCCAAATCCTGCCGCGCCGAAGATCGTCTCGAAGATGTCGCCGATGTCGGAAAAGCCCGCCCCGCCGCCGAAACCACCATTGCCCGGCCCGCCATTTTCGAACGCGGCGTGGCCAAAGCGGTCATAGGCGGCGCGCTTCTGATCGTCCTTCAGGCAGTCATAGGCCTGATTGATCGCCTTGAACTTGTTTTCGCTCTCGGTGCAGCCGGGATTCTTGTCCGGATGATATTGCATCGCGAGCTTGCGATAGGCGGACTTGATCGTCGCGCCATCGGCGGTGCGCTGGACGCCCAGCAGCTCGTAAAAATCGACTTGTGCGCTCATGGCGATGTCACCTTGCGAGGGAACGCAACCTCATGAAAGGAGGCGACATCATCAAGATGCCGCCCCTTTCCGATCCGGTCGAGTCTGTTGCCCCCGACCATGCTCTCAGGCCTTGTTGTCTTCGTCCACTTCCGAGAATTCGGCGTCGACGACATCGTCGTCGATCTTTGCCTCACCGCTCTCTCCACCGGGGGCAGCGGCCGCGGCCTGCTCCTTCTCGTAGATCGCCTGACCAAGTTTCATCGCTACGGTCGCAAGCTCCTGCGCCTTGGTCTTCATCAACTCGACATCGTCGCTCTCGACCGCGCTCTTGGCAGCGGCGATCGCGGTTTCGATCTCGCCCCTGAGGTCGGGCTCCACCTTGTCGCCATGCTCTTCAAGCTGACGCTCGGTGGTGTGAATCAGGCTCTCGGCATTGTTCTTCGCCTCGGCGGCCTCGCGGCGCTTCTTGTCTTCCTCGGCGAACTGCTCGGCGTCCTTCACCATTTGCTCGATGTCGGCAT
>CAYOZY010000149.1:0-6661 GCA_964408525.1 uncultured Sphingobium sp. | reverse complement strand
AAATGAGGGTGCGCGCCTTTGGCGGCGCTTCGGTCAAACTCATCTCTAACCCCTCCCGGATTCAAGGTCCGGAACGAAATCTAAGGCAGGGATATGACGCGGCGCGCGCCTTTTCGCAAGGCGGCTATGCGAACCTGCATCAGGTACACCGCTGGACGCTGGAGTTCATGGGCCGCAGCCCCTGGGCGAAGAAATTTGCTGAGATGGCGGACCGGATCGGCGAGGCGCTCGACTTCATGAAGGCATGCGGCATCAATGCCGACACCGTGCCGCAACTCAAGGCAACCAGCTTCTACACCAGCCATGAGGCGCTGCTGCTCCCCTATGAGCAGGCGTTGACCCGACAGGATTCGCTCACCGGCGGCTGGTATGACACATCCGCGCACATGCTCTGGATCGGCGACCGCACCCGCTTCGATGGGTCGGCGCATGTCGAATATCTGCGCGGCATCGGCAACCCCATCGGCATGAAATGCGGACCGAGCCTTGAGCCGGACGCGCTCCTCCGCCTGCTCGACACGCTGAACCCCGGCCGGATCGAGGGCCGCATCACGCTCATCACACGCTATGGTCATGACAAGATCGAGGCCGGACTGCCCAGGCTCGTGCGCGCGGTGAAGAAGGAAGGTCATCCGGTGCTGTGGTCCTGCGACCCGATGCATGGAAATGTCGTCAAGGCCGCCAATGGCTACAAGACCCGCCCGTTCGAGCGCATCCTCGCCGAAGTGCGCGGCTTTTTTGCGGTGCATCGCGCCGAGGGCAGCTTCGGCGGCGGCATCCATGCGGAGATGACCGGGCAGAATGTGACGGAATGCACAGGCGGCGCGGTGGCGATCACCGACGACACGCTCGCCGACCGCTATCACACCCATTGCGACCCGCGCCTCAACGCCGCACAATCGCTAGAGCTGGCCTTCCTGCTCGCCGAGATGCTGAACGACGAGCTGGCGGAGCGGCGCAAGGCGGCGGCATAAGCCATGTATGACTTCGCGCCCGCTAATGTAGCGGACAAGGCGAAGCTCTACGGCGAGTTGCAGCAGGCTGTCGCGGCTATCATTGATGGCGAGCGCGACACCATCGCCAATATGGCCAATGTCGCTGCGCTGGTCTGGCAATTTCTGCCCGATCTCAATTGGGCGGGCTTCTATCGTTTGGTCGATAGCGAGCTGGTGCTCGGCCCGTTTCAGGGCAAGGCGGCCTGCATCCGCATAGCTTTGGGCAAAGGCGTATGCGGCGCAGCGGCGGCGACGCGCGCAACCCAATGCGTGGCCGATGTCCATGCCTTTCCCGGCCATATCGCCTGCGATGCCGCGTCGGCCTCGGAAATCGTCGTGCCGATCCTGCATGAAGGCAGGCTACTCGCCGTGCTGGACCTCGACAGCCCCATTCCGGCACGGTTCGACGAAGAGGATGTTGCGGGGCTGGAAGCCTTGTGCGCCGCAATTGCGCCTGCGCTTGCGGCGGAATAATCCTATCCCCGCCGAACCTCGAAAAACGCGGTGAGCAGCGCCGCGGCCTCGCTCTCGCCCAGCCCGCCATAAACATCGGGCCGGTGGTGGCATTGCGCCTGAGCAAAAACCCTTGCGCCCTGCTCTATGCCGCCACCCTTGGCATCCGGCGCGCCATAATAGAGCCGCGCGATGCGGGCATGGGAGATCGCGCCCGCACACATCACGCATGGCTCCAGCGTCACATAGAGGTCGCAGCCCGTAAGGCGATAGTCACCCAAATGTTCCGCCGCCGCGCGAATCGCGACCATCTCGGCATGGGCGGTCGGGTCATTGTCGCGCCGGTTGCGATTTTCGCCCTCGCCGATGATCGCTCCGCCACGCATCACCACCGCGCCGATGGGAACTTCACCCGCCCGCGCTGCCGCACGCGCCAATTCCAGCGCGCGGAGCATGGGCGGGGGCAAGGGAAATGCTGTGGCCATGGCGGGCGACCATATCGCCCTCGCTGCCGCATTGGCAAGCGACAGCAGCTTGACGCGCGGCGCCAATCCCGCTATCGGCGCCGCTTTCCGAGAGATCGTCCCGCAAGGGAAGATTCGATGAACAGCCCGATCAACGGCCCGAACAGGATTAAGTTATATGTCGCGCATTTGCGAACTGACCGGCAAGAGCCGCCAGGTGGGAAACAATGTTTCCCATGCGAACAACAAGACGAAGCGGGTCTACCTGCCGAATCTTCAGAATGTTACGCTGCTTTCCGAAACACTGGAAAAGGGCGTTAAGCTGCGCGTGTCGACCCATGGCCTGCGCTCGGTCGAGCATAATGGCGGCCTCGACAACTGGCTGCTGAAGACCTCGGACGACAAGCTCTCGCTCAAGGCGCGCCGCCTGAAGCGCGAGATCGCGAAGAAGCAGGCCGGCGCGGCCGCCGCCTGATTCGCGCTTGGCTTGCCAGATCGAAGAAGCGGCTCTTCGGGGCCGCTTTTTTGTTGGGCCCGGATCAGAAGCGGGCAGGTAGCGCGAATTTGAGCAGCAATGTGCGCTGGAAGAACAGATGGTTGTCATCCGACACCAGCCACACTATGCGCTGCCCGTCACGCTGTTCCAGCGCCATTCCCTCGAAATTGTCGGAGAGCACGGGTGGCGCGAGTCGCGCGACCACCTGCCCATGAAGGATCGCGCCGCGCTGCATCTTGCCAATGTCCACCAGCGTGATCATGGCCGTGAAGCCATCGCTCATTGTCGCGCGCCGGTTGAGCACCAGCATTTCGCCCTCGCCTACCCATACTGCATCGGTCGGGCTGTAACCGGGCGGAGGAACATAACGCATCCTCACCGGAGGCGGCGTGCGGGGATCCACAGGGTCGCCTGCGAACAGCAAGGCCTCGCAGGCACGCTTGCCGCCGCCTGCCTCCTCGGCGATCGCCAGAAAGCGCCCGTCAGGCAGGCGCGCAAGCGACTCGATGCTTTTGGTCGGCGTCCAGTCCTCCATTTCCGGCCAGTAACGGCACTGGCCCGTCACCCGCAGATCGGCAGAATAGCGGCATATCGAATTGGCAAGCTCATAGCCCACCCACAGGCTGGTGAAATCCGGCGCGACCGCGAGGGCCTCGCTGTCGGAAAGGCTCTCCATCCATTTCTTGCGGGGCTTGGGTGAGCGCAGTTTTATTGCGCTCCCCATGCCCGCATCGCCCGGCTGTGGGAAGGTGAAGAGCACACCGGAATCGTTAAGCGCCCATATCGTCGCATCGGGGCGAACAGCGAGCGCCGACAAGCCACCGAAGCTGCCATCCGGCCCCTTTAACTCCCACGCGCCCAGAAAATGCAGCTTGCCGAGCTGCGTCCGGGACGGACGGGAGGCATCGAGTACCAGCGGCTGGGCGGTGATCGCCGTCGGCCCGTCTTTGGGCGTCGAGGGCTTGGTATCGCGCGAATCGAGGAACAGCCATATGCCGCCAAGGGCAATCAACAGGGCGATCATGATGCGCATGATTGCGCCCTAGAGCATTTTATGCGGCAAGGGGAACCGCCAAGCGCGATATTCTTCTGCCGCCTCCCTGTTTCATGCTGAACCAGAGCTGACAGCGCCATTCAGGCTCGGCTCAATCCGGTTCAGGCAAAAAGGGAGCATCGGAAAGCCCATTTGGCTTTCGCGGAAACCAATTCGAAGGAGCGTCATCATGACCATCACCCTTTCAAAGAAGCTGGCCGCGGCTCTCAGCCTTGGCATCCTCTCTCTGGGCACCGTTGCCGCCACGCCCGCCATGGCTCGTCACAATGAGTATCGCGCCGGCGACTATTATCGCGGCGGCTATGAAGGCCGAACCCATTATCGCGACTATTATCGTGGCGATCGCCATTACCGGAACAGCGGCTATCATCGCGGGCATGATTATCGTTATGACCGCTATCGGTGCCGCGACAATGGCACGGGCGGTGCGATCATAGGCGCGATCGCCGGCGGCCTGCTCGGCAGCGAGGTCTCCCGGCGTGGCGAAAAGACCACAGGCGCGGTTGTCGGCGCGGCCGTCGGCGCGGTAGCGGGACATGTTATCGACAAGGGCGACGGTCGCCGCTGCTGATCCGCACAGGCCCGAAGACAATCCCGTCGCATTTTCAGGAAGATGGGCCGCGTTGCATAACGCTGGATGACGGAAAAGCTCTGATTACTTGAGTTTAATATGCGACGCGGATGATATTGGGTGTACCGATTTGCGAGAGGCGATTGCGGATTGCGGCACAGACTTTGAGCTCTGTTATCTGGCGATCGAAGGTACGCGCGGCAAGGCGCTGACCGAGCAGCTTGAAGCAGTGCATTTTGGTTTCGACGAGGCTGCGTCGGTGATATCGCAGGCGAGGGCTGTGCCGGGGGCACAGCCCAAAGCCATTATCCCACTTTTTCTCTGGATTGCCCTGCCGAATTGTTTCATCGCTCGCAGGGTTTCGTTGTGGCCATCGACACCAGGGCCGTCCTTGGTTCATGCCTTGCCGTTGCGGCGAACCTGGGGCGCAGGCGATTGCCCTTCCGGGGGAAGGGCCCAGAACCTAATGCATTAGCTTGTTATGTGACAAAGCCGCTTGGAACAATCGAGAATGGGTGGTCGGTGGGTCCGCCGGATAAGAGCTGATCGAGCCGATATCTGTTCAGGTTGACCAGTCGTGGATTTTGTGGATTGCTCCATCCCGTCGCGAATAGGTATTGGGTGGGTGACGCCAGAAAATGCCCCTGAATTCATCCGATTTTCCTTATAAAACACCGACAGATCAAATACATATCTTGGCCATATCACAATGGTATCGGCGCTGATGGGGCTGGAGCGCATGCGGGCGGCCTATGCCCATGCCATTCGCCAGGGCTATCGCTTCTATTCCTGTGATGATGCGAGTCTGTTGCCTCCCCGCCGTCAATGAAATTGGACACGGTTTCTTCGGGTTAACAAAATATCAACTCCACATGGGCATAGCGAAATCCGGGACGTGGAGACGCTATTGCGCAATCTGGCGAAGAGGTTGCTGGCGCTATTGGCTGGCTATAATTCGAACGAGGCCGACATTCGTCGGGCGCTCGTCGAAACCCTTTACGCTTCGCCCACATCTCTTGCCATCGGCGCGCTCGCCGGCCTGTTCCTCAGCATCGCCATAGCCCAGATTTCCCACGATCCCGTCATGACGGGCTGTGCGATCGTCATTTCCCTGATCGCGCTGGGGCGCACCATCTCCGCGACTGTCTTCTACCGCAAGCTCGCGCGAGGAGGCGCCAATGCCCATCGGGGCTGGGAACTGGCCTATGAGCTGGGCGCGTGGGCCTATGCCGCGATGCTCGGCGTGCTGGCCCTGGTCACGCTCGTTCGGTCCGACGATCCCGCCATTCACATCCTCTCGGTCGCTCTCGCGACCGGCTATGCGGCTGGCATTGCGGGGCGCAACGCGGGCCGGGTCAAGATCGCCATTGGGCAGACGAGCCTCGCGCTGGTGCCGACCGCATTCGGGCTATGGATCGAAGGGCATTTCGGCCATCGCGTGCTTGCCGTGGTGCTGATGCTGATGGTCATCGGCATGGCGGAAATCACGCGCACCACGCACCGGATCGTTGTCGAGGCACTGCGCGGCAAGCAGGAAAAATCGCTGCTCGCTGCTAAATATGAGCGGCTGGCGCGCTATGACAGCCTGACCGGCGTCGAGAACCGCATGGCGATGCAGATGCGCTTGCGCGAGCTGTTCGACAATAATGCGAAGAGCCATGATGCGCTGGCTATCTTGTGGCTCGATCTCGATCGCTTCAAGGAAATCAACGACTCTCTTGGACATCAGATCGGCGATGCATTGCTGCGCGCAGTCGTGATGCGCCTGTCGATGATGTTGCAGGGGCGTGGCCATATCGCCCGCTTCGGCGGCGACGAATTCATGATCCTCTGCCCGGATACGGACCGAACGAGTGCGCAGCAGATTGCGGCGGAAGTGATGGGCTGTTTCCAGAACGGAGTCGAGGTGGGGATTCATCATCTCATGGCCACGGCTTCGGTCGGCATAGCCGTGGGACCGCAGGACGGGCGCGACGCCGAGGAGCTGATGCAGCATGCCGACCTCGCGTTATATGAAGCCAAGGCCAAGGGACGAAACCAGTATGTCAGCTTCGTCTGGTCGATGAAGGAACGCTTCCACCGCCTGCACGAAATCGAAACCGGCCTGCGCCGCGCGCTCGCGAACAAGGAGCTGGCACTCCATTTCCAGCCGATCTTCGAGGTCGAAACCGGACGGATCGCCATTTGCGAAGCCCTGTTGCGCTGGCATCACCCTACATTGGGCGTCATCACGCCAAGCGAGTTCATCCCCATCGCCGAAAGCACCGGCATGATCGAGCAGATTACGCTCTGGGTGATCGGGGAAGCCTGCCGCACCGCCGCCCGCTGGCCGGATGATGTCAGGATCGCCATCAATGTCTCGCCCGCATCCTTCCGGTCGAGCGATCTGCCCAGATGCATCATCGCCGCGCTGATGGAGAGCGGCTTGCCCGCGCGCAGGCTTGAACTGGAAGTCACCGAATCGATCTTCCTCGACGACGATGGCCATACCCACCACATGTTGCGCGAGCTGCAAAAGATCGGTCTGCGGCTCGTACTCGACGATTTCGGCACCGGCTATTCCTCGCTGGGCTATCTGCGCACTTATAATTTCGACGGGATCAAGATCGACCGCGGCTTCATGAGTGG
>CAYOZY010000148.1:0-7005 GCA_964408525.1 uncultured Sphingobium sp. | reverse complement strand
GGGACTCCTTCTCGCCCATTATGCCCGCCCACACACGGAAATCCTGACAGTCCCGAGCGACGGACGAAATAAGACGCAACTCGAAACCAGCACTCAGGAGGCGATGCGCCAATGTCCGATGATAGTTGCCGGTCGCCTCGAAGCCGACGGTAATAGGCCTGCCTATGTCAGCCAGGTCGGATGCCAAGCGGTCGTAATCGGCCTTCGTCGCCATCACTGTCTTACGCCGTCGCCGTCCGCCCTCCGGGCGTTCGATGAGAACCTCCTGACGGTGCTTTGACATATCGATAGCTACCAGCACGGCGTCAGCGAGAGTAGGATTACGCTTGGTCATGGTCGGTCAGTCTCCAAAGTGTTGAGTCGACAACTTCACTTTAGAGACCCGCTGGCCGGTCATGGCCGCCGTGATGAAGCCGGCGGGCGCTACGCGCCCTTGTCTCCATCACGGCGAACGCTGCCGTTGAGGGGCCGCTTCCCAATGTGCTACGGCCCGGAGTTTATCGCGACGGCGGTGCAGCAATGGCTCGCCCAGATCGGCGTGAAGACGCTGTATATCACGCCCGGATCGCCATGGGAGAATGGCTATTGTGAAAGCTTCAACGGATCCCTGCGCGATGAGCTGCTCAACGGCGAGATCTTCTACTCGCTCGCGGAGGCCCGGATCCTGATCGAGGCTTGGCGGCGGCATTACAACACCGTCCGGCCGCACAGCTCGCTGGGATATCGACCACCGGCGCCGGAGGCCGTTCCATCGCCAGTGTCGCCCGCCGGTTCCGCTTCGCTCCACCTGCGGCCAACACTGGCGATGGACGCGTCAATGCACTAACAATCCCAGCGGACCACTCGGTGGGGGCCGGTCAAGTCACGGACGGGTGCGCGGTTGCTGCAGCGCCTGCCCGGTGGCTATGCGTTGACTCCCCTTGGAGAGACTGTGCTGGGCAACGCCGAACGCGTGGAAGCAGAGGTCCTGGCCGCCGAACGCACCATCACCGGCAAGGACGTGGCGCTCGAAGGCCTAGTCAGGCTGACCACGGTCGACACGCTTGCAGCGCGGATCGTCACCCCGGCGCTCGTTGCCCTGCAAGCCAAGCATCCGGGCATCGTTGTCGAACTGGTTCCCGACACGCGTTCGCTCAGCCTGTCCAAGCGGGAGGCCGATATCGCGCTGCGCATGTCTCGCTTCGAGGGGAACGAGGTGGTAGCCCGACGCGTCGGCGCGCTCGCCATGGGACTGTACTCAGCCCCGGATATGGCCCGGCCCAATGAGGAGGGGCAAGCCCGCCTCGTAACGGTGCTCGACGATCAGGCGCATTTGCCGGAGGCCAAATGGCTGCGGGATGCCTTCCCCGATGCGCTTATCGGTTTTCGCTCCAACAGCCGCGAAGTGCAGGTTCACGCGACTCTTGCAGGGGCCGGGGTTGCGGCGCTCGCCCGCTATCGTGCCGATGGGGAGCCCGGGCTAATTCGCCTGTACCCCGACAGACCTGACCTTGTTCGAGACATCTGGATAGGTGTGCATGTGGACATGCGCCACATGCCGAGAGTGCGGGCAGTGACCGATACAGTTGTCGAAGCACTGCGGAAAAACGCCGCGATTCTCAATCCGGGTCACTGAACCCTAGGTGTTGATAGAGCAAGACAGGCTCGAGCACACGCTGGAGCCAGCTTTTCGTCGCAATACCTTGATCAACCGTCGCCGGATCCGCTGCTACCTAGAGAGCTACCTAGCGATCTGCGAGCGGAAATCCGGTTGGCCCAAGGGCCATTTAATACGTTGAAATATATGGAGAAATTGGTGGACGCACTTGGGCTCGAACCAAGGACCCGCTGATTAAGAGTCAGCTGCTCTACCAACTGAGCTATGCGTCCACATATGGCATGTTCTGCCTCGCGGCCGGTCAAATTCCGGTCGAGGCGCGGCCGTTAGCATGGGGCTTGCCGCATTGCAAACGGGAATCGGCGGCGCGGCAGATTTTTTCGTGCCGCCACGGCCTCGCCGCTAAAGCCGCTGCCTAACCGCGCGAAAGATCAGTTCCACCCGCCTCCGCGCGCTGAGCGATCGCGGTCGATCGCCATGACGATGCCGATACAGAGCATCACCGTGAGCATCGACGATCCGCCATAGGACATGAAGGGCAGGGGGATGCCGACGACCGGCGCGAGGCCCATCACCATCATCAGGTTGATGGCGACGTAGAAGAATATGGTGGTGGTCAGCCCCGCCGCCACGAGGCGGGCGAAGCGGTCCTGCGCCCGCATGGACACCCTGATGCCCCAGCGAAAAAGCAGGAGGAAGGCGATGATGAGGAGAACGCCGCCAAGCAGTCCCCACTCTTCCGACATGGTGGCGAACACGAAGTCAGTGTGTCCCTCCGGCAGATAGTCGAGATGGCTTTGCGTGCCTTGCAGAAAACCCTTGCCTGTGAGGCCACCCGAACCGATGGCGATCTTCGACTGGCTGATATGATAGCCCGCGCCGAGCGGATCGCTTTCGGGATCGAGAAAGATCAGCACGCGCTTCTGCTGATAATCATGCAGGAAGCTGAACGCGATCGGGATAGCGGCCGCGCCCAGCAACCCGGTGCCGATGAACAGGCGCAAGGGCAGGCCGGCGAGAAACATGGTCGTAACGCCGCCCGCGGCGATCATCGTCGCGGTGCCAAGGTCGGGCTGGATCAGCACCAGCGCCCAGGGCAGGCCGATGAGCAGCAGGGCGGGCCAGATCGCCGTCCAGCGCCTGATTTCACCCACCGGCAAGCGCGCGTAGAATCGCGCTACGGCGAGCACGATCGCCGGCTTCATGAATTCCGATGGCTGAAGCTGCATGAAGCCGAGATTGATCCAGCGCTGGCTTCCTCCCGCCACGCCGCCGATCAGCTCGACCAGCACCAGCGCGACGAGGATCGCTCCATAGGCAGGCAGGGCGAAGCGCGCGAACAGGCTGACCGACAGGCGCGAGAGAAAGAGCGCCATGCCGGAGAAAAGGAGGAAGCGGATGAGCTGGTTGAGCGCCCATGGGGTCATGCTGCCGCCTGCCGCGCTGTAGAGCACGACGATGCCGAAGGCCGCAATCGCCGATATAAGCAGCATCAGCCGCCATGGGAGGCGCGCAATGGAGGCGGGGATGACGCTCAATCCGACGGCTCCTGTATATTGTCCCCGGCGGGTTGTAGCGCTTCGGAAGAAGAAGGCGAGGACGCGGCGCTGCTCGCGCTTGGTGGCGCGGGAGGCGCTTCGAGCGCGACGGCGTTCGCCGCGTTGTCGGCAGGCGCGGCTTCGGGCGTGACGGCAAGGCCTCTGGCGATGCGATAGGCGTTGGTCTTGGCCTTCAGCCGGGTTATGGGGTCGCCGCCCCATTGCGCCTCATAGGCCTCGAGGCGCTCCATCGCCTTTACCGGGTCGAACAGATAGCTGATGACATCGCCGGAGATCATCGGCGCATCCTCGATACGATTCATATGCCCGCCATGTTCGATGATGGTGCCGATAGCGTAGCGGGGTTTGTCGTAGGGCGCGAAACCGACGAACAGGGCATGGTCGCGAGATTTGAACGGCAGCGATGCGTTGTTGCGCTTGCCGTCACGAATTCCCCGCGCCTGGGCGGTGCCGGTCTTGCCCGCCATGAGAACGCCCGGCACAGCAATACGCGCGGCTCCACCCGTGCCCCCGCCATTCACGACGGCGCTCATCGCTTCGTGAATGAGTTCCAGGTGCGCCTGTTTGACGCCCAGCGGGGCAGGAGCTTTGCGATGAGGATCATGCAGGAGGTTGGGCAGGAGCTGCCTGCCGGATGCCAGGCGCGCGGCCATCACCGCGAGCTGCGTCGGGTTGATAAGCATATAGCCCTGACCGATTGTGGCGTTCACCGTGTCGTATATCTGCCATTCCTGATCATATTTCTTCTTTTTCCACGCCGGGTCGGGCACGGTGCCATAGCTCTGGCTGGGGAAGGGCAGGGGGAATTTCTGACCCAATCCTATCCGGCGCGCCATGTCCGCGATCGCTTCCATTCCGATCCGCTGCGCCATAGTGTAGAAATAGACGTTGCAGCTAAATTTGATGGCCCGGTGCATATCGACGCCGCCATGCCCGCTGCGCTTGTGGCAATGGAACAGCCGGTTCCCGAGCCGGATCGAGCCGGAACAATGAACCTGCGCCGCTGCATCCAACCCTGCCTCCAGAAACGAGAGCGCGATCATCGGCTTGACGGTCGAGCCGGGCGGATAAAGCCCTTGAAGCGCCTTGTTGCGCAGCGGCACATGGTCATCCTGGCTGAGCATGTCCCATTCGAGATGGCTGATGCCGTCGGAAAAGCTGTTGGGATCGAAACTGGGCATGGATGCCATGGCGAGAACATCGCCGTTGCGGCAATCCATGACGACCACGGCGCCGCTCTGCGTGGCGAGGCGCCGCCCCGCATATTCCTGAAGGCCCGCGTCGATGGTGAGCTGGATCGGTTTCCCCGGTATGTCAGGCCGGGTGGTAAGTTCGCGCACGACCTTGCCGCGCGCCGTTACCTCGACCCGCTTGGCTCCCGGCTTTCCCGTCAGCCGGGTTTCGAAAGCGCGCTCCAGCCCGTCCTTGCCCACCTTGAACCCCGGCGTGATGAGCAGCGGATCCTTGCGTTCCTCATAGTCCTTGGCCGAGGCGATGCCGACATAGCCGAGCAGATGACCGACCGATGGCCCGGCGGGATAGTCACGCGAAAAGCCTTGCGCGGGCGCCACGCCGGGAAGATCGGGCAGACGCACCGAAACCGCGGCATATTGCTCGTAGCTGAGCTTGACGGAAACCTGCACGGGCTGAAACCCCGCCGCTTTCTTCAGGTCATCGCGGATGCGCTCCACTTCTTCGGGCTGGAGCGCGAGAAGCTGCGCCAATGTCCCGATTACGGTATCCTTGTCGCGCAGCCGGTCGGGGATGATGTCGACGCGGAAATCGGTGCGGTTTTTCGCCAGCGGTTTGCCCTGCCGGTCGATAATCCAGCCACGCCGGGGCGGAATGAGGGTGAGGTTGACGCGGTTGCTTTCGGACAGCAGCGAATACTTCTCGTTTTCCGCGACACTGATCCACGCCATGCGCGCCGCCAGCATTGCGCCGATGCCGCCCTGAAACGCGCCCAGCACCATCGCGCGGCGCGTGAAGGTGAAGGACAGGCTGGCTTCGGTTACGTGCTTGGGGGTGAGCCTGGGAAATTTCATGCCATCATGCGCCATCGATCCGTAGCGGCGATGATACGCACAATAAGCGGATAGAGAAGCGCAGACCAGAGCAATTGTGGCAGGACGATGAAAAGCGGCGCATGGCTGCCGCCATAGCGCGCGAACATCAGCGATCCGCCGAGAAACAGCAGGCACGCGACAATGGCGATCAGCCAGTCATGCCAATAATCGCGCCAGAACAGGCGGGTGTCGATCAGCTCGATGCCGATCATCACCGCCGACCAGAGGAATATCGCCGTACCGAACGGATTTCCGCTCATCAGGTCGTCGAACGCGCCGAGTGGCGCACCGATCCAGAGCGGCCACATCTCATGATGAAGCAGGCGCCAGCCGACGAGAAACAACAGGCCCAGCGGAGGAAGGGTTGGCGTCTGAACGATCACGGGAAGCAGGGCGGGCAAGGCCGAAGCCAGCATCACCAGCGCAATGGGTGTGCCCTGCATGCGCCCATAGGAGGGCATGTTGCCGAGGCGCGGAACCGGTTGGCTCACGGGCGCGAGGCCGTTGCTGGTGAGGAGGAGGAAACTGGGGGTGCCGGTGCCGGGATATTGGCGTCATAGGTGCGCTCGACCATGACGGTTTCGACCCTTGCCGGGCTGGCCAGCGGCACGGCGACCGCGGCGCCCTCGCGCAGGGCGACGACCACCGCGACCGGGATGTTGGGGCTGTAAAGGCCGCCTGTGCCGGTCGTTACCATGATGTCGCCGGGACGAAACGGGTTCGCGCCCGCGCTCAACGGGCGGATTTCCAGCGTGCCGTCGTCCATGCCGGTGCAGATGCCGGTCATATTGTCCTTCGCCCGCCGCACCGGCACGATATTCTGGCTGTCGGTGAGCAGCAACACGTCCGCGCTGTTGGGGCCGACGATCAGGACGCGACCAATCAGACCTTCGGGCGCGCGCACCGGCATGCCTATGGATACGCCCTGAAGGCTCCCGGCGTTCATCCGCGCTAACCGGCGGCTGATGGTGGAGGACGAGCTGATGAGGCGGGCGGTCGCGACCTCCGCATCGGTGGATTGCGTTAATGCAAGCAGCTTCTTGAGGCGGATGTTTTCCTGGCCGATGGCTTGCGCCTCGATCAGCTTGATGCGGTTGGCCTCCACCTGCCTGCGCAGGGCCGCGTTCTGCGAGCCGGCATTGATATAGGCGACGAGGTTTTCGTCAACCGAGCCAATGCCGCGCACCATCGACTTGAGCGTCGAGGCCACCGGGCGGGTCACCTCGGCGGTGGCGGAGCGCAGCACCGCGAATCCTGCAGGATCGGCCATGGATATGAGAACGAGCAACAGGCCCGCGACAGCTCCCGATATGGCCAGAACATAGCTGACGAACAGGCCATATTGCGCCCGCCTGTTTACTCCGGGACGGCGACTGGGTGGTCGCGCCATGGCGGGCAGCCTCCTTCAGCGGCGATCAGGCCGTTTGCAGCACGCCGCGATAGATCGGATCTTCAAGCGCGCGCCCCGTGCCGATGGCGACGCAGGTGAGCGGGTCCTCGGCAATGGTGACGGGCAGGCCGGTTTCGTCGCGCAGCTCGTCGTCCAGCCCCTTGAGCAGGGCGCCGCCGCCGGTGAGCACGATGCCCTGATCGACGATGTCCGCCGCAAGCTCCGGCGCCGTGTTTTCCAGAGCGATGCGGACGCCCTCGACGATGGCACCGATCGGTTCGGCCAGCGCTTCGGCGACATTGGCCTGATTGATGCTGATTTCCTTGGGAACGCCGTTCACAAGGTCGCGGCCCTTGATGTGGATGATTGCGCCCACGCCATCGGCGGGCGGCT
>CAYOZY010000147.1:1766-7048 GCA_964408525.1 uncultured Sphingobium sp. | reverse complement strand
TAGCCGCGAAAAAGTAGCCTGTTCATCTTCCAACAATTCCAGCAGGCCGGGATCATAACCGATTAATACAGGGCGCAACCCAGCGCTCCACGGTCTATTCATTTCAGCTCTTAAGGCCCGAACGGCGGTGATGATGTCAATCTGCCAATTCACAAAGAAGGCGGCTGTCTTATCCATAACAACCTTTGGCTGCGGCCACTTGGCGACGATGAGGTCATAACTCCGATCCCCCAGCGCGTGCCAAAGCTCCTCGGTAATGAACGGCATGAACGGGTGGAGCATCACCAAAATCTGGTCGAGCACCCAGCCCGCCACCAGTTTCGTCTCCTCATCCAGCGCGCCCTTGATGAGTTCGAGATACCAGTCGCAAAAGCGGTCCCACACGAAATGATAGATCGCGTTCGCGGCAGCATCGAAGCGCAGCTCCGCCATCGCCTTGTCGAGCGCGGCGACCGTCTCGACCACTTCGCCGATGATCCATTTGTTGACCGCGAGCGTGGCCGCCGGCGCCTCCAGGGCCTTCGACGCGCCGACCCCGTTCGACTGGCAGAAGCGCGCCGCGTTCCACAGCTTGGTCGCGAAGTTGCGATAGCCCTCGACCCGCTTCTCGTCCATCTTGACGTCACGGCCCTGGCTCTCCATCGCCGCCATGAAGAAACGTAGCGCATCCGCGCCATAGCGGTCGATCAGCCCCAGCGGATCGACGACATTGCCCTTGGATTTGGACATTTTCTGGCCATCCGCCGCGCGGACAAGGCCATGAAGATAGAGCCGTTTCCACGGCACGTCTTTCATGAAATGGATGCCCTGCATCGCCATCCGCGCATCCCAGAAGAACAGGATGTCGAAGCCGGAGATCAGGAGATCATTAGGGTAATGCTTGGCGAGAAGTGGCGCCGCGTCCTCCGGCCAACCCAAAGTAGCGAAGGGCCACAGCGCAGACGAGAACCACGTGTCGAGGACGTCGGGGTCGCGCCAAATGGGCAACGTCTTTTTATAAGTAATGACGTGCTGATGCGCTGCTTGATATGAATCTACGAATTCAATTTGACCGGATTCCAAACCATAAAATTCACAGGCTTTGGCAAGCGCTTCTGATTCATCCATGCCAATGAACTGAGCAAAAGTAGCCATATCATAATCAGCTCCGACACCGCGACCAGGCCCATACCACGCCGGTATCCGGTGCCCCCACCATAATTGCCGCGAGACGCACCAGGGCTGGATGTTCTCCATCCAGTTGAAGTAAGTCTTCTCCCAAGATTTCGGCACAATCTCGATCGCGCCGGATTTCACCGCCTCAATCGCGGGTTTCGCCAACGTCGCCGCATCGACATACCATTGATCGGTCAGCCACGGTTCGATGACCACGCCGCCGCGGTCGCCGAACGGAGTCTGGATCGTGCGCGGCTCGGCATCGTGCAGAAGCTCGTTGCCCTCCTTGTCGCGCCCAACATGCGGTATCAGGAAGCCGTCTTCCTTCATCCGCTCAACCACGAGCTTGCGCGCATCGAAGCGGTCCAGCCCCAGAAATTCCGCCGGAATCAGGCCATCGGCCGTCTGCACCACCCTTGCCTCGGCATCGAGCATGTTCAGCATGTCCGCCGCCTTGATACCGGCCCGCTTGCCCACCTCGAAGTCGTTGAAATCATGCCCCGGCGTGATCTTGACCGCGCCGCTGCCCAGCTCCGGGTCGGCATGCTCGTCCGCGACGACAGGAATGCGTCGCCCGGTGATCGGCAGGATGACATGCTTGCCGATCACGCTCTTGTAGCGCGCGTCCTCCGGGTTCACCGCCACGCACATATCGGCCAGCATAGTCTCTGGCCGCGTGGTCGCCACCTCGATATAATCGCGCCCATCGTCCAGCCTCACGCCGTCCGCCAGCGGATAGCGGAAGTGCCAGAAGCTCCCCTGAACCTCGCGCGTTTCCACCTCCAGGTCGGAAATCGCGGTCTTGAGCTTCGGATCCCAGTTCACCAGCCGCTTGTCGCGATAGATCAGGCCTTCGTTATAGAGGTCGACGAACACCTTGACGACCGCTTTGGTAAAATGCGGGTCCATGGTGAACTGCTCGCGCGACCAGTCCATCGAGCAGCCCAGCCGACGGAGCTGGCGCGTGATCGTGCCGCCGCTCTCGGCCTTCCACTCCCACACCTTGTCGATGAACTCTTCGCGCGAATAATTGGTGCGCTTGTCCTGCCGCGCCTCAAGCTGGCGTTCGACCACCATCTGCGTCGCGATGCCGGCATGATCGGTGCCTACCACCCACAGCGCGTCCTTGCCGCGCATCCGCTCATAACGGATGACGATATCCTGCAACGTGTTGTCGAGCGCATGGCCGATGTGCAGGCTGCCGGTGACATTGGGCGGCGGATTGACGATGGTGAAGGGCTGTGCGTCAGGGCGCTCCGGGCGGAACAAGCCGTTCGCTTCCCAATGGTCATACCAGCGCGCCTCGATGGAGGCGGGGTCGAAAGTCTTGGCAAGTTCGGTCATGGGGTTGCCCATAACGAAAGCCTGCCGCACGTCAATTCACGGCATGCCTCAAAATGGGGAACGGCCTAAAGGGAGCGCCCGGTGATCCGCGCGATTTCTTTCGCCACCATGCCCTCGACCAGCGTCGGCAGATTGGCGTCGAGCCATTCCTTGAGCATCGGCCGGAGCATTTCGCGCACCATGCCTTCGAGCGTATTGTCGCTGCCTTCCGCAGGCTTGACGATCATCGAGGAAAGCGCGGCGAGCGAGGTGCGCGTGGCCATTTCGCTTTCCACCGAAACGATGGTGGCGGATTGCGCCGGTGCAGCCTCTGGCACGGAAGCCTCCATGGCGTCAGAAATCTCGGTCAGATCGAACGCGCTCTCTTCCTGATCGGCGCCCTGATCTGCGATCGCCGCGCGCCCGACTCGCGGCATCTCGTCGGTCAGCTCCAGAACCTCGTCGACATAGGAAGCGCCGACGCCTTCATCGACGTCCTTGGCGAGGCTGGCGACGACCGCCTTGCGCCGCGATTCGCGGTCCAACTCACGGCGTTGCGCCGATTTTACGTCCGTTTGCCCCGAATCATCCCCGTCCTCGGCAATGATACGCTTGATGGAAGAGAGGATGTCTTCCATGGATGGTTCCTTGCTCATATCGCCCATTTCAGGTCACTTGGCCCACTCAGCCCTGTTGATGCCGCGAACAATGCCAATTTATCGGGGTGAGTCAAGCCTCGCTCCCGCCCGTTAACGACTTGCCGCGCCGATGGCTTTCAGAATGTGAATTCCGCCGCCTTGCGCGGGAAAGCGGCCAGCTCAGGCATTTCCATATCAGCCGCGCCCACTGTACCGATCACGCCGCCTGCCTTGCGGCCCACGCACAGGCGCGTGACGCCCCGCTCGGCAAGGCCGAAGGCCGCCCGGCCACCCTCGGCAAGCTGATCGACAAGCGCCGCCGGAAGCTCCGCCACCGCGCCGTCGATCATCACCGCATCATAAGGTGCGCCCTTCGCATGGCCCTTGGCGGGAGCACCCTTCACCCATGTGACGGAAGCCGAAAGGCCCGCAGGCGCGGCGCCCTCACCCACAGCCGTCACCTGCGCGCCCATGGCGGCAAGCAGGGCAGCGGCGTAGCCCGTGGCATCGCCCAGCAGCAGCACCGTGTCTCCCACGCCGATCTCGAGCGCAGCCAACAGCCTGCCCGTAGCGAGCGGCGGATTCATGTGGCGGCCCTCGCCCAAAGGCACGGGTCGATCAGTATAGGCGGTTTCGCGGCGCGAGGCGGGCACGAAATCCTCGCGCGGCACCGCGCTCATGGCGGCGATCACTGCACTGTCGTTGACATCGCTGGTCCGCAACTGGCTCGCCACCATGGCGGCGCGCATCGCCGCAAAATCGACCTCACCCAAATTCGCCTCCCGAATCATAACGCCGATGCATGGACCGGAACTCTCCCCGCTCCTCTAGTCCAGTCGCGGGGTATTCGTCCAGCGGCGAGGCAGGTTGTTCATTGCGCGGTCCAGCCGCCGTCGACCGAGATATTCGCGCCGGTGATGTTCGCGGCGGCATCGGAACAGAGGAACAGGGCTGTCGCCGCGACCTGCTCCACCGTCACGAACTGCTTCGTCGGCTGTCCGGCGAGCAACACATCCTTCATCACCTGCTCGCGCGTCATGTTGCGCGCCTTCATGGTGTCGGGGATCTGGTTTTCGACCAGCGGCGTCCAGACATAGCCCGGCGAGATACAATTGACGGTGACGCCGAAGGTCGCCAGTTCGAGCGCCACTGTTTTCGTGAAGCCCGCCAGCCCGTGCTTGGCGGTGACATAGGCGGATTTGAACGGCGAGGCGGTAAGGCTGTGGGCCGATGCCGTCTGAATGATCCGCCCCCATTTCTTCTGCTTCATATGGGGGACAGCTAGGCGGGTGGTGTGAAAGGCGGAATTGAGGTTGAGCGCGATGATGAGATTCCACTTGTCGAGCGGAAACTCCTCTACCGGCGCGACATGCTGGGTGCCCGCGTTGTTGATGAGAATGTCGATCCCGCCGAAAGCGGCGGCGGCCTCCGCCATCATCGCCTCTATCTGTTCCACTTTGGTGAGGTCATGCCCCGAATAGAGCGCCATTGCCCCGCTCGCTGCCTCCAGCGCCAGTCGTTCCTTCTCTATGGCTTGTGCGTCACCGAAACCGTTGATGACGATATTGACGCCTTCCGCCGCGAGCGCCTTCGCATAGGCGAGGCCGATGCCGGAGGTAGAGCCGGTGATGAGGGCGGTTTTGCCGGACAGGCTGGACATGACGACTCCCGAAATAACATGAATGATGAAGCGACAGCATCATATTGCGGTGCAATATAAGCGCAATGCCTCATGAAAGCGCGCGGGCGCAAATGGGTTGCATTTCCGGCGCGGCTGGGCAAGCTGCCAGCAGGATATGTTGAAAAGGATGGCCCGATGCGCCTCGACGACGAGCAGGAAAGCAGCAATTTCGAAGTCCAGCAGGGCGGCGGAGGCATGGGCAGCGGATTCGGCGGCGGCGGAGGAGGCAATCTGCTCGGCATGCTGTTGCCGCTCATCGGCTCGCGCTTCGGCTGCGGCGGCATTGCCATTGTGCTCGTCCTGATGGTCGTCATGGGCGGCGGAGGCGGCCTCGGCTCGCTGCTCGGCGGGCTTGCGGGCGGTGGCGGCACGGGCGTGGCTCCGCATGAGCAGGCTACCCCCGGCGATTCGTCGCAACTTTCCGAAATCCAGCATGTATCGCTAAAGGTTCTCGGATCGACCGAGCGACGCTGGCAGGAAATTTT
>CAYOZY010000147.1:0-1756 GCA_964408525.1 uncultured Sphingobium sp. | reverse complement strand
CGATCTAGCGGGGAGCAGTATCCCGCGCCAACGCTGGTGTTTTACAGCCGCAACGGCATGTCGGGCTGCGGTGCGGCGCAATCGGCGATGGGGCCATTTTATTGCCCCGCCGACCAGAAAATTTATCTCGACACTGAATTTTTCGAGGAGCTGAAATCCAGCATGGGTGCGCCCGGAGATTTCCCGATCGGCTATGTCATCGCCCATGAGGTCGGCCACCATATTCAGACGATCACGGGCATTTCGAACTAGGTACGCGCCGCGCAGCAACGCGCCAGCCAGGAAGAAGGCAATGCGCTACAGGTACGCATGGAGCTTCAGGCGGATTGCTATGCGGGTGTGTGGGCTGCCCGCGACCGGAACCTCATGGAGCCGGGCGATATGGAGGAAGGGCTGCGCGCCGCGCATCAGATCGGCGACGACACCCTGATGCGGGGCGCGGGGCGCACCCCGGTGGAAAGCATGTTTACCCACGGATCGGCGGAGCAGCGCATGCAGTGGCTCAAGCGCGGGCTGGAAACGGGCAACCCCGCGCGGTGCGACACATTCGCGGAAATGGGCTGAACGTGCGAAACGAGTAGGCCCCGCACATCAGTGCGAGGCCCGCCCGACAGCAAAACTGAAATTTAAGGGCCGAAAGGCCTTATCGCAGCGTCTTTTCTACCGCGCGGTTCACATATTCCCGCATCAGGTCGGCGCCCAACTGGCTCAGCAATATCTGGTCGCGCCGTTCGCCACGCTGCATGAGGCGCGCGGTGATCAGTTGATCGGTCAGCGCCTCCGCCTCCGCCATCGAAAGGCGGTTGGCCATGGCGGCGGCGGCGCGGGTCAGCACAGTGCCCTGCTCCAGCGCGATCAGCGCGGTAAGCATGACGTCCATCGACCGGTCGGCCATGACCGAATGGTTGAACAGGTCGGCACGGCGACGATTCGCCGCGTGCAGATACGCCGCGCGGTGCTCCATGCTCTTTGCCTCACTGTCGGCCGCCGGCGGCGTTGTTCCGTCTCGGCTTGGCCACTGATCAGGGCGCGCGTACCGTTCGCCTGAGTAACCCATTATTATGTTCTCCAATGATCGTTGGCCATTGGCTTGCGACCCGACAGCTTCGCAGCAACCACCAATGGCCCGTGCTGCGTCGCCTTGTGGGCTTCGGGAAGACACATTCGGGATGGCGGCCAAATATGGCTCCGTCACAAATCTGTCATGTCCCGCAAATGCGCGACATCATGCATATCATGCAAACTGTTGAAAAAGAATAAAAAATGGGCCGCCCGACACCAGCCGGACGACCCCTGAAATTTTGTTGCGAAATGCGGCTCAGTCTTGTGTCAGAAAGTCCGGCAAACCGCCCGAAGCATCGTCATCATTGCCGGAGCGTTCGGGGCGATCTCCACGCGGACCGCGATCCCGATCGCGCCCGCCGCCGCCACCCCGACGACGGTCGCCGCCGCGATCACCACGGTCCCCGCGGGGGCCACGATCACCGCGGTCGCCACGCTCGCGCGGTTCACGCGGAGGACGTGTGTCCTCCAGCTCTTCGCCGGTTTCCTGATCGACGACACGCATCGACAGGCGAACCTTGCCGCGCTGGTCGATCTCCAGCACCTTGACCTTGACCTCCTGGCCCTCGGACATGACATCGGCGACCTTCTCGACCCGCTCGTTGCGAATTTCCGAGACATGGACGAGGCCGTCCTTGCCGCCCATGAAGTTTACGAACGCGCCGAAATCGACAAGATTGACGACCTTGCCATT
>CAYOZY010000146.1:0-7100 GCA_964408525.1 uncultured Sphingobium sp. | reverse complement strand
GGCGATGCCCGCCGGGAGTTCGCTCGCCATCGTCGGCCCGACCGGCGCCGGCAAATCCACCATCGCGCGCCTGCTGTTCCGTTTCTACGACGCCCAGAGCGGACGCATCCTGATCGACGGGCAGGAGATAGCGCAGGTCACTCAATCCTCGCTGCGCACAGCCATGGGCATCGTGCCGCAGGACATGGTGCTGTTCAACGACACCATCGGCTATAACATCGCCTATGGCCGGGAAGGCGCGAGCCAGGAGCAGATCGAAACGGCGGCGCGCGGCGCGGCCATCCATGATTTCATCACCTCCCTGCCCAAGGGCTATGACACGCGCGTGGGCGAGCGCGGCCTCAAGCTTTCGGGCGGCGAGAAGCAGCGCGTCGCCATCGCCCGCACCTTGCTGAAAGACCCGCCGATCCTCATCCTCGATGAAGCCACCAGTGCGCTCGACAGCCGCACCGAAGCCACGATCCAGCAAGTTTTGCGCGACATGTCGCGGCAGCGCACGACCATCATCGTCGCGCACCGCCTCTCCACCGTCGTCGATGCGGACGAGATCATCGTGCTGGAAGAGGGGCGCATCGCCGAACGTGGCGGCCACGCCGCCTTGCTGACCAAGGGTGCGCTCTATGCGCAAATGTGGGCGCGGCAGGCAAGCGAGCGCGAAGCGGGCGAGGACGATAAGGCGCCGGAACCGCTCGACGCTTGAACTTGGCGCATGCGCGGCTATGACGGGACAGCAACCTTTGCATCGGAGAAGCGCTCATGTTCCGCCAGTTGACCGACACCGTAATGGTCTCACCGCAAATCACGCTCGCGGATGTCGCGGAGGCAAAGGCGCTGGGCATCACCCATATCCTCAACAATCGGCCCGAAGGCGAATCCGCCGACCAGACACCAGGCGACGCGATCCAGGCCGCCGCAAGGGAGGCGGGCATCGGTTATTCCGCCGTGCCGATCACGCATAGCGGCTTCGCGCCATGGCAGCTTGACGGCATGGACGAGGCTCTGGCGGCGGCGCAGGATGGCAAGCTGCTCGCCTATTGCCGCTCCGGCACGCGGTCTACTCTCCTCTGGGCGCTGGCGCGGGCGCGGGCTGGCGACAACCCCGAAGCGCTCGCCGCCGCCGCGGGAGCAGCGGGCTATGATCTGGCCCCCGTGCGCCAGATCATGGACGCGCTGACCTCCGGCCGGAACTAAAGCGATTTCCAGTCAAATGGCATCATTTGACGGTTCAGAAATCGCGATAAACCAAGGTTATAGAGCGGTCGGAGGCCGGTAGGATCATGGAGAGTGGCTGAAGCCTCTCTTGTGGGGATGTTTGTCGATATACCGCACGCTGATGTCATCGGTGATGTTGCCGGAGGTGGTTGAGAAGTAACCGCGCTGCCGGAAGCGCTGGCCCCCATAGCGCTTGCGGGTGCTGTCAGTCTAATGCGAACTCGTCTCCACTTGGCGGAATTCGGGCAGGAAGCTCGTCGCGTCAGGCTGCAAGATTCTGCCACTCGGCGAGGGCTTCCGAGCGCATTTCCTTGTAGAGCTTTCGACTGACGAGATGGCGTTGAGAGTTGAAGTGGTTATAAAATGAGTCATGAGCTGAAGCGAATTTCTGCAGCGACTTCATCTGCCGAAATTGCAGCATTGCACGCTCCCTTCGTCGGAATGGCAAATGGGAATTCTCAGCCCGATTGTTGAGCCATTGGCCCATTTCGCGACGCTCCGGATTTCCCAGTTCTCGCATCGCAGCAGGGTAAGGTCGCAGGCCGTCGGTGACGATCTTATCGGCTCTGCCATGACGCTTCAGCGCCTTCTTCATATAGGTCAAAGCCGCAGATTTGTCGCGTTTCTTCGTAACAGATGACTCCAGGATTTCGCCCTCGTGATCAACGGCCCACCAAAGATAATGCATCTCACCATTGATCTTCACATAAACCTCATCCAGATGCCACTTCCAGTGCCTGAATCCACGCAACCGCGACACCCGTTTGCGTCGTACCTCGGCAGCGAACATCGGACCAAAACGGTTCCACCAGTACAGCACTGTCTCATGGCAAATATCAATGCCGCGCTCGAACAGCAGATCCTCCACATTGCGCAAGGACAACGGAAAGCGGATGTACATCATGACCACGAGGCGAATAACCTCGGGGGACGAGTTGAAATATCGAAATGGGCTCGCGGGCTTACGTTTTCTGGGCATGCCCGCCCCCCTAAACACCACCGGTTGCCGAACGGTGCATTTGCTCTGACAGTGCCATCCGCCGCTCAGGCGTGACTGCGGTGCAACTGATGCGCATCGCAACTGAAGCCAGTTCTTTCATGCTAAGCGACGCATACGACATTCCGGGGCAGGTCTGAACCGGGAGACTTTCGAATGCTGCAGAGGCACTCCCAAAGCCCCGGAAAGACAGCCAGAAATGGGGCGCCCTTACAAAAAACTCTTTATATTCAAAGAGTTGGTGCGGTCGAGAAGACTCGAACTTCCACGGCCTTTCGGCCACAACGACCTCAACGTTGCGCGTCTACCAGTTCCGCCACGACCGCACATCAGAAACAGGAAGCCGCCCCTCATTTGCAAGGTCCGGCACCTGGTAGGCGGTGGCCATTAGCAAAGCGACGGGGACCATGCAAGCGCCGTGATGCCGCAATCTCCTGCAATATTTCGTCGCGCGCAGTCGCCCCGCATCGCGGGCGCGGCATGCCGCGTCACTTCTTTTTGTCGACGAATGTCAGCGAGAGATTTTCGGCGTTTTTCGGTATGTCGAGACGGCTCTCGTTGATGCTGGCCTCTTCATTCGGTTTCAACTCCGCCTTGTCGGCGCGGGTGGTCCAGCTGAACACGAGCCGGTCCTGCCGGTCGCGGAGCTGCACTTCGACCGGCGGCACGGGCAAGGTCGTGGTGCCGCTGTTGACGATCCTTGCGCTGAAGGCGAAATATTCCGCTCCGCTGGCCAGAGTGCGCCGTTCGGCGGGCTTGGCGAGATAAAAGAGCAGATCAGGCTCTTCATTGTCGGCGATCAGGCCCGCACGCACGGCCCATTTGGGCGGCCCGAAATAATAGAGCGCGGCGCCTGCACCGGCGACAAGCAGGAAGAAGCCAACCGCCGCCGCCGTCCACATCTTTGCCGGGTTGCGGCGGGGCCTGAAATCAGGGTCGTCATAGGGAGCCTCTTCCGGCTCCTCGATAATGAAACGATCCTGCTGACGTTCATTGGTGCGGGGGTTTGTGGTCTGAACATTGGTGGTATCCACCGCCTGCACCTGCCCCCTCGCCGGCTCATCCACTGGGGCAACGGTATCGAAATCATGCTCGGCCGCGGCGGAGACGACCGGGCGGTCGTTTGCCTGCGCTTCTGGGGGAGCGGTGTCGGCATCGCTTTCGGCGGGAGCTTCCGCCGGCGGGTTGACGATGGATGCGGCGACGGCGGCCGCAGCGGCAACCGCGGGCGAAGGCTGTTGCGTGGTATCAGGAGCCGATTCCGCTGGAACGGGAGGCGCGGGCGGCGGCGGAGCGGGACGTTCTTCCCGTGCCGCCAGCCTGACGCCGTCCTGAAACCAGCTATGTTTGCAGGCCGCGCAACGGACCTGACGACCATTCACGCCGATGGCCTCATCGGGGACGATATAGCGCGCCGCGCAGTTCGGACAGACGAGGATCATGCGCCTTAATAAGCGCGCACAGGACTCCGGTGCAAGTCACCTGATGCGATCTTCTTTCGAATATGCACAGGATGCTTTACGTCCGCGGGGGCATATGCGATGGAATTCAGGATTTTGCGGGGCCGAACTTCAGCCAGTATGACGAATATTATCGAGTTCGAAAACATCGGCCTGCGCTATGGCGCGGATGCCGAAGTCCTGTCCGACGTCAATTTTTCGCTCTCGACCGGCGGCTTCTATTTCCTCACCGGAGCTTCGGGCGCGGGCAAGACCTCGCTGCTGAAGCTGCTGTATCTCGCGCAGCGGCCGACGCGCGGCGTGCTCAAGCTGTTCGGCGAGGATGTGGTGATGATGCACCGCAGCCGCCTGCCCGGCTTTCGGCGGCGGATTGGCGTCGTATTTCAGGATTTCCGGCTGGTGACGCATCTCTCGGCATTCGACAATATCGCGCTGCCGCTGCGCGTGTCGGGCATGGATGAGCGGGAGATCGCTGGGCCGGTCGAGGAGATGTTGGCCTGGGTGGGGCTGGGGGAACGGGCGGATGCGCGCCCCGCCTCGCTTTCCGGCGGCGAGCAGCAGCGCATCGCCATCGCTCGCGCGGTGATCGGCCGGCCGGACATATTGGTGGCGGACGAACCGACGGGCAACGTAGACCCGGAAATGGCCAAGCGCCTGCTCAGCCTGTTCGAGGCGCTCAACCGGCTGGGCACGACGATCGTCATCGCGACGCACGACCTGCCGCTCATTTCGCAGATCCCGCATGCGCAGATGATGCGGCTCGACCGGGGGCGCCTGATCGACCCGACCGGCAGCCTTCGCTACCCGCCGGGGCAGACGACCCTGGGCAAGTCGGCATGAGCATCGGCGCGAGAAAGGGCGCGAAGGCAGCGCGCAACCGCTGGCTGCCCGAAGGCAGGCGAGGGCCGATGCCATGGATCATCGCGATCATCCTGTTTCTGACGATTTTGGCTGGGGCAGCGGGCCTTGGCCTTGCCCAGGCGCTTGTGCAGATGCGCGACGAGCTGGCAAGCGGTTACACGATCCAGATCGTCGAGGCCAATGCAAAGGTCCGCGCCGCCCAGGTGGAGCGTGTGTCCGCCTATCTGAGGCAGGAAAAGGTGGTCCGTTCATTTTCGGTCGTGCCCGAAGCGAAATTGCTCGAACAGCTCGAACCCTGGATCGGGGCGGATGTGCGCGCCGACGAGCTGCCCATTCCGGCGCTCATCGATGTCGAAACCGCACCGAACACGGGGCGGAAGCAGATCGAGGCCATGGCGCGCGAAATCGGGGCGATCGCGCCCGCCGCGCGCATCGAAGCCCGCAGCGCCTATCTGGCCCCGGTCGAACGCCTGATGCGCGGCCTGATGTGGCTGGCGGCGGCGCTGGTGGCGCTGATGCTCGTGGTGACGGCGGCGGTCGCAATGCTGGCCGCCCGCAGCGCGCATGAGGCGCATCGCTCGACCATCGACATCATGCATCTGCTTGGCGCGACAGACCTGCAGATCGCGCGCCTGTTTCAGCGGCGCATGACGCTTGATGCGCTTTTCGGCGCGGTGGTTGCCTGTCTCGCGGCGGGTGCGGTTCTGTGGTTGTTCGGGCGCGGCCTTTTCGCTACCGGGTCGGAACTGGCGGGTATGCTGGTGCTGGCGTGGCGGCCCGCCTTGATTTTGCTTGCGATCCCGCTGTTCGGCATATTGGTGGCGACGGCCACCGCGCGCATTACCGTGAAGCGCGCATTGGAGCGCAGCCTGTGACCGCCCGTTTCCTCGCCTTCATCCTGCTTGTCTGGGCGTTGGGCTTTGTATGGTTCGCCACGACGCTGCCCCAGCCGCTGGACCAGCGCAACACCGACGCGATCGTCGTGCTTACCGGCGGGCCGGGGCGAATCGTGCGCGGCCTGACGCTGTTGCAGGAGGGCGCGGCGAAGCGCCTGTTCATTTCCGGCGTCGACCGGGCCGTGCGCCCGCATGAGCTTGCCGCGCAATCGGGCATGCCCAACAAGCTGTTCGATTGCTGCGTTACCCTTGGCCGCGAGGCGATAGATACCCGCTCCAATGGCATAGAGACGGCGCGCTGGCTGGAAAGGCGGGGCTATGACACCGTCCGGCTCATCACCACCGACTGGCATATGCGCCGCGCGGCGTTCGAGCTGCGGCAGGCGCTGCCCCCCGACATCGTTCTGGTTTACGATGCGGTGCCCAGCGAGCCGAGCCTGTCCACGCTGTTCACCGAATATAACAAATATGTGCTTCGGCGCATCGCGGCGCTGATCGGCATCTGAAGCTCATGAACGCGCCGCTGCTCTTGCTCCGCTCGCTGCTGTTCGCGCTGGTCTTTTATCCGGTGACGGTCGTTTATGTGATCGCCGGAGCGCTGGCCAACCTGCTTTCGGAGCGGGCGCTGCGCCGGGTGGTTATCGGCTGGGGCCATGCGCACCGCCTTTTGTGTCGCGCCGTGCTTGGACAGAAGGTGCGTGTGGCAGGAGACATCCCCAAGGGGCGAATGCTTTATGTGTTCAAGCATGAATCGATGTTCGAGACGATCGATCTTCTGTGCGTATTTGACGAACCGATCATCATCGCCAAGCAGGAACTGCTCGATATTCCCGGATGGGGCGGCGTGGCCCAGCGCTATGGCCTTATCGGCCTGCGCCGGGGCGATGGCGCGAGCGCGCTGCGTCACCTTAAGCGCGAAGTGATGAAGGCGCTCGAAACGGACAGGCCGATCTGCTTTTTCCCGGAAGGCACGCGTGTGCCCCATGGCGAGCGGCCGCCGCTGCAATCCGGCTTTGCGGGCATCTATCAGCTTCTGGGGTTGTCGGTAGTGCCGGTGGCGATCGACAGCGGGCGGGTTTCGCCGCGCAAGAGCTTTATCAAGCGGCCGGGCATCATCACCTACAAGGTGGGCGAGGTCGTTCCTCCCGGCCTGCCGCGTGCGCAGGCGGAAGCGCTGGTGCATGCCGAGCTGAACGCGCTGAACGCTCCTGCCGCCGGGGAATGATGCCTGCCCTCTTGAGCTTGGAGTGGCGGCCCGCCATAATCGCGCCATGATCTCCCGTTTCCTGATCCGCTTCGCTTCCCTGAGCGCCCCCCCGATGCTGGCGAGCTGCGTTCCGCCAGCCGCACCGCCGCCGGCCCCACCGCCACCACCGGCTTCGGCGCCTGTGGCTCCACCCGCCCCGCTTCCCTCGGACTGGCGCGACTGGCCGGTCGCGGCCGGGAACTGGTCTTACCGGCCGGTCGATGGAGGGTCTTTGGCAAGCTTTGGCATGGCGGGGCAAGCGGCGTTGCTGACCCTGCGGTGCGACATCGCCTCGCGCCAGATTTCCGTTTCCCGACTGGTTTCGGCACAGGGCGATCAATCCACGGGGCAGATGACGGTCCATACCAGCTTTGGCGCTGCGCAATGGCCGGTTCTGCCCGGTTCTTCGCTGGCGTCGTCGGCTGTCT
>CAYOZY010000145.1:0-7147 GCA_964408525.1 uncultured Sphingobium sp. | reverse complement strand
AGCCATTGCCACCTCAATTACAAGGGGCTGGTCGAGGATCAGCAGGCGGTCATCGCGCGCGCGCAGGCGGCGGGCGTGGAGGGCATGCTCAACATCTCGACGCGCGAACGGGAGTGGGGCGATATTATCGCTACGGCCGAAGCCTATCCCAATATCTGGGCCAGCGTCGGCATCCATCCGCATGAAGCGGACGAACACCCGGATATTGATACCGAAAAGTTAGTTGCCGCCGCGCGGCACCCGAAAGTCATCGGCATCGGCGAAACCGGGCTCGACTATTATTACGACCATAGCGACCGCGAGCGTCAGCGCGCCAGCTTCCGCACCCATATCGCCGCCGCGCGCGAAACCGGGCTGCCGCTCATCGTCCATACGCGCGACGCGGAGGAGGATACGCTCGCCATATTGCGCGAGGAAATGGGGAAGGGGGCTTTCCCCGGCCTCATCCACTGCTTCACCGCCAGCGGCGCCTTCGCAGACGCCGCCTTGGACCTCGGCCTGTTCATCAGCATTTCAGGGATAGTCACGTTCAAGGGCGCCAAGGAGCTCCAGGAAACCGCTGCGCGCCTGCCGCTCGATCGGCTGCTCATCGAGACGGATGCTCCGTTCCTCGCGCCCGTGCCTCATCGCGGCAAAACCTGCGAACCGGCTTTTGTCGCGGATACGGCGCGTTTTCTGGCCGATCTGAGGGGGCAGGAACTCGATGAGCTGACCGCCGCGACCAGCGCCAATTTCTTCGCCCTGTTCGGTAAGGCTGTGGCCAACTGACATGCCGCTCCGCTTCACCATATTGGGTTGTGGCACATCGTCGGGGGTTCCGCGTATCGGCAATGACTGGGGCAGTTGCGATCCGGGAAACCCGAAAAACCGTCGCACCCGTGTTTCCATCCTCGTGCAGACCGAGGCGACGACGCTTTTGGTCGATACATCTCCGGACATGCGCGCCCAGCTTTTGGCGGCGGATGTCATCGATATCGACGCGGTGCTGTGGACCCACGATCATGCCGACCACTGCCATGGCATCGACGATCTGCGGCAGATATTTCACCACCGGGGCGTGCCGGTCGATGGCTATGCTCGTTCGGAGACGATGAAGCTGCTTTCACGCCGCTTCACCTACGCCTTCGATGGGCGGGAGGGCTATCGGCCCATCATCACGCCCCATGCCCTGCCGGATCGACTCAGCATCGGGGATATTGAGATCTCTTGCGTCGACATGCCGCATGGCGCGGTATATTCCACCGGATTTCGCTTCGAACAGGGCGGCAAGTCTGTTTGTTATGCCACTGATTTTCATGAAGTAACCATCGAAATGATCGAACTGTTCAGCGCCACGGACGTCCTGATCGTCGATGCGTTGCGCGAGCGCCCGCATCCGACCCATCCGCATCTGGCATTGACGCTGGACGCCGTTGCTCAGGCGCAACCGGGCAGGGTGTTGCTCACCCATATGGACCAGAGCATGGACTATGATCGCCTTTGCGCTATGTTGCCGCCTCATATTCGTCCGGCATATGATGGTTTGTCCGGCGAGGTCTGATCCGCTTTTGCGTCGGACGCCAGAAGAAGGCAGGATATGAATACCGCCCAGAATGTTGATGTCATCTGGTATATTTTGGCCTCTACGCTGGTGATTTCGGCCTTGTTTGCGCGCAGGATATCGCTGCGCGGCGCGCTCGGCATGGCAATGATCTGGGTTGCGATATTTAGCGTTGTTCTTGTTTTGTTTACATATCGCAATGATTTTGGCACTATGGCTTCCAAGGTGCAGACCGAGGTCATGGGTCAGGCCGACCAGCATGCGGAAGGCCAAAATCTGCGCGTAAAGATGGCGGATGACGGCCATTTCTGGGTAGATGGCGAGATCAACGGGACAGCCGCCAGGTTTCTCGTCGATAGCGGCGCGACGATAACGGCCGTATCCGATGATGTCGCGATGAAAGCCGGTCTGAACGTCGACATGAATGGTCCGGGCCTGATGATGCAGACTGCCAATGGTCCGGCCGTGGCGCGCAGATCGTCGATAGCCGGACTCGCCATTGGGCCGATCCACACGAGCGATCTGCCGATTGTGGTTTCGGATCGCTTTAACGGCGTCAATGTGTTGGGAATGAATTTCCTGTCGCGGCTCAGGAGTTGGCGGGTGGAGAACGGCGAAATGGTGATGGAACCTTGATGCTGTCCGCCCTGCCGTGCATTGCTATTATTTAACATAATATATATTATCGGATTTATAGATGCCTCAAAGCGCGACCCCGGATATAACCCCTCTCGTGAATATCATGGCGCGGCTGCGGGATCCGGCCAGTGGTTGCCCATGGGACAAGGAGCAGACGTTCAAAACGATCGCGCCCTACACCATCGAGGAAGCCTATGAAGTTGCGGACGCCATCGAGCGCGACGACATGGCCGCGCTCAAGGACGAGCTTGGCGATCTGCTGCTGCAATCCGTCTATCATGCGCGCATAGCCGAGGAAGCCGGCCATTTCGCCCTTGCGGACGTGATCCACGCGATTTGCGACAAGATGGTGCGCCGCCATCCTCATGTGATCGGGCAAGGTGAAACTTCACCGGGCTGGGAAGAAATCAAGGCAGGCGAGCGGGGCGCCATTGGCGATGCAAGCGCGCTGGCGGGAGTGGCCCACGCCCTGCCCGCGCTGCTGCGCTCGGAAAAGCTGCAAAAACGGGCGGCCCGAACGGGATTTGACTGGCCCGACACGAATGGCGTTTACGCGAAGATAAACGAGGAACTGCACGAGGTGCGCGCGGCTTCGACCCACGAAGAACGACAGGAAGAAATCGGCGATTTGCTCTTCGCGGTGGTCAATCTGGCGCGGCATATGACGGTCGATGCCGAGACGGCCCTGCGCGCCGCCAACGCCAAGTTCGAGCGGCGCTTTCGGGCGATGGAATCACAAGCGGGCAGTGCATTTCATGCGCTCGATCTCGATGCCAAAGAGCAAGTGTGGCAGCAAGTCAAAGCACTGGAAACCAAGGACGCGCTTTAATCCCGCGCCTTGAAGCGCGCATGCGCCGCATCGGACAGCCGCACCGAAACGCGGAGCCTTTCATCTTCGCCCTGCACCATATCCGTCACCTCGCCATGCTCATGCAGCCACGCCAGCGATGCGCCATCGGCGGGGTCGAGTTGCAAATGATAGAGCGTGCTTCCTTGCGTCATACGCTCCCCAATTCGGCGGCGCAACATATCGACCCCCTCGCCCGTTGCCGCCGACACAAGAACAATATCGTCGCGACGAGCGGCAATGGCGGCCAGTTCCTCAAGCCGCTCGGCATCCAGAAGGTCGGTCTTGTTCCACACCTCGATATAGGCCGGACAATCCCCCTCGCCTCCTTCGCTCGTCACGCCCAGTTCTGCCAGCACGGCCATCACATCATTGCGCTGGGCGTCGCTATCGGCGTGGGCGATGTCGCGAACATGGATGATGAGGTCGGCATAAACGACTTCTTCCAGTGTAGCGCGAAAAGCCGCAATCAACTGGGTGGGAAGATCGGATACGAAGCCGACGGTGTCTGACAGGATCGCCTTGTCCAGCCCCGGCAGGCTGATCTGCCGCATTGTGGGATCGAGCGTGGCGAACAGCATGTCCTTGGCCAGCACGTCGGCGCCGGTCATGCGATTGAAAAGCGTTGATTTTCCGGCATTGGTATAGCCCACCAGCGCAATCACCGGCCAGGGCGCGCGCTGGCGCCGGGCGCGATGCAGGCCGCGCGTGCGCGTCACCTGTTCCAGTTCGCGCCGGATTTTCGCCATGCGATCGCGAATCATGCGCCGGTCAGCCTCGATCTGCGTCTCGCCGGGGCCACCGAGGAACCCGAAGCCGCCGCGTTGCCGCTCCAGATGGGTCCAGCTTCGCACCAGCCTGCCCGCCTGATAATCGAGGTGCGCCAGCTCGACCTGAAGCCGCCCCTCATTGGTCGCCGCCCTCTCCCCGAATATTTCGAGGATCAGGCCCGTCCGGTCTATCACCTTGGTCTCGAAAGCCTTTTCAAGGTTGCTCTGCTGCACAGGGCTGAGGGGATTGTCGACAATGACGAGATCCGCTCCGTGCTGCTGGGCCATGGCGGCGATCTGTTCCACCTGCCCGGCCCCGAACAGCGTTGCCGGCTTGATCTGCCGCACGCGAAAGCTCGCATCGGCGCGCACATCGATGCCAATGGCAAGCGCAAGCCCTTCGGCTTCTTCGAGGCGGGCCTTGCTGTCGCGCCATCCCCCTGCTCCTCCCGATATGTCGGCGCGCACGACCAGCGCCCGCGCGCCGCGCGCAAGCTCGTCGGCGCTGCCGCGCTCGAAAACGCTCATGGGACCGGCCTCATCGCACGGATATAGGAACGGAGCTGTCGCCTGTCAGCCCGCCCGTCCGTGAGCGACAAGGATCAGTCGTCCTTCTCGTCCTGATCGCCTTCGCCGCTCAGATCGAGCGGCTTGGAAGGCTGCACCGTCGAGATGGCATGCTTGTAGACAAGCTGCGCCATGCCGTCCCGCTCCAGCAACATACAGAACAGGTCGAAAGCCGCGATCTCGCCCTGCAACATCACGCCGTTGACAAGAAACATCGTCACCGGATCATGCGTGCGCTGAACGGCGCTGAGGAAAACCTCCTGCAACAGCTTGGATTTGCGGCCGCTTTCGGCAAAGGCCTTGCGCACGTCGCTCAATTCGAGCGGCTGCGACGGCATGACGGTTGAGATCGCATGTTTGTAGACGAGCTGGGATTGCCCGTCGCGGCGCAACAGCACCGAGAAGTTGTCGAACCATGTAATGATTCCCTGCAACTTTACTCCCTTCACCAGAAACATGGTGACGGGCGCCTTTGTCTTGCGCAGGTGATTGAGGAAAATATCCTGAAGATTGTTCGATTTGTCGGCCATATTGGTCAGCCTTCCTTATTGGCGGGACGTTACCCGCTATGCACCCCTTGCGGGGCATCGTGTCGGCGCTGCGCTCATCGCAACATTGGAGTCATACCGCAGTTGCGAAGTAATTTCCATGACGGATCGGACATTATTTCGCCGCGATCACTCTTTTTCGTCGGCAAGTCCCAAA
Organism: uncultured Sphingobium sp.; assembly: GCA_964408525.1. Lineage (GTDB taxonomy): Bacteria > Pseudomonadota > Alphaproteobacteria > Sphingomonadales > Sphingomonadaceae > Sphingobium. The sequence goes on along the minus strand of CAYOZY010000145.1, from coordinate 2,079 downwards.
AGCTTGAGCTTTCGATGCAGTGCGGAGCGCTCCATGCCGATAAAATTGGCGGTGCGCGAAATATTCCCTGAAAAACGTCTGATCTGAACGCGCAGATATTCTCGCTCGAAATTTTCCCTCGCTTCGCGCAGCGGCGAAGTCATGATCGAATTGGGCATGCTGTCGCCGCTATTGTCTGCGGCGCTGGTTTCCGCAGGCAGCATATTCAGTTCGATACGCCCGATTCGTTCTGTGGGCGCGAGAATCATGGTATGCTCGATCACGTTGCGAAGCTGGCGAACATTGCCCGGCCATTCGCTTGCCTGCAACGCGGCCATGGCATCGCTGGCGATTTCGGGCGGAGGCACCCGGCGGTCCGCGGCAAAGCGCGCGACATAATGCTCGACCAGAGCCGGAATATCCTCCCGCCGTTCGGCAAGGGACGGAATTGAGAGCGGAACCACATTCAACCGGTAATAAAGATCCTCGCGAAACCGCTTTTCCTCGATCTCCGCGATGAGGTTTGTCGCCGTCGATGTGATGAAGCGGACATCGACTTTCACCTGCCGCTGGCCCGCAACGCGCGTGAAGCTCTGATCGGTCAGCACGCGCAGGATCTTCGCCTGGGTGGTGAGCGGCATGTCCGCCACTTCATCGAGATACAGCGTGCCGCCATGCGCCTTTTCGAGATAGCCGGGACGCACCAGACCGCTGGGATCTTCAACGCCGAACAGCTCTTCCTCCACCCGTTCGGGGTCCATCCGCGCGGCAGTGACGATCACGAATGGTGCATCGGCACGGCCGCTCCAGTTATGAAGCATGCGCGCGGCGATTTCCTTGCCCACGCCCGCCGGCCCGGTGATGAGCACGCGGCTGCCGGTGCCCGCGACCTTCTTGATGGTGGCGCGAACCGAGTTGATGGCGCTGCTTGTGCCGGTCAGTTCCTCGTCCTGCCCCACGCGAGCGCGCAGCGCCTGATTCTCGCGCCGCAGCCGCTCGGTTTCGGTCGCGCGCGCCACCAGATGGAGCAGCCTGTCGGCCTCAAACGGCTTTTCGATGAAATCCGTCGCACCCTTTCGGATCGCGGCGACTGCGGTATCGATATTGCCATGGCCGGAAATCATGAGCACCGGGATCGTCGGATCGAGCTTCTTGATTTCATCGAGAATTTCCAGACCGTCCAGCCGGGACCCCTGAAGCCAGACATCGAGCAGCACCAGCGAGGGCCGTCGCGCCGCCAGCGCCTCAAGCGCCGCATCGGCATTGGCGGCCGTGCGCGTTTCATAACCCTCGTCATCAAGAACACCCGCGACCAGCTCGCGAATATCCTCCTCATCGTCGACAATCAGAACATCAAGCGCCATGGGGCACGGCCTCTCCTTTGCTGACCGGCGATGCCGGCTTGTCCTCGGCGAAAGCGGCATGATCGGGATCGAGCGTGATCCGCACCAGTGTTCCGCCATTTTCGATATCGTCAAACGTCATGACGCCGCCATGCTCCTCCACGATCTTGTGCACTATAGCGAGGCCAAGGCCCGTGCCTTTCGCGCGCGTGGTCATATATGGCTCGATGATCCGCTCGCGCTCTTCGGGCAGACCAATGCCATTGTCGCGCAACTCGATGGATATCCTGCCGCCCTGTTCCAAGATTGCCATGGCCACGGCGCCATGGTGGTCCGGCTCTGCTGCGCAACGGGCCTCCACGGCCTCGACGGCATTTTTGACGATATTGGTCAGCGCCTGCCCGATCTGGCGGCGGTCGCAGATGACTTCGCGGTCGCCGATTTCGGAGGCGAAGGAAAAGGCAATGCCCGGATGAGCGACTTCATGCAGGAAAAGCGAATGGCGCGCGATATCGGACAGCGCTTCGCTGCGGAACACCGGCTTGGGCATGCGCGCGAAAGAGGAGAATTCGTCGACGATGCGCCGTAAATCGCCCACCTGCCGCACGATCGTTTCGGTAAGGCGGGTGAAGGTACTTCGATCGCTGGAAATCTCGTCGGCGTAGCGACGCTGGAGCCGCTCGGCCGCGAGCTGGATCGGGGTGAGCGGGTTCTTGATTTCATGAGCGATGCGCCGGGCGACATCGGACCAGGCGGC
>CAYOZY010000144.1:4818-7316 GCA_964408525.1 uncultured Sphingobium sp. | reverse complement strand
CTGCGCCGCTAGATGGTCAAAGGGCCCTCGCGGTTGTGGGGCTGCTCATTGACATGGCCAGGCAGTTTGATACCGCGATCATCATCGTCACTCATGATGAAAAGATCATCCCGACCTTCAAGCGGCTCTATAATATTCGAGACGGCCATACGGTTGAGGAAACACCGGGTCATCATGAGCCAGAAGCATCGTTCGGAATATGACCTCCGTGACAACCTTCAAGACAAGAGCTAAGTGGCGGCGCGAATGAACACCTTGCGCACCTTCACTTTCCAGCGGCGAACATGGGCGATGGTGCTTGTGGCGATCGCCCTGCTCGTTCGCGGACTGATCCCTGCGGGCTATATGGTGGCACCCTCAGCGCTCACACTAAGCGTTCAGATTTGTTCGGGTTTCGAAAACGAGCACAGCACCATCGAGATTGTGGTGCCGCGATCGGGCAATGGGCAGGACCGCTCAGGCGATCATAGCCAGAAGAATCCACCTTGCGCCTTTTCCGCCCTGTCGATGGCGTTGATCGCGGGGGCGGATGGCCTTTTGCTCGCATTGGCACTCGCATTCATCCTCATCACGAGCGCACGTCTCGTTGCGTTGCCGGTGCATCGGCGCTTTGCGCATCTGCGCCCGCCACTGCGTGGCCCTCCATCATTCGCCTGACAAAACGACCTGAACCTGCGGACTGATCCGGGCCACAATCGCGCCTGAGCTCCGCATCAATTTCAAGGCAAGTCACCCGAACCGGCATCTTCGATGCGGGCGGCACGACTTTGCATGTTTTGCGAATGATCTGAACCATGAAGACTTCACTCTTAAGCTTGGCGGTCGCCCTGACCGCTGCCACGCCTGCCTTTGCCGCTGAAGGCGATGAACAATCAGCTGACACCATCGTCGTGACAGCGCCGCGCCTGACGGCCACCGATGCCGCGACCGAAGCTGACGAGGAACTGTCCACCGGCCCCGATGGCGCGGCCTTTATTGCGCGTCAGCCCGGCGCGGCTGTCGTCGCGAATGGCACGCTTTCCGGCCAGGTGCAGATGCGCGGCCTGTTTGGCGAGCGCATCCTGCTGCGGATCAATGGCCAACGTTTCGCGACAGGTGGCCCCAACGCCATGGACCCGGCAATGCACTATGCACCGATGATGCTGATCGACAGGATCGAGATCGCACGCGGCATTTCCCCTGTGCGTGACGGCCCGGGATTGGGCGGCGGCGTCAACACCATCCTCAAACATGCGCGCTTTGGCGACGGCTCCAGCCTGTCACCACAGATCGACCTGACCAGCCAATATCGCAGCGTCGATGACAGTGTGGCCATTGGCGGTCTTGTGGCTCTCGCCAGCGACAGCCTGCGCCTCGGCGTGATTGGCTCCTATGAAGCCGGTGACGACATCCGCTTCCCCGGCGGGCGCATTGGCAGCACGTCATTTCATCGCACAGTCTATGGCGTTCAGGCTGGCTTTCGCGCGGGGCCCGGCGAGTTCAGTCTCGAATATCGGCGGCAAGATACCGGCCGCTCGGGCAACCCGCCGTTCGCCATGGACATTGTCTATTTCCACACCGACTTTGCCCGCGCAGGGTTTGAAGGTGATCTGAACGACGACCTGCGGCTGGAAGTCCACGCCAATTACACCGGTGTGTCCCACCGCATGAACAACTATGAACTACGCCCCGCGCCAATAATCGCAATGACCCGGCAGTCAGACACCTATGCCGACACAATGGCCGCCGATGCGTCGCTGCGCTTTGGTTCGGCAGATCGCCACATCCGGGTCGGCGGTGATTTCGAGCTGATCGACAAGGGCTATGTGCTCTATAATCCCTTGTCTCCAGCCTTCTTCATCCATCCGCTTGATCGGGCCAGCAGCGACCGGGTCGGCGGCTTTGTCGAATGGCGGAGCGGCTTTGGTGCTATTGAATCCGAACTGGGACTACGCATCGACCGCCACGGCGCATCGACCGGCCCATCGCGCTTTGGCCCCGGGGTTCCGGCCGGTCCGGTCAATCTGGCCAATGCCTTTGCACTGGCCGACCGCAACTGGTCGGGCACCAGCGTCGATGCATCGCTCCGGCTATGGGCAGAGATGGATGCATTCACTCCGCGGCTGACACTCGCGCACAAGACGCGCGCACCCAGCCTGATCGAGCGCTATTCTTGGTTGCCCACTGAAGCCAGCGGTGGTCTCGCCGACGGGAACATCTATGTCGGCGACGTCAATCTCAAAATCGAAAAAGCTTGGATCGCAGAGCTTGGCGTCGACTGGCAGGGTGTCACTGCCTACGCCCGACCGGTCATCTACTATCGCCGGATCAACGATTTCATTCAGGGTATACCGTTCGACACCACTCCCGGCATTCTTAACACCCCGGTTGAAATCGTATCAAATGGCAGCGGTGATCCCACGCCGCTGCGCTTTGCCAACACTGATGCGCGCATATGGGGCGCCGATATCGCGTTCGGCGCAAAGATTGCGGGTCCGCTGCGCCTTGACGGTGTCGCC
>CAYOZY010000144.1:0-4808 GCA_964408525.1 uncultured Sphingobium sp. | reverse complement strand
GTGCGTGCTGAACGCACCGACATTGCCGACAATCTCTACCGGATGGCACCTGCCAACGGACGTCTGGCAGTGAGCTGGGAGGAAAGCCGCTGGTCGATCTCGGTCGAAGGCCAGTTCATCGCCCGGCAGCACCATGTGTCCGCTACCAATACTGAGGCGCCGAGCGCTGGCTATGTCCTTGCCAACATCTCTGGCTACTGGCTGATACGCGACGGTGTCCGGCTCGATCTTGGCATCGAGAATCTGTTCGACACCTACTATCTCGATCATCTGGCCGGATATAACCGGATAACAGGGTCCGATGTCCCGTTGGGATCACGTTTGCCAGGCGCAGGCCGCTCCGCTTTCGCCCGAATCCGCTGGGCGATGTAGCAAAAGGCGGGCGCTTGTCTGCACTGTGCTGACGAGCGCCCGCTACCCTAACCCTCATCGCCAGCGAGCGCGGCGCAGCGCTCGCCGGTCAGAGCCAATACCTGGCCCTGGACGGTAGCGGCAACCTCGCCCTCCGCCGCAAAGGCCGGGAGCCGGACGGTTCCGACGGCTTGTGCGAGGCTGCCGGTCAATTCGGCAATGGCCCTTTCCGCGTCACCTTGCGGCAGGCCGATCGTGCGTGCCAGCGTCATGAAATCCCGGCGCGTCAGCCGATCATCCTTGCCACCCAGCTTGAGCGCCATGCGATCGCCGCCAAGACCCGGGAATACCCGCGTCGTGACCGCATCATACAGCGGAGCGAAGCGAACCGAGGTGAAAGCCTTGGCATTCGGTTCGGCGATTTTGAGCAGCGCGAGATTTTTGAGGTGCATATCGCCATCGGCAATCAGCCAGGCAAAAACCGCACGGCGGAACAGGATATCGAGATCCGCTGCAGGGTCGGTCGACAGCGGCCGCAGTCCGCGCGCCATCCGCTCTATCGTCCCGTCATATTTGGCAGAGGCAGGAAGATCGAGGATCGAGCAGAAATCCTCAAGCGCGATCCGCCTCTGATCATCCGGCTCCAGGCGGATGTCGAACCGCTCTACAATGAGCGCGGGAGCCATGCCATCGGGCATCGCCGTCAGGGCGACATCAGGCGCGGCAAAGCCTGCAGCGCGGCCAAGTTCAAGGCAGAGCCATTCCACGATCGGCAGCATCTCGAAGCCAGCGGTGCCTGCTGGTTTGAGGATATGGGTAAATGGCAGATCGATGGCCGGAAGGAGTGTGCCATCGGGTGCCAGATGCATCGGCGCCTTGATCTGAACACCCGACAAGCGCGGTGTTTCGGCGCGCGCGAATATGCGCGCGAGGTTTTGCTCGAAACTCTCCTCGATGGCACCGCGCGCCGGGCCATCATAGTGGCCAGTGAAACGGCCTGCCTCGACAAAGCCGCTCAGCTTCGTCGTGAGAATGTCAGCCGGTAGTGCCGTCAACTCGTCGCGCGTCTCGACCACAGCGACGTTGGACATATAACGCCGTCCACGCTTCAAAGCTTCGCGCTCGTCCCGCTCGTGAAGCACCTTTGCGAGCCAGCCTTCCGGCAGGAGGGATTCGACAAAAGCCGGAAGTTTGCCGGGCGTTGTCTCCCGGATGAGCGTCGGCCCTGAGCGCCGGGCCGGCTTCCAGCGCCACTCAAAGCCGTCATGGGCGAGGTTCCCGAGCGGCTCGCCATGCCAGGCGATCATCAGATCCAGCGCTGCCTTGTTTATGGGCGCTTTGGCCGTACCCGGCTGCGCCATAAGGAAGCGTTCAGCGGCTTCGCCTTCGCGATACCAGCCATTTTCGCGGGCCAGTGCCCAGACGGCATCGGCTGCTTCCTTAGGCGTGCCGTGCTCCTCGACGAGACGCGCAGCCAGTTGGACGCGCATCTCGGCCGTGATGGCGCTGGCATGTTCGCTTCGCAGCCGAAATGCTTCCAGAAAGCGTTGCCGCGGGGAAGATGCGTGGATGCGTAGTTCGCCCAGATCATCCCCAACCACAGCTGACGCGGTAGAAGGGTGCTTCGGCGCTTCGTTCTGGACGATCTCTAGGCTGCGCAGCCGCGTGCGTTGGTTGCGTTTTCCGCTTATAAACAGCCTGCCATCGGCTGTCGGAGCAAGCAGGACCGCGCTCGCCGACGACAGATAGGCATTGGGATAGAGATACTGTGCGATGCGGATCGCGTGGCCCATTATGGCAGCGTCCGCATCGACATCTTGATCGACATATATGCCCCGCACGAGCTGGACGAGCTCGCCCGCTTGCGCGCACTGGTGCGCGCGCTTGGCATCGATCGTTTCGCCAACCAGATGGACTGTCATAGGATTATCTCGCACTTCAGATGCGCGTTAATCCCACGGGTGGATGTGATATGCAAGAATTATCTCGCATCTCACATGCACGTTAATTCCGCAAGCAGGTGCGGTGCGGAGCACACCGCTGAGGGCAAGCACCGACCCACCTCTGGACTAGGCTATTTCTGCTTGATCCCGCAGCATGTCCGAAATGCGTATACATTTTTCGGACAGCGTCCTGGAAGCGCCTCTTACTGGCCTACCGTCGGATATTGCGGAGAGTTGTGACCTCTTCCAGATGGCGATCAAGAATCTCAATCAAGCCAACCGCAGCTTCACTGGGCTGCATTGTACCACGCTCATACTTTTGGAACGCTCGCCGTCCGCCGCCAATGATCCTACCCGCCTCTTCTTGGGTGAGGCCAAGCTTCTTGCGCACGGCCTTGACCCGTGCGGCATAGGCCGCTCGCAACTCGAGATAGGCTTGATCCAATGCTTGAAGTTCAGCGCCCGAATGGATGGAATCGCCATCGCCTTCAGGATACCAGCCCGGCACCTCCACTTCGCGTGACAACGAGCCAACGCTCAGCGTTTGCATCCGGGCGTCACGCCGAAGCACATCACCGGTCTTGGGATGAAAGCGAGTCTGACCCATCTTCAAACCTCCTTGCCCGATGTCGATCGAATATCGTTAAGCATCTCACCGGCAAACCCCAGCGCCAAATGCTGTATTTGGCTTCCAAAAATACACCTTCAAGGTTAAATTTCAATTGCCGACGTTTGCCTGACTGGGCGCAACGATGCAGCGCCTTCGGCAAGCAGGTGGGCGATCTCGTCTGAAGTTTTGCGCACCGCTAGCTTCAGAGCTTCATCGATATGGATGTAGTCCTGCGTGACGTTCTGCGAAGCATGCCCGAGCATGGCCCGTATCGTCAGTTCCGTGAATCCGAGTTCGCCCGCGATGCTGCCGAAAGTGTGGCGAAGGGTATGCAGTGTGGCGCCCTCAATTCCCGCCCACTGACAAACTCTCCGGAAGCAGGCTGGTGCAGCCTGGTATGCGCCAGCGCCCGTCATTGACGGGAACACGTAGGGGTTACCAACGATCTCGGGTTGAGCGAGAACGACCTTCAGTGCTTCTGGGCCGATCGAGCGGACCTGTGCATCGGTTTTGGTATCCGGGAAGGAGACAAACCCACCCTCCGCATGCACCCAGGCGCGCTTCATCGACTGCGCCTCTTCCCGTCTGTATCCTGTCAGCGCAAGTGTCCGCACCACTGCAAGTGCTGTCGGATTTTCGCCATTACGTTCGGCATAGGCGATGGCTTTGCCGAACGCGACGAGTTCGGCAGTGCTGAGCCGTCTCGTCTTCTTGTTGATTGCGAGTTTCTTGGCTCCTCTGGTTGGGTGCTCCGCAATCAGCCCCTTGTGCTTGGCATGACCCAAAATGGCTTGCAGCGACCCGAGGCATCGCGACGCGACGCCAGGCCCGCCAGCGGGCCGACCACCACGGCCTTTACCTCTAGCCTTGGCAGTTTTCCCGTCCCGGACATCAGCCTGCATCTGCTCGACATCCGCGATTGTCAGCCTTTTCGCCATGCGATGGCCAAGAATCGGTTTGATGTGAGTGTTGATCCTGCTCTCATCCATCGCGAGCGAGGAGGCCTTGATTGGACGGTTCTTGCGGCCAAGAATGTTGCCGGCGCGGGCTTCAACCAGATACCAGTCACAGATCTCGGCGACCGTCATGCCACTGCGGGCCTGATGAATTGCCTCTGCCGGGTCCTGACCACCAGCAACTTCGCCAAGCTTAATCTTCGCCAGATCCCGAGCCTGCTCCGTCGTGATGACACCATAGCGACCGAGATTGATACGCCGCTTGATCCCTTCGATGTTGCGGTACTGAACGATGAAGGTCTTGAGCCCCGACGGAAGCGCCCGCAAGCCGAAACCCCGAATCTCGCTGTCCCACAGGACGGCCTGTTTATCTTTAGGCGGCGCGAATGCGTCCACATTGCGCTTGTTCAACTTCGCTGTCGGCATATTTGACCCTCCATTTGGAGACAAAGATTTCAGAGGGGTGCTTTGTCTCCATTTTGTCTCCAGATTTAAGCGTTTCGAGGGTATTATGGGCGGAGACAATCGTAAAGAGGAACATTATAAATATCTGATTTAGCGTAGTTAATCGTACTCAGGAGAGTTTTGGAAAAGTGGCTGAAATATTTTGCCAAGGTTGGGGTCGAGGGTTCGAATCCCTTCGCCCGCTCCAGAATTTCAAGCACTTAGACCACATTTGACTGCTACCTGGAAATGTTCAGGTAGCGTATAGGTAACAGCAATAGGCGTGCTCCTATGTTCCGCCATACTCAGATTTGGCGACTCCCGACGATCCTGATAGTGTCGCCATACCTCGGGGTATTGTCGTAACCGGGGCGTCGCGATGCTCCCTTCATGGGAACTATCGTGATGAGGATACTATCAAAGCGTCAAGTGAAGGAACTAGTCCTGTATTCACCGCAGCACATCGCACGATTGGAAAAGGCCGGGCAATTCCCCAAGCGGGTA
>CAYOZY010000143.1:0-7322 GCA_964408525.1 uncultured Sphingobium sp. | reverse complement strand
CCGAGCGTGCGCCGTCGTCGACGATCGCTTCATCGGTCCGGCGCGCTCTCGCCATGGCGGATGAGGAGCGGCACTTTAGGAAGATGCTGCGCCTCGCCATTCGCGACGGCATCGTTCGTCGCTTCCTGCTCCGCTTTCTGCGAGGGCGAACAGGCGATGGCCAGAGCGCAACAGATCAGAACCGGATACTGCCTCATTCATTCGCTCCGTTCGAAAACTCATTGTCAGGGAATTCGCCCGGCGCGGCGTGAACCCACGCCCGCGCGGTGGCAAAGCTATGGCCCGCGCGCAGAAAGGCGGCAATCTGTTTTTCGCGCGTCGGTGCGTCGGCCAGTTCGGCGGCATAGGGACCGATGCGCCTTTTTCGCGCCAGTATGGCCGCCGCATCCCATGCGCCGGAGCGCGCGTGATCCAGTGCCTCGGCGCTGTCTCGCTCTCCAATGCCATCGGCCCTGAGCGTCGCGCCTATGCGACGTGCGCCCAGCCCGCGCCGCTCCATGCCCGCGCCCTTCATGCGCGCATAGGCGCCGTCATCAATATATCCCAATTCCACGAAACGCGAGGCCAGCGCCTCGATCTCCGGCTCGCCCTCGCCCTCCCAGCCCCGCTCGCGCAGCTTGCGCCCCAGATAGCGGCACAGCTTTTCTCGGCTGGTGGCATAACGCCCCACATAGGCGAGCGCGAGGTCGCGCAACCCTTGCGAATCGAGCGCCGATTGCTTGTTTCGGGTGCCATATCGTGCCATGCGCCACTTTTGTGCCACAGTCGGGTCTGAATTTGAACTTGAGTTATGCGTTAGATGCGTCATCCTGAGCCTGAACCTTTTTCGTTCAGGGCATTGAAATCATGGCCTCCGCAAAGAGGCGGCCATCGGGACGCGACAAGAAAAGGAATATGCCATTGGCCGAAATGGAGATGACAGACACAACGGTTCTGGCAAAGCCATCGGCCACGCCCGTCGCTGCGCAAGGCGCCGCATCGGCTCCCGCACCCAGCCCTCTTCCCACGCGGGACAGCCAGACCCGCCGCTTTTCCGACTTCGCGACCATGGGCGAAGCTCTGGACTATGCCGCCAATGGCAGCCGCGGGTTTAACTTTCATGACGCCCGCGGCAATCTTGCGCGGCCCTATCCCTATTCCGAACTGCGCGCCGACGCGATCGATTGCGCCTATCGCCTGATCGCGCATGGCATCAAGCCGCAGGATCGCATCGCGCTTGTCGCGGAAACCGGACCGGAATTCGCGCAATTGTTCTTCGGCATCATCTATGCCGGGGCATGGCCTGTCCCGCTGCCTCTGCCGACCAGCTTTGGCGGCAAGGAAAGCTATATCGACCAGCTTTCGGTCCAGCTGCAGAGCTGCGATCCGAAAATGCTGTTCTTTCCGGCTGAGCTTGCCGAAATGGCGGGCGAAGCGGCGCGCATCAATGGCGTCGAGCCGATGGCCTATGAAGCTTTCATCGCGCGCGAGGCGCTCCCCTGCCCGCTGCCCGTCGCCAGCACGGACGACATCGCCTATCTGCAATATTCGAGCGGATCGACCCGCTTTCCCCATGGCGTCGCCGTCACGCACAAGGCACTTCTTTCGAACCTTTCAGCGCACAGCCACGGCATGGAGGTTCAGGAAAGCGACCGCTGCATTTCATGGCTGCCCTGGTATCATGACATGGGGCTTGTCGGCTGCTTTCTTTCGCCCGTCGCCAATCAGGTAACGGTCGATTATCTCAAGACCGAGGATTTCGCGCGCCGTCCACTCGCATGGCTCGACCTCATCAGCCGCAATGAGGGCACCACGATCAGCTACTCCCCGACCTTCGGCTACGACATCTGCGCGCGGCGCATGTCCAGCCAGACCAGGGCTTCGGAGCGCTTCGACCTGTCGCGCTGGCGACTCGCGGGCAATGGCGCGGACATGATCCGCCCGGATGTGATGCAGAGCTTCGTCGATGCCTTTGCCGACGCCGGCTTCTCGCCCAAGGCGTTCCTGCCGAGCTATGGCCTTGCCGAAGCGACGCTCGCCGTCACCATCATGCCGCCGGGCGAAGGCATCCATGTCGAGCTGGTCGAAGAAACCGACCTTTCGGGCGGCGATGCGGCGGACCACAGGCCGCAGCGCTATCGCGCCATCGTCAATTGCGGCAAGCCGGTGAAGGATATGGTCGTGGAAATCCGCGACGAGGACGGCGCACCGATGGCCGAGCGCCAGATCGGCAAGGTGTGGACCACCGGCCCCTCGCTGATGGTCGGCTATTTTCGCGACGAGGACTCCACCGCAGCCTGCATGGCCGACGGGTGGCTCGACACCGGCGACATGGGCTATATGTCGAACGGCTATCTCTACATCGTCGGCCGCGCCAAAGACATGATCATCATCAACGGCAAGAACCACTGGCCGCAGGACATAGAATGGGCGGTGGAGCAGCTCCCCGGCTTCAAGCAGGGCGATATCGCCGCCTTCGCCATCACCACTCCGGGCGGCGAGGAAGCCCCCGCCGTGCTCGTTCACTGCCGCACGTCCGACGATGCCGAGCGCGCGAAACTGCGCGACCAGATCCGCGAGCGCGTCCGCGCCATCACCGGCATGAACTGCGTGGTCGAGCTGGTGCCGCCGCGCACCCTGCCGCGCACCTCTTCGGGCAAGCTCAGCCGCTCAAAAGCGCGCAAGCTCTACCTGGAGGGCGAGATCGTTCCTTACGACATCGCGGCCTGAAACCCATAGCTGCTTCGTTCCCGTAATATAGAGACCAGCCTTGACCAGACAGGAAGCGATAGAACTTGTCGGCAGCTATTATGCCGCCTTCAACACAGGAAACAGCGAAGCCATGCTCGCATGCCTGACAGACGACATCGCCCATGACATAAACCAGGGGGATCGCCAGACCGGCAAGGCGGCGTTCCGCGCCTTCCTCGATCATATGGACCGCTGCTATCGCGAGCGGCTGGAAAACATCACGGTGATGGCGAGCGACGATGGCAAGCGTGCCGCCGCCGAGTTCGTCGTTCATGGCGAATATCTCATGACAGACGACAGCCTCCCGGAAGCCAATGGCCAGCGCTATGTCCTGCCCGCCGCGGCATTGTTCGACCTCGCCGATGGCCGGATCAGCCGCATCAGCGTCTATTATAATCTGGCCGACTGGACCCGGCAGGTCGGCGGATGAGCTTGGTTGTCCGTCCCCTTGGCGGAGACGACATTCGATCCGCCATGCAGGATCTCGCGGCGCTCAGGATCGCCGTTTTCTCGGCCTTTCCCTATTTATATGATGGCGATCCGGCCTATGAGGCGAGCTATCTTGAAGAGTTCATGGCCGCGCCGGACAGCGTGCTCGTCGCCGCCTATGACGGCTTGCGTATCGTGGGCGCGGCAACCGCTTCGCCCATGAGGGTGCAAAAACCCGAATTTCGCGCGCCCTTCGAACAGCGCGACATGGACATTTCCCGGCTGTTCTATTTCGGGGAAAGCGTCTTGCTGCCCGAATATCGCGGCCGCGGCATAGGCCATGCCTTTTTCGACTATCGGGAAGAAAAGGCCCGCGCCTGCGATGCGAGAGCAGCCACTTTTGCGGCGGTTATCCGGCCCGAAAGCCATCCGGCTCGCCCTGTCGGCTATCGCCCTCTCGACGAATTCTGGCGCAAGCGCGGCTATACGCCGCTGGAAGGCTTTGTCACCAGCCTGAGCTGGAAAGAGCATGGCGAGGAAGGCGAAACACCCAAGCCGATGCAATATTGGCTGCGGGAGTTATAAAGGCGCCTCGCTCCCTACACCGCCAGAACGAGCAGGTCCTCTTCCTGCGGCACAGCCGGTTCATAATCGGGCAGAGGATCGAACCCGTCCTCGGTCAGCTCGGTCATGCTCAGGCCGGCCAGTTTGAAATGGCCCAGCCGCATCTCTTCCAGTGAACGCCAGTTCTTGTTCATATTCAGCGCGCTGACGAACAGCTCGCCGCGCCGCTCGAACAAAACATGCGGCGCGAGCCGCATCACTCCGCCATTATAGTGCGCCGTCACGACCTTTTGCCGCGCAATCGCTTCCATCAGTTTCAATCGGTGTTCAGGCATTTCACAGGATTCGCTAAATGAGGGGCACAGTTCATTGTGCGCTGCACCATAGTTTGCGGCCGCCAACTGTCAATATGCGCGGAAAACCCCTTCAAGCCGAAGCGTCGGGCCAAATCCTATTTTCGGAAAAGTTCCGCCAGCTCGCGCGGCTGGATAACGGCAGGACTGCTGCTCACCGGCTGCGGCATGGAAGCGGTGGCCGCCATTGTGCGATCGCCTTTGGCGGCCGGAGCCGACGTGCCGTCGAAGCGCATCCAGCCCCCCGGCCCCAGACGTTCGAGCGGCTGGTAGCGGACCTTGTACTGCATCCGCTCCGATCCTTCGACCCAATAGCCCAGATAGACATAAGGCAGGCCGGATTTCCGGGCGCGCAGGATATGGTCCATGATGATATAGTTGCCCATGCCGGAGCGCACGTCGCTGTCCGGCTCGAAAAAGCTGTAGATCATCGACAGGCCATCGCCCTGCTTGTCCGTGAGGCAGGCGCCGACGAGACGCCCCGGCGATCCATCGACGCTCGGCTCGCGATATTCGATGACATAGCTGTCCACCGGCGAATGTTCGACCATGTCGGCATAGTCCAGCTCGTCCATCTCGGTCATGCCGCCGCCGGGGTGGCGCGCGTGGAGATAGCGCTGGAGCAGCGCATATTGCTCTTCAGTGGACCATGGCTTGCAGACGCTCACCACCAGATCGCTGTTGCGCTTGATCAGCCTGCGCTGCGTGCCGTTGGGCTTGAACTCGTCCGCCACCACGCGCACCGAGACACAGGCGGAGCAATCGGCGCAGCTTGGGCGATAGGCGACATTCTGGCTGCGGCGAAAGCCGATTCTTCCCAGCGCATCGTTCAGTTCGCCCGCGTTGGCGCCCGAAAGCTCGGTGAACACCTTGCGCTCGCTCCTGCCCGCAAGATAGGGGCACGGGCTGGGGCTCGTCACGAAAAAACGGGGAAAACGAAACGGCGCGGTCAAGTTTCTGAACCCTCTCGGCAATGGCGACACGTCGCAGACTCTCGCTGCGTCATCAGAGTATGACGAGCATCGAACCCCATTAAAAGCAGATTTACCACAAAAAGATTTACGGGGCGTTTTCAACCGCTTTGCGACAGGATGGTCGGGTGCCGCGCGCGCGACGAGGCTCAGGCCCGGCTGCCGCGCGGCCCCTTGCGCGTGCCCGATATCGTCAGCCGGTCGAACGCATAACCCGCATCGCTCAGCGCCTGTTCCAGCTCCATCGCCGCGCGCGGATCCTTGATCTCATATTCGATCTCGGTGGTGGTGCTCTTGGCCGAGGGAACGCCGAAGATGCGCTGGTGGGCGACCTCGATGATATTGGCGTCAAAGCGGCTGAAAATGCTGGCCACCTCCATGAGCGCACCCGCCTTGTCGGACAGCACGATGGAAAGGCGCCCGATCTTGCCGGAACGTGCAAGATTGCGCAGGATGACATTGGCGAGAAAACGCGGATCGATATTGCCGCCGGTAAGGATGATGCCGATCTTGCGGCCGCGAAATTCGGGCCGGAAATTGCCATCCTTGGTCGGCAACAAAGTGGCGAGCGCGGCCGCCCCGGCCCCCTCCACCAGTGTTTTTTCGATGTCGAGCAGCAAGGAGATCGCCGATTCGATGATCGATTCGTTGACGATCCGCATCTCGTCCACAACCGACAGAATGACCTGCGAACTGAGCACGCCGGGATATTTAACCGCGATGCCTTCCGCCAGCGTTTCCCCGCCACCCTCGATCTGCTTGCCGGTCTTGAGACAGTACAGCGCCGGATAGAGGTTCGACTGGACTCCGACCACCCTGATGTCCGGCTTCACCGCCTTGGCCGCCACCGCGCAGCCCGAAATCAGGCCGCCGCCACCCACCGGCACGACCAGCATATCGAGCTGTGGCGCATCCTCCAGCATTTCCAGAGCAACGGTGCCCTGCCCCGCCATCACCGCCGGATCGTCAAACGGGTGGACGAAGGTCAGTCCCCGCTCCTTCTCCAGCGCACGGCTGTGGGCGTATGCTTCATCGAAGGTTTCGCCATGAAGAATGACGGTCGCGCCATGGCCCTCGGTCTGGCTGACTTTCACGGTCGGCGTCGATTTCGGCATGACGATCGTCACAGGCACGCCAAGCCGCGCGCCATGATAGGCGAGACCCTGCGCATGATTTCCCGCCGAAGCCGCGATCACGCCGCGCGCGCGCGCCTCCTCCTCGAGCGTCAGCAGCCGGTTAAGCGCGCCGCGCTCCTTATAGGCCGCCGTAAACTGAAGATTTTCGAACTTCAGCCAGACCTCCGCGCCGACAATGGCCGAGAGGGTCTTGCTGAGCAGCGTCGGCGTACGCACAATGGCGCCGCGGATGCGCTCATGCGCCGCGCGCACATCCGCTATCGTTAGCGGCAACGGTGCCAATGCATCATTTTCGCGAAGCTTTTCGCCCTGTTCCATCGGAACGATCACCCCTTGGGTTCGATAAAATTCAGCCAAAACACGCCCTATGCGCTGGGCGAAAGAATGTCTATGCATCGGCCATGGCAAAAATAGCATTTATCGGGCTGGGAGTGATGGGCGGGCCGGTTGCGGGGCATCTCGCGAAGGCGGGCCACTCCGTCACGGTGTTCAACCGCACCATGGCAAAGGCAAGCGCATGGGTGGAAAAACATGGCGGCGACATGGCCGTAACGCCCGCGCAGGCCGCGCAGGACGCGGAAATCGTCATTACCTGCGTCGGCAATGACGACGATCTGGCGGCAGTCACGCTGGGCAAGGAAGGCGCCTTCCGCACCATGGCGCAGGGCAGCCTGTTCATCGATCACACCACGGTTTCCGCAAGGATCGCGCGGCAATTGTTCGTCGAGGGCGAAAGCCGGGGCATACATTGTGTCGATGCGCCGGTGTCGGGCGGACAGGCGGGCGCGGAAAACGGCACATTGTCGGTGATGTGCGGCGGCACCGAGCCTGCCGTGGCGGCTGCTCGCCTAGCGATGCAGAGCTATGCCGCGCGGGTGGTTCATGTCGGCCCGGCGGGCGCGGGCCAGACCACCAAGATGGTGAACCAGATCGCCATCGCCGGCGTGCTTCAGGGGTTATCCGAAGCGCTCCGTTTCGCGCAGGCAGCCGATCTTGATCTCGACAAGGTGTTCGAAGCCATATCCGGCGGCGCGGCGCAAAGCTGGCAGATGGTGAACCGCTGGGGCACGATGGCGAAGGACGAATTCGACTTCGGTTTCGCGGTGGACTGGATGCGCAAGGACCTTGATATCTGCCTG
>CAYOZY010000142.1:0-7360 GCA_964408525.1 uncultured Sphingobium sp. | reverse complement strand
CCTTCGAGCGTGTCGGCATTGTCGCTGCCAATCAGGCTGTCGTCGAAAGCCGAACCGATCACGCGCTCTATGCCCGAAAGCGTATCGCCCGCCGCATCCCCGCCCGATGCGCTGCTGGTGCTGAGATTGACGGCCACAGCCGCTCCCGATACGGAATAATCGACCGTATCGAAGCCCGCGCCGCCGGTCATCTCGTCGGCGCCAAGCGAACCGACCAGCATGTCGTTGCCGCCCTGCCCGCGCATTATGTCATCGCTGGCCGACCCATAGAGCGTATCAGCAAAGGCGGAGCCGGAAAGCCCCTCGATATTGGTATAAACATCGCCCGCCGCATCGCCGCCGCTGTTCGCGCGGCCATCGAGGCCCGCGACGATACCGGAAGCCGAATTGCTGTAATCGGCAATGTCCATGCCCGCACCGCCATCGAGCGCATCCGCCCCCGCGCGTCCTTCGAGCGTGTCGTTGCCGAGGCCTCCGACCAGCGTGTCGTCTCCGGTGCCGCCACCGATACGGTCATCGAACGACGAGCCGACAATGCGCTCGATCTGGCTCAGCCGGTCGCCCTGCGCATCCCCGCCAAGGCCGATATTGCCATCGTTGGAAATGATGACGGCGGAGGCCGATTGCGAATAATCGGCGGTGTCGAAGCCCGCTCCGCCGATCAGCTCGTCGCTGCCCAGCCCGCCGCGCAGCGTGTCGTCGCCTGCGCCGCCACTGAGCTGGTTGGCATTGTCATTGCCTGTGAGAGTGTCGTCGAAGGCAGATCCGGTGACGCCCTCGATCTCGATCAGGCTGTCGCCCTGCGCATCGCCGCCCGCGCCCGCGCTGCCGTCTAGCGAAACCTGCACGGCCGCGGAAGAGGCGGAATAATCAGCGATGTCGAAGCCGCTGCCGCCTTCGAGAAGGTCCGCGCCCGCGCCGCCCGCCAGCATGTCGTTGCCCGCGCCGCCCGAAAGGCGGTTCGCGCCCGCATCGCCGGTCAATATGTCGTCATAACTGGAGCCGGAGAGGTTTTCGATGCCCGAAAATGTGTCGCCCTGCGCCGTGCCGCCGCTGCCGGATCCCGCCGCGAGATCGACGGTGACGCCCTGCGTCGAGTCCGAATAATCCGCCGTATCCAGCCCCGCGCCGCCGACAAGGCTGTCCGCGCCAAGTCCGCCGCGCAGCGTGTCGTCACCCGCGACGCCATCGAGCACATTATCCGCGCTGTCGCCGATCAGCGTATCAGCATAGGCGCCGCCGATCACCCGCTCTATGCCCGAAAGCCGGTCGCCTTCGGCCACATCGCCTGTCGAGGCATTGCCGTCGAGCCGGACCGTGACAGCGCCCTGCGCCGCCGAATAATCGGCGGTATCGAAGCCGCCCTCGCCCTGAAGCTGGTCCGCGCCAAAGCCGCCGACAAGCATATCGTCGCCATCGCCGCCACGCAGGATATTGGCGCCATCGTCGCCGGTGAGACGATCGCCGAAAGCCGAGCCGACCAGCCGCTCGATGCCGGAAAGCTGGTCGCCCTGCGCATCGCCGCCCTGCCCCAGCGATCCGTCGAGCGCAACCGTTACGGCGGAAAGTGAGCCGCTGTAATCTGCCGTGTCGAGGCCAGTGCCGCCCTGAAGGATGTCCGCGCCCGCACCGCCGATGAGAATATCGTCGCCAGAGCGCCCTTCGAGCCGTTCGTCGCCCGCACCGCCGACAAGGATGTCATCCAGCGCGGAGCCGACGACATGTTCTATACTGACCAGCGTGTCGCCGTCCGCATCGCCGCCTTCGGAGAGGCCGCCATCGAGCCGCACCGTCACGGCAAAGCGCGACAGGCTGTAGTCGACCATGTCGAAGCCCGCGCCGCCATCAAGCAGATCGGAACCGCCAAGACCCAGCAGCGTGTCGTCGCCATCATTGCCGAGCAATGTGTCATTGACGGCTGTGCCGATCAGCACGTCGTCGAACAGTGAGCCTTCCAGCCCCTCGATGCTGATGAATATATCGCCGACGGGATCGCCGCCCACCAGAGTCGAGCCATCGAGCGCAACCTGAACGCCGTTCACCGCGCCCGCATAGCTGGCGATGTCGAATCCGTCGCCGCCGTCTAGCGTATCGGCGCCCGCGCCGCCTTCCAGCACATCATCGCCGAGGCCACCGCGCAACGTCTGGCTACCGACGGCGCCGACAAGGCGATCGGCATGGTCCGAACCGATAAGAAACTCGATATTGGCATAGGTATCGCCCTGCGCATCGCCGCCAACACCTGCGCGCCCATCGAGATAAACCGTGACCGCCGCACTCGAAGAGGAGAAATCGACGGTATCGATACCGCCCTTGCCATCGACATGGTCAGCGCCCGCGCCGCCGACAATGATATTGTCGGCGTCATTGCCGGTGAGTGTGTCGTTAAAGGCGGAACCGATGAGATTCTCGACATTGATGATGACATCGCCCGCGCCGTCGCCGCCCGTGCCGGGAGCGCCATCGAGCGAGACACCGACGCCCGAAGCCGAGCCGGAATAGTCCGCCGTATCGAGGCCCGCGCCGCCGTCCAGCGTTTCCGCGCCGGAGCTGCCATGGAATATATCGTCGCGGCTTGAGCCGATCACATGTTCGACGTTGACGAGGACATCGCCTTCGGCCTCGCCGCCATGAGACGCCGTGCCGTCAAGGAATATCTCTACGCCCTGCGTGCCCGCCGTTGCGGGGTCTATGGCGTGCGAATAATCGACGGTGTCAACGCCCGCGCCGCCATCGATATGGTCCGCGCCCGCGCCGCCATCGAAGCTGTTGTCATGGGCGTCGCCGGTCAGGGTGTCGGCGTGGGCCGAACCGATCAGCCCCTCGACATTGATATAGCTGTCGCCCTCAGCCGCGCCGCCATGGCCCGCGCCTGTGCCGAGGTTCGCGGCAACACCCGAAGCCGACTGCTGATAGCTGACGACATCATGGCCTGCGCCGCCGTCGATCTGGTCGTCGCCGATGCCCGCGATGATCTTGTCGTCGCCATCGCCCGCGTGGATGACATTGCCTGGAGGATTGGAGAACAGCACATAGATGGGATCGCCGCTCACCACATTGGTGACGGTCATGTCCGCTTCGCTGGTTACGACCTTGATGCCGAACGGCGTCGAAACCTCGACGGCATTGGCCGTGCTCTTGCCATCCTCGGACAGGCCGAGCTGCACAGGCAGGAAGAACTCGCCCTGAAATCCGCTCGAAGCCGTGGGCGTTCCGGCAGGCGGAACCTCATAGATAAGCTGAAGGTCGAAGGTGAAATGCGACTGGTTGACGGGATATTGCACCGTCTGGCCCGTCACCGGATCGACATGGCTCGTCACCTTTTCAATATCGCCCGCAGCGATGTCGACGACCCAGCCCTTGTCAGTCAGCGTGCCGTTGGCGATCGAATAACCGGGCGGCAGCGAGGGAATTGTGATCTGGAGCAGGCTCAAGCCCTTGGCCGGAACCATCGCCTCGACATGAAGGGTGCGCAGCGTCGTGCCCGCGGGCGCCTGCGCCGGATTGTCGGCATAGATGATGTCATTGCCAGCCGTGCCGGTAATCTGCTCCTTCGCCGACTGTGCGGCATAGGCCTTGTCGGTCGAGCTGCCGGGGCCGCCGGTGGACCCCTTGATCGTGGTCGCGCCGTTCACGGTGCTGGTGGTGACGCCTTCCTCGTTATAGAGGGTGAAAACCAGCTTGGGCACCAGCTTGCCGATGCCCGGCGCGCCGATGGCATCGCCGGGATTGGGCTCCACCGCCGCCGCCGAGATCACGCCGGGAGAGGCATTGGACGAACCGGAAGTGTTGCTGATCTTTTCGGTCAGGATCTTGGATTCTTGATCGAACTTGTGCTGTTGCTCTTCCTGGGCTGCATTTTCCGCCTGCGTGGACGCCGACTGGCCGGGCTGGATGCCGCCCGCGTCCTCCGGCTTGTCGCCATCGGATTTGCTGTCGCTCGCATCGTCGGACTGCATCGACGAAAGCGCGAGCTTTACCGGCGCGATCTGTTCCTTGATCTCGCCCACGGTCGCCACCGCCTGATCGGCGGAGATCTGCTTGTCGGTGAAAACCAATATCGGTTTGTGGCCGGAAAAGGCCGCCAGCGCCATGCCGGGGATGATGATCCTGCTGCCATCCTCGAAGATCAGGACAACGTCGATGTCGACGATTTCGACCTTGAACGGGGCGAAGGGGATGCCAAGTTCGGCCTTGTCGTCGGCCGACAGGGTGACGACCTTCGCGGCGCCATAGTTGGCGGTGCCCACGGAAATGACGGCGGCGTCTCCGGCAATGTCGGGTGGGCTGTCCGCAGGGGCAGCGGCATGGGCTTTCTGCTCCATGTCGGGCAGGCCTTTCGCCTTGCCTTCAGTCTTCACGCCATTGATTCTGGCCATTCAATCATTCCCCGGTGTCGACGCTCGGAGTATCGCGGATTTGTCTTACCTTATGGTAAACGCGCCATTTACCATGCCGGGAAAACGCGGGTTTTCTTTGGTTTATAGGGGGTTAGGAACGCGAATATTCCTGTTCACTCACCCGAACCGGGCGCGGGGGTGACGATGCGCGGCAAAGGCTCGCCCTCGCTGACAAGGTCGAACAGGCCGCCCAGCTGTTGCAACACGCGGAATTCGGCCAGCATCTTGTCCGTATTGTTGGTGAGCTCGCGCGCCCTTGCGTCGAACAGGATCTGCTGGCTGTCGAGCAGATCGAACACCGAGCGACGGCCTTCGCGGAATTGCTGACGGTAAAGCTCGTCCACCTTTTGGGCCGATACAATCTCGCTCTCTATCTTCGAAATTTTCTGACGAGCGGCGTCCAATGCATTGAAATCAATTCGAATATCCTGAGATATTTCTCGTCTCCGCCTGTCCAGCTCATAGTCCGCCTCGCGCAGCCGCGCGGACAGCCGGTTGCGCAGCGCGATGTCGCGTCCGCCGTTGAAGAAGCTGTAGGTGACCGTCACCATCGCCCGCGCATCATTGGCGAAATTGGTCGGTCCCTGCACATCATCCTTCCAGTTGCCCTGCGCCATCAGGCCGATCTTCGGGAAAAAGGTACCGGTCTGGCTCGCCCGCTGCTTATCGAGCGAACGCCTGTCCTGCACCGCCTGCGCCATGCGCGGATTATGGTCGTCGATCATCGCCACGGCGGCCTCCGCCGAAGTCGGCAATGCGGCCGAAGCGGGCGGCAGGTCTACCGTCTTGCCCGGAAGATGGTCGGTCTGACGGCGATAGGCTTCGCGCGCCTGTTGCAGCGCGCTTTTCGCGTCGAGCAGCTTCGAGCGGACATTTTCAAGGCGCGCCTTGGCGCGGCTGACGTCCGCCGGGGTGGTGAGGCCCAGATCCTCCTGGATCGTCACCATCTTCAGTATCTTCTCGTTGGCCGCGATCTCTTCCTCGACCAGCCCGACCAGCTTCTCGCGCTCCAGCACGCTGATATACGCCGAAGCAATGTCGTAGGAAATCGCCTCGATCCGCTCGCGCGTCGCCCATTGCGCACTCTTATACGCCGCGCGGGCGCGCCGGATGTCGTTCACCGTAGTACCGAAATCCCAGACATTCTGGTTCAGCGTCAAGGCCGCTTCCTTGCGGGTCAGGGTTGTGCTGTTACTGGGCGAGCCTACGCCCTTAGCGTTGTACGGATCATTATATTCGCGCCCGTAGGCGACCGTCGCATCGAGATGCGGCAGATAGCCGGACCATGCTTCATGCACGCCGTAGCGAGCGTCATCCTGACGCGCGAGGGCGATCTGGATTTCGGGATTTTGCTTGAGTGACGCGATGATTGCCGCGCGCAGAGACTCCACGGCGCCGGGCGGCGGTTCCGCCGGATCGACAGAGGGTGCTGTTACAGGCGCTTCCGGCGCGACAGTAGCGACAGGTTCTTGCACGACGTCCGACTTTGGCTGCTGTGTATCGAGTTGCGCCAGTCGTTCCGGGCCGGGCACCAGCGCGGGAGTAGGCGCCGGAGCAGCCTCCTGCGTCGTATTACCAGCCACGGCGGCGGACTTGCTCTGCCCGGTCGGGGCATCGGCATAAGGATCGTGGAGCTTTCCGAGCGCCCTGCCGCCGGTTGCCTGCCATCCGCCAAGCGGGGTGCCATCAAGCGTGGGGCCGGATATGCTCGCCTGCGCGGTATCGTTCGTCGCGGGAACCGGCATGGCGCAGGCCAGCATCAGCGCCACGCATGCTCCCTCGCGGAGATTCCTGCGGGATATGATGGGAGATTTTTCGCGCGAAACCCGGATATATGCCAACGTCCGTCTCCAAATACCTGATGCCTTGGCTCAGGCCGAGAGATGACTGATCATGGTTAATATCGGGTAAAGTCTGTTCCAATTCGGGACGAACGGGGCCGGTGAAACAGGAAAATCAGGGGCGAATGACTTTTTGCCCATCGGCGGTTGATGCAGAGGAAGCTTCATCCATCAAACGCGGCGTGGTCGCCAGCCAATCCTCGAATACGCGATAATGCAGCGGCTGAACGAAAATCAGGTGCACTTCCTCGTCGTGATCCGTCGCCGCAGCATCATCAATGCGCCGCGCAAGGTGATCGCCAAGCCCGTCGATCGCCAGCGAGAACACACGTTCATTGCCCCAGTCATGCCCATCCTCGACAGTAATGCCGGAGGGGGATATGCGCGCGATCCGCGCACGGATGCGCTTGTGATCCGCAACGACATGCACCCATGCCTGCCGCTCGAACAGCGGATAGCCTATGGGCGAGGACGCGAGGACGCCGGATGCGAGCCGCTCCGTAACCTGCTCGGCGGCATGAGGATCGGCAAAGGCTATGCCCGCCCGTCTCTCTCCTACCCAGCGGATGACCCCCTCGATCATCCTGCCCGAACGAAGATGGAGCTTCACCGGATCGTCCATTGCCAGCGCGAGGCTGCTTTCCACCATCACGCCGCCTGACGAGAGATTGCGGATACGGCACAGCGCGTCCTTCCCCTCATGCACGATACCGGCATTGATAAGCACGGAAATCTGGCGTTCACCCGAACGGCGATCGGGATGAAGCGGATCGGATGAGACAGGGTCCTGCATCGTCTTTCCCTTACGAGTCGACAAAGAATTCGATGTCGTCGGTGGATTTGCGCTTCTTGTCGTTGCCCAACAGCGTAAGCAGCTCTTCTTCTTCCAGAGGGGCATCGAAGCGCAGGCCGAAACCTGCGGGCGATGTCCGCATGATGCGCCCGAATACTTCCATGTCGCCGACCCTGAGGCATACCGGCACATCGCGGCGATCCATCAGATAGGCCAGCTTGGGGCGGAACATCGCGCCACCGGCGGAAAAGTCGGTAATCCGTCCGTCAAAGCCCATCATCCTGTCGATCATCAGCAGATGCGCCTCGATCTGACAGCCATATCGC
>CAYOZY010000141.1:0-7361 GCA_964408525.1 uncultured Sphingobium sp. | reverse complement strand
GGCCACCTGCGCCACGGTGATCGCCAGCCAGGCGGTCATCACCGGCGCCTTCTCGGTCACCCAGCAGGCGATCCAGCTCGGCTTCATGCCGCGCCTGCGTATCGCGCATACCAGTGCGTCGACCGTGGGCCAGATCTATATCCCGCTCATCAACTGGGGCCTGATGGTGATGGTCATCCTGCTGGTGCTGAGCTTCCGCACCTCATCCAACCTCACCGCAGCCTATGGCATTGCCGTGACCGGAGCGATGTTCATCGACAATGTGCTGCTCACGGTCGTGCTCTTCCGCCTGTGGAAATGGCATTGGGCGGGCGCCCTCGCACTGCTCAGCGTCTTCTATATCGTCGATGGCGCCTATCTCGCGGCGAACCTGACCAAGATACCCGATGGCGGCTGGTTCCCGCTGCTGATCGGCTTCATCATCTTTACCCTGCTCACCACATGGTCGCGCGGGCGCAAGCTGATGATCGAGCGGATGCGCGAATCGGCGATGCCTATTCCGGTGTTCGTCGCATCGGCCGCCAACAGCGCGGTGCGTGTACCCGGCACTGCGGTGTTTATGACATCCAGCCCGGATGGCGTGCCCCATGCGCTGCTCCACAATCTCAAGCACAACAAGGTGCTGCACGAACGCGTCATCCTGCTCACGGTCAAGATCACAGACGAGCCGGTGGTTCATGATGCCGGACGATGCAGGATAGAGGATCTGGGGCGCGGCTTTTTCCGCCTCGTGCTGAACTATGGCTTCATGCAGGAGCCGGACGTGCCGGCGGCCCTGAAGCGGATTCAGGATTGCGGCCAGAGCTTCAAGATGATGGACACCAGCTTCTTCCTCGCGCGCCAGACCCTGCTGCCCTCGTCACGACCCGGCATGGCGGTGTGGCGCGAGAAGATATTCGCATGGATGCTGCGCAACGCGGAAAGCGCGATGGAGTTCTTCCGCCTGCCCACCAACCGCGTGGTGGAACTGGGCAGTCAGGTAGAAATCTGAAAAGTCAGCCGCAGAGCGCAGTTTTAGCCTCGGCATATTCGCGCGCAAGCCGCTCGACCACTTCGGCGACAGGCGCCACCGCGTCGATCGTCCCGATGCCCTGCCCCGCGCCCCAGATGTCGCGCCACGCTTTCGCTTCCTGATTGCCGCCGGAGCCGAAGTCCATCTTGCGGGGGTCGGCCTGCGGCAGATTGTCCGGGTCCAGCCCGGCCGCGACGATGGAGCTACGCAGATAATTGCCATGCACGCCGGTGAAGAGATTGGTATAGACGATGTCGGCGGCATGCCCCTCTATGATGGCTTGTTTGTAGGGATCGGCAGCGCGTGCCTCCTCCGTCGCGATGAACAGGGTCCCGGCATAGCCGAAATCCGCTCCCATCGCCTGCGCTGCCAGCACCGAGCGCCCGTTGGCGATGGCACCGGAGAGCACCAATATGCCGCCGAACCAATCCCGGATTTCCTGCACCAGCGCGAAGGGGGACAATGTGCTGGCGTGGCCGCCCGCGCCCGCCGCCACGGCGATAAGCCCGGTCGCGCCCTTTTCTATCGCCTTGCGCGCAAAGCGGTCATTGATAACATCGTGCAACGTGATGCCGCCCCAGCCCTGAATGGCCTGATTGACGTCCTCCCGCGCGCCTAGCGACGTAATGACGATCGGCACCTTCCATTTGGCGCAGGTGACCATATCCTCCTCAAGGCGATTGTTCGACTTGTGAACGATCTGATTCACCGCGAAGGGCGCTGCGGGCGTGTCCGGGTTGGCCTTGTCCCATGCCGCCAGCTCCTCGTTGATCTGGTGCAGCCATTCGTCGAGCTGGCTCTGCGGGCGGGCATTGAGCGCCGGGAAGCTGCCGACGATGCCCGCCTTGCACTGCGCGATCACCAGCTCCGGGCCGGACAGGATGAACATTGGCGAACCGATCAGCGGCAGGCGCAGGCGCGTGCGCAACGATTGAGCGGTGAACATTGGGTGGCTCTCCGGTTATAATCCTACCCGCCCTAAACCGGTATTGCCGCTGCACTCAACCCCTCATTTGTGTGCCGCAACCACCGTATTGGCCGCCGAAAGCACGGCTTGCACCGATGCCGTAGCGACATCCGCGTCCATGCCGACACCGAAAATGATTTTCCCATCGGCAGCCTTGCACTCGACATAGGCGGCGGCGCTGGCATCTGTTCCGGCGCTGATCGCATGTTCGCTGTAATCGACGACTTCGAGATCGATGTTCAGCCCCTCGCGCAGCGCGGCGAGGATACCGGAAATCAGACCGTTGCCGCGCCCCGATATGCTGCGCTCCACGCCGCCATGGACGATCTTGCCGACGAATATGCGGTCGCCGGCAACGCCTGTCTCATTATAGTCGATCAGGCGGATCGGCTGGCCATCGGCAAGGCGGTAATGACTCTCGAACGCCTGCCAGATGTCGGCGGCGTTGAGTTCTCGGCTGGTCTGGTCGGCAAGGTTCTGCACCACACGGCTGAAGTCCGCCTGCATGCGCTTGGGCAGCTTCAGTCCCTTGTCCTGTTGCAGCACCCAGGCGACCCCGCCCTTGCCGCTCTGTGAGTTCACGCGGATCACCGCCTCATAATCGCGACCGAGATCGGCGGGGTCGATCGGCAGATAAGGCACGTCCCAGATTTCGTCGTTGCGCGCTTCCTGTGCGGCGAAGCCCTTCTTGATCGCGTCCTGATGGCTGCCGGAAAAGGCGGTGAACACCAGCTCGCCGGCATAGGGGTGGCGCGGGTGAACCGGTAACTGGTTGCAATATTCGACCGTCTGGATCACCTCGTCGATGTCCGAGAAATCAAGGCCGGGGTTGATGCCCTGCGTGTACATGTTGAGCGCAACGGTTACGATGTCGCAATTGCCGGTGCGCTCGCCATTGCCGAACAGGCAGCCCTCGATCCGGTCCGCGCCCGCCATCAGCCCCAGCTCCGCCGCCGCAACGCCGGTGCCCCGGTCATTATGCGGATGAAGCGAGATGATGACGCTGTCGCGGCGCGAAATATTGCGGCACATCCACTCGATCTGGTCGGCATAGATATTGGGCGTCGCCGCCTCGACCGTAGCGGGCAGGTTGAGGATGAGGCGCTTGTCCGGCGTCGGCTGGAGGATGTCCATCACCGCCTCGCAACATTCGAGGCTGAAATCCAGCTCGGCGGTCGAGAAGGTTTCCGGCGAATATTCGAAGCGCCAGTCCGTGTCAGGCTGGGCACTCGCGTGATCGCGCAGCAGCTTGGCGGCGGTGACGGCGATCTCGCGCACTTCGCTCCGTTCCATACCGAAGACGATGCGCCGCCACGCAGGAGAGACAGCGTTATAGACATGAACGATGGCCTGCTTCGCGCCGCGCAAGGACTCGAACGTGGTGGCGATGAGGTCGGCGCGCGCCTGCGTCAGCACCTGCGGGGTCACATCGCCAGGGATGAGGCCGTTTTTCACAAGGCCGGAAATGAAGTCGAATTCGGTCGCGCCCGCGCTGGGGAAGCCGACCTCGATCTCTTTCACGCCTACCCGGCACAACAGTTCGAAAAAGCGCTGCTTCTTCTCGGCGTTCATCGGATCGATCAACGACTGGTTGCCGTCGCGCATGTCGGTCGAAAGCCAGATCGGCGGCCTGGTGATGACGGCGGCAGGCCATCGGCGGTCGGGCAAATCGACTTGCGGGAACGGGCGATATTTGACGGACGGGTCAGCGAGCATGGTCATTGAAAATTCCTGAAGCTTCGGGCGGGCCATAGCGGCCCCGATTACGACTGTCGATTTGGATTTGCCCTTAGGCAGTGCGCGCTCGCCCCTAAGGCAGCGCAAAAGCCACGCCTAAGGGCGTGTAAGTCGTAGAAGCAGCAGGGGCAGGTTCCGTGCCATGTCCCGCCCATAGCGGTACAAGGTTAATTTAGTCCAGCATTTTCGTGTTTGTCATTTTTCGAATGCGGCAGCGATTTTCAGTTCAATCCTGTCGCTAACCAGTGGTATTCCGCCTCCAAGGCCAAAATCGCTGCGGTTGATGACGGTCTTGGCGCCGAAACCGACATTCTCCTTCTTGCTCATCGCGAAATATCCCGCACCCACGAAATGCGCATCCAGGGTGACTTCTCTGGTCACGCCGTGAATGTTGAGATTGCCGGTGATTGCCGCCTTGTCGCCATCCACCTTGATGGATGTTGAGGTGAAAGTGGCTGTAGGAAATTTTTCTGCTTCGAAGAAATCTGGCTTCATCAGATGCGCGTCAAGCGCGGGGACCGCTGTTCGGATGTTCACGACCGGGAAGGTAACGGTAACGCTGGCTTTGGAAGGAGCCTTGGGATCAAGCGTCAAGCTGCCCGATGAAGGCGCGGCGATCAGGCCCATATTCTTCGAGAAGCCGAGATGATCGAACGTGAACAGAACTTGGGTATGACCGGGATCGACCTGATATGTTCCGCCAGTGATCAACGCCTTGTCAGGCTTGCCCGGCTGTTCCGCCGGCATCTGCTGGGCATCGAGCGCGACGGACGCAGAAAGCGCAATAGTGGCTGCGAGAGTGACGGCGAGGACAGGGCGCATGGAGGTTCTCCGCATGAGAAAAGGGCGCCGCCAGCATAGGCGACGCCCCTTCAATGTCCACCGCCATGCGGTGGATCAGTTCTTTTCCTTGTCCACCAGCTTGTTCGCACCGATCCACGGCATCATCGCGCGCAGTTCCGCGCCGGTCTTTTCGATCGGATGTTCGGCCTGCAGCTTGCGGGCGGCCTTCATTTCGGGGTTGCCCATGCGGTTGTCGACCATGAAGCGCTGCACGAACTTGCCCTTCTGGATGTCCTCCAGCACACGCTTCATCTCGGCCTTTGTCTCGCTGGTGATGACGCGCGGGCCGGTGTGGTAGTCGCCATATTCGGCGGTGTTGGAAATCGAATAGCGCATGTTGGCGATGCCGCCCTCATACATCAGGTCGACGATCAGCTTGGTCTCGTGAAGGCACTCGAAATAGGCCATTTCCGGCGCGTATCCCGCCTCGACCAGCGTTTCGAACCCGGCCATGATGAGGTGCGTCAGGCCACCGCACAACACTGCCTGCTCGCCGAACAGGTCGGTTTCACATTCCTCGCGGAAATTGGTCTCGATGATGCCGGAGCGGCCACCGCCGACCCCGGACGCATAGGCAAGCGCGATGTCATGCGCGTTGCCGCTCGCGTCCTGATGGATGGCGATAAGGCATGGGACGCCGCCGCCGCGCTGATATTCGCTGCGCACTGTGTGGCCCGGCCCCTTGGGCGCGATCATGATGACGTCTACGTCCGCGCGCGGCTCGATCAGGCCGAAATGCACGTTGAGCCCGTGCGCGAAAGCGAGCGCGGCGCCCGGCTTCATGTTCGCTGCAATGTCGTCGGCATAGATTTGCGCCTGATGCTCGTCGGGAGCGAGGATCATCAGGATGTCCGCCCAGGCAGCCGCCTCGGCATTGGTCATCACCTTGAAGCCGGCGCCTTCGGCCTTCTTTGCGGTGGCGGAGCCAGCGCGCAGCGCGATCGCGACTTCGCCGACGCCGCTATCGCGCAGGTTCTGCGCATGGGCATGGCCCTGGCTGCCATAGCCGACGATAGCGATCTTCTTGTTCTTGATGAGGCCGAGGTCGGCATCGCGGTCGTAATAGACTTTCATGTTACTCGCTTCTTTCTGATTGCAATTAGGAATGGAGTCCGGTCGGCATCCCGTCGATGCTGACCATGTTTTTCGTCGATCGATAGTCGGCGAGTCCCTCGTCGCCCTTGCCTTCCGCCCACTTTACGAGGGTCTGGCGTTCGGCGACCAGCTCCATCTGTGGCACGGCATAGCCGCAAGAGGTCTGGACGGTTTCGACATCGATCGAAAAAATCTGGCGCGTTCCCGCAATGACCGGGAAGTGGGCGATGAGATCGTCCCATTCGGCATCGCCGGGCTGGATGCTGCGGCCCCGGCCATAGACGCGCAGGATGAGGGCATTGCGGGTGAACGAGCAGATCATCAGGGTGATGCGGTCATTTTCCAGCAAATGCGCGGCGGTTTCATTGCCGCTGCCGGTCAGGTCGAGATAGGCGATCCGGGTCGGGCCGAGCACGCGCAGCGAATCCATGCCCTTGGGGCTGAGGTTGATGCGGCCTTGCGCGGGCGCGGTCGCGACGAAATAGACCGGCGCCGATTCCAGCGCTTCCCTATGGCTTTGTTCAAGGGCGGTGAAAAATTCGGCCATTTGCCTGCTTTCAGTCCTTGCCGCGCACCATGCCGACGATGCCGGTACGCCCGACCTCGACCAGTCCCAGTTCGCGCATCAGGCCGACGAACGTGTCGATCTTGTCCGAGGGGCCGGTCAGCTCGAAGATGAAGCTTTCCGTCGTGGTATCGACCACCTTGGCGCGGAAGATATCTGCGAGGCGCAGCGCTTCTATGCGGTGATCGCCGGTCCCGGCAACCTTGACCAGCGCCAGCTCGCGTTCGACAAACGGGCCATTCTCGGTGAGGTCGGCAACCTTGTGCACCGGCACGAGGCGATCCAGCTGGGCGATAATCTGGTCGATCACGCGCGGAGGGCCGTTGGTGACGATGGTGATGCGGCTGATCTGATGATCGTCCGATATGTCGGCCACGGTCAGGCTCTCGATATTATAGCCGCGCGCGGTGAACAGGCCCGCGATCTTGGCCAGTATGCCCGCTTCGTTGGTGACGGTGATCGACAGAACGTGGCGATCGCTCTGTTCTTCGGCGATATGCATCAGATTTCTTCCTCTTTTTCGCGCCGCACGCTCAGCATGCCCGCCATGGCATAATGCCACTCGCCATCGAGCCTGTGGGCGATGCGCACCGGAAAGCCGACGATAGCATCGAGCACCTTGGCAAGATGCTCGCCCACATAGCGCGGACTGACGAGTATGCGCCCATGAACGACGTCATGGAGCATATAACCGGAATCGAGATCGATTTCCCACTCCTCAAGCTCGTCGATCTCATGATCGTGGGTCCAGCCGGTAAGTTCTTCCTTGCCGTCGTTCTGGCGCGCGAAATCCCACGGCTCGGTAATGTGAACGCGAAGCTTGAGACGATTGGGCATATCTCCCTCCTCCGGCCATCACACTAACGCCTTGGCCTCGTCAGCCATAGTTCCCGAAACCTGGCTGGGGTCAAGCAGCATGTCGGTGTGCGCAGCGCCCGATGGGATCATCGGGAAGCAGTTGGTCAGCTTCGCCACGCGGCAATCGACCATCACCGGCCCCGGTGTCTCGATCATCTGCCGGATGCCCGCATCAAGCTCCTGCGGCCCTTCGATGCGGATGCCGGTCCAGCCATAGGCTTCGGCGAGCTTCACGAAATCGGGCAGGCTGTCCGAATAGCTTTCGGAATAGCGGCTTTCGTAGG
>CAYOZY010000140.1:0-7371 GCA_964408525.1 uncultured Sphingobium sp. | reverse complement strand
CGGTCGAGATGTCGAGGCTCAGCTTGACCGCGTGGGAGCCTTCCGTTTCGAGGCGGTGGAAGGCGCCGCGGCCAATGCCCTGCCCGGCGCGGTGCCGGAAGAGGTAAAGGAAGAGCGTTACGCCCGCATCATGGAGCGCACCGCCGCCATTTCCGCTGCAAAACTCGCCGCCAAAATCGGCCGCACCCTGCCCGTCATCATCGACGAGCTGGGCGATGCCGATGACGATGGCAGCATCGGCGCGACTGCCCGCAGTCAGGCAGATGCCCCGGAAATAGACGGCAATGTATTCCTGCGCGATGTGCAGCAAGCCTACCCCCGCCTCGCTCCCGGCGACATCATTGATGTCACAATCGAGGATGCCGACGAACATGATCTTTACGGCGTGCCCGTCGATCCTCTACATCGCGGATGATGACAGACTATAGCGACCTGCTGAAAGCGGATAGCGGCCAGAGCGCCCGCTCCATCCATATCGTCGACGACAAGAGTCATGGGAGCTGGCTGAGCGCGCAACCCGAACGGATACGCGCGGCTATAACGGCGCAGGGCTTCAAACCCAAGCCGGGCGCGCTGGCGATATTGCCCGGTGAACAGGCAGACGACTGGGCAGCCGTGGCAGGTGTGGCCAATGCGGACACGCTTACGACATGGTGCCTCGCCAGGGCTGCGGAAATGCTGCCTGCCGGAACCTATCGCCTCGCGGGAAATGGAGAGGTCGGCTCCTGCGCCCTGGGCTGGCTTTTGGCGCAATACCGCTTCGACCGTTATCGCGCAAAGAAGGACGATGCGCCTGCTGGCCCGCGTATTGTGCTGACCGGCAATGTGGCGCAGATCGAGCCGACCGTCCGGCTCGCTCAGGCAACGCATTTGGTGCGCGATCTCGTCAACACGCCGACCGCCGACATGGGACCGCCAGACCTCGAAGCGGCGGCGAAGAAAATCGCCAGGCGTTACGAGGCCGAACTGCATGTCACGCGGGGCGATGCGCTGGAGCAGGGCTATCCGATGATCCACGCTGTCGGCCGCGCGGCGGATCGGCACTTTGCACCGCGCCTCATCGAGCTGACATGGGGCAAGGCGGAGCATCCGCGCATCGCCCTCGTCGGCAAGGGAGTCTGCTTCGACAGCGGTGGGCTGGACATCAAGCCCAGCTCGGCAATGCGCCTGATGAAAAAGGATATGGGCGGCGCAGCCCATGCTCTGGCCCTGGCGGAGCTGGTGATGGCGAGCCACCTTCCGGTGCGGCTGCATCTGCTGATCCCCGCAGTAGAAAACGCGATCGCGGGCAATGCTTTCCGCCCCGGTGACGTGCTGCCCACACGCAAGGGCATGACCGTCGAGATCGGCAATACCGACGCCGAGGGGCGGCTCGTGCTGGGCGATGCACTCACGAAGGCGGGCGAGGACGCGCCGGAGCTGATTATCGATTTCGCGACGCTGACCGGCGCTGCGCGGGTGGCCTTGGGGCCGGATCTGCCCGCGCTTTTCGCCAATGACGACGACCTCGCGCGCTCGCTGGCCGATGCCGGAACCGCGACG
The DNA here is from genome assembly GCA_964408525.1 of uncultured Sphingobium sp. Lineage (GTDB taxonomy): Bacteria > Pseudomonadota > Alphaproteobacteria > Sphingomonadales > Sphingomonadaceae > Sphingobium. The sequence continues at coordinate 5,829 of CAYOZY010000140.1, read as the reverse complement.
GACGACCCGCTCTGGCGGCTGCCGCTCTGGGGAAGTTACGAGGACATGCTCAAGTCCGAGATCGCGGACATCGCCAATGCGGGCGACAGCGGCTTTGCGGGTGCGATTACGGCAGCGCTCTTCCTTCAAAAATTCTTGCCGGACGGGACGCAATGGGCGCATTTCGACACGTTCGCATGGCGTCAAAGCGCCAAGCCTGGACGCCCGAAGGGCGGCGATGCGCTCGGCCTGCGCGCTGCCTTCGCCATGCTGGAGGCACGGTATCGAGGGAAATAGCGGCGCGGTGCTCTTGACGCGCAGCGCCATTCATCGCAGGGGCAGCCGATGAACGCCGATCAGAATATTGCAGGCCAATTGACACAGGATCGCATCTCCTTTCATCTCGACGGGCGCTCGATCGCGCTCGACAGGCGGGTCAACGCCGTGCGCGGCGATCTCGCAGACATCAGCCTCGCCGGGGTGCTGTTCGCGCCGCATTATGCCAAGGCCCAGCCTTTTCACTGCGCCGCCGCAAGCGCCTTTCTGCGCGAAAGCGGCGCCAACGAAGCCCCCGCGGTTAGTCAGTTGCTCGCAGGCGAAACCTTCCATGTGCTGGACGTGACCGGAAAATGGGCGTGGGGCTTTTGCGATCATGACGGTTATGTTGGCTATGTCGAGCATGCCGCGCTGGCTGCCGGAGCGCTCGCCGCGACCCATCACGTCGTCGCCCGGTCTGCTCCGCTTTTTGCCTCAGCCGACATCAAGTCGCCTGTGGTGGCGTTTCTCTCCGCCGGAGCGCGCATCGCGGGTGAAACGGACGGGGATTTCGTGATGACCGAGCAGGGGGCGGTCCATAGTCGCCATGTGATGCCTGTCGGTGCATATGAAGCGGATTGGGTCGCCGCCGCCGAAAAACAGATCGGCCAGCCCTATGTCTGGGGCGGGCGCGGAGATGGCGGGATCGATTGCTCCGGGCTGGTGCAACTCGCGCTGGGGCAGGCCGGCATCAAGGTGCCCCGCGACAGCGACCTGCAACGCGAAAGCGTCGGCGAACCGATCGACGTTGAGGCCCGGCTACAGCGCGGCGATGTCGTCTTTTTTCCAGGCCATGTCGGCATCATGGTCGACGAAAGCGCGCTGCTGCATGCGAACGCCTATTGGATGAGCACGCTGGTCGAGCCGATGGCCGATGTGATCGCGCGCCTCAAGCCTGACCATGAAAAGCCCGTGTTGGCGCGGCGGCGGGTCGCGCTATGACGCACAGCATCTTCATAGACGGGGCCGTCGGCACCACCGGCATCGAAATCCGCCAGCGGCTTGAGGGTCGCGGCGAGTTTTCGCTGATCCTGCTGGACGACGCCCAGCGCAAGGATGCCGCCGCGCGCGCGCGCGCGATCAACGATGCCGATGTCGTCATCCTGTGCCTGCCGGACGATGCCGCGCGCGAAGCCGTATCGCTGATCGCCAATGAGCGGACGAAGGTGATCGACGCGTCCACCGCGCACAGGGTGGCCGGGGATTGGACCTATGGTTTCCCGGAACTGGTCGGGCGCGAGGCGGTTGCGGCTTCAACGCGGGTGAGCAACCCCGGTTGCTACCCCACCGGATTCCTCGCGCTGATCGCGCCGCTGGTGCGCGCCGGGATCATCCCCGCCGACTGGCCGCTGAGCGTGAACGCGGTGTCGGGCTATTCAGGTGGTGGCAAGGCGATGATCGCGGAGTTCGAGGGGCCGAAGGGCGCACCTACCGCCTGGCGCGGCTATGGCCTCGGCCTCGCGCACAAGCATGTGCCGGAAATGACCATGCATGCAGGTCTTTCCGTGGCGCCGATTTTCGCGCCTTCGGTCGCCAACGTCCTGCGCGGCATGATCGTGGAAGTGCCCTTGCCGCTGGCCGCACTGCCCGGAGCGCCTTCGCCAGACAGGGTGCGTGATGCACTGGCTGCGGCTTATGCCGCCTCAACCATCGTTCGTTTCGTCGAGAGCTATGACGGGGCCACCCTGCCTGTCGAACGCTGCTCAGGCACAGACGGCATGGACCTGTTCCTGTTCGCCAGCCCCGACGGTGCGCAGGCGCGGCTCGTCGCCGCGCTCGACAATCTGGGCAAGGGCGCATCGGGCGCGGCTGTGCAGAGCCTCAACCTGCTCTGCGGGCTGGAAGAAACGGCTGGCCTGAACCTGTAGGCTTAATGAACGGTTCCCACCGGCTGCTCGACCGACATCAGCACGATCAGCCGCTCGATCTGGCGCCAGCGGCAAAAATGGATATGATTGCCGAGATCGCGGCTGCGGTCCGCGCGGGAAGCGGCCTCAAATCCGGCATTGGGTCCAAAAATTTCGAACAGTTCTGCTGCGTCGTCGAAACTCTTGCGATCACCGAGATAGGGAATATGCATGCTTGTCCGTTCGTTTTTTTGATCTGTCGCGCGACACGACACCTTCCTGTCTTCAACCTCCGTGCCAATATTGCTCCCCGACGCTGTTCCGCCGCATGCAAAGGTCAACGCCCGGTTAGGCAAATGCCACTTTGAGACAATTGTTCGCTAGCGGGACAGGCTTTGTCCCGATATGAGGCGGCAATCGCGTATTTGAGCAGAGGAAGAGGCGCAGGGTGAACAAGCCGCATCAGGACAGGGCAGGAACCGCAGGCGGTTTTTTCATCGCGCTGCTGACGATCGCCGGGGCAGTGGCCGGCGGCTTCATGGGCCAACCGACTATCGGCCTGCTCTCGGGCCTCGCGCTGGGCACAGGCATCGCCCTTGCCATGTGGCTGATGCAACGCAATCGATGACGGCGAAAAGGACGGCATGATGAAAAGGCATATTATCGCTATCACCCTCATCCTGCTCGCCCTTGTGGCAGGGACATTATACTATCTTACCCGACCGGACATCGCCCGCCTTGCCCAAGGGCAGGATGTAGGACGCGAGCCAGTGTTCACGCCCGCCCGCTCGCAAACGATCCCGACAATCGGCATTGCGGAGGCATCCGGGTGGAAACAGGGCGAAGCCCCCTCCCCCGCGCGGGCGCTGAGCGTTTCCCGCTTCGCGCAGGGGCTTTCCCATCCCCGCTCCCTGTTCCGCCTGCCCAATGGCGACATATTGGTGGCAGAGACCAATCGCCCGGCGCATGTTCCAGGCGGCATCGTCGATCGCATCACCGATTATTACTTGACCAAGGCGGGCGCGGGCGGCCCATCGCCGAACCGCATCACCCTGCTCCGAGATGCGGACGGGGACGGCAAGCCTGAGCGCAGGACCGTTTTCCTTACCGGCCTCAACTCCCCCCACGGCATGGCGCTGGTCGGCGATACGCTCTATGTCGCCAATACGGACGCGATCCTCGCCTTCCCCTACAAGGCAGGCGAGACGCGGATCACCGCGCAAGGCAGGAAGATCGTCTCCCTGCCCCATGGCGCGCCCAACCTGCATTGGACACGCGGCCTCATAGCCAGCCCGGACGGCGAAAAGCTCTACATAGCCATCGGATCGAACAGCAACATCGCCGAAAACGGATTGGAAACTGAAACCAACCGCGCCGCGATCATCGAATATGACATCAGGAGCGGAGACAACCGGATATTCGCCGGTGGCCTGCGCAATCCCGTCGGCATGGCGTGGGAGCCGATCTCCGGCGCGCTGTGGGCCGTGGTCAATGAACGCGATGGCTTGGGGTCCGATCTTGTACCCGATTACCTGACCCGCGTGGAGTTCGGCGCTTTCTACGGCTGGCCATGGAATTACTGGGGCGGATATGAGGACCGGCGCGTCCAGCCCGGTCGCCCGGAAATCCGTGAATATACCAAGCGGCCGGACTATGCGCTGGGCAATCATGTCGCGCCGCTCGGCCTCACCTTCTCGACCGGCGCGAAGCTGGGCGCGCCTTATGAAAACGGCGCCTTTGTCGGCCTGCATGGAAGCTGGAACCGGATGCCCCGCGCAGGCTACAAGGTCGTGTTCGTGCCGTTCGACAAGACCGGCCGCGCCACGGGCAAGCCGATCGATGTTCTTTCGGGCTTCCTCTCGAAGGACGACAAAGCGCGCGGAAGGCCGGTCGATGTGCTGGTGGCAGACGACGGCGCGCTGCTGGTCAGCGACGATGTCGGCGGCGTGATCTGGCGTGTCAGCGCGACGGCGGCGAAGTAATCACGCGCCCTTCCCGTCCGGCCAGCTCCATTACATATTGCCACGCTACCCGGCCGGAGCGGTTGCCGCGCTGCGTCGCCCAGAAGATCGCGTCCGCGCTGTCGAACGGCAGGCCGAAATGTGCCGCATATCCCGATACGATGGCGAGATAGGCATCCTGATCGATCACATGAAAGCCCAGCGACAGGCCGAAGCGATCCGACAGCGCCATCTTGTCGTCCACGACATCCCGCTTGTTGATCGGGTCGTCCTGCTCCGACAAATGACGCGGCACGATATGGCGGCGGTTCGAGGTGACATAGAGGCGAACATTGCCCGGTCGTGCGCTCGCGCCTCCATCGAGCAGGGAACGCATCACCCGCGCATCGGCACCCGCGCTGTCACTGTCGAAACCGAGATCGTCGATGAAAAGAATGAACGGGCGCCTCTCCTCGCGCAGCAGCGCGAACAGGCCCGGCAGGCTGTCCAGCCGGTCGGCAGTGCATTGCATCAGCGCGATGTCGACGCCTTCGCCCTGAAGCTTGCCCACCACAGCGCCGACGCTCGCTGATTTTCCCGTGCCCCGCGCGCCCCAGAGCAGCACATCATGCGCGGGCAGCCCTGCCGCATGCCGCCGCGTATTCTCAAGCAGCCTGCCTTTCTGCTCGTCTATGCCCGATAGCAGCGCATAATCGGCGGGAGCGAAAGCCTCTACCGCATGCGCGCTGCGTCCATCCCACATATAGGCGGGATGCGCCGCAAGGTCGGCTGCAGCGGTGACGGGCGGCGCGATGCGCTCCAGCGCGTCGGCAATGCGGGCAAGCAGTCTGTCGTCCATGCCCGCGCTGTATCCCGCCCGCCCTTATGCGGCAAGCTCCTCGTCGCTCAGACCATAGAGCGCCGCCGCGCCGTTGCGGGCGCTCGCTTGTAGCCCCAGCGCCTCGGCGACGATTACGTCATTATAATAACGCGCCGACGCCTGCTTCATCCTAAGGAAAGCCGGGTCGCCTTTGCCACTGGCCAGCATATTGGCCGCGACCTTGCCCTGCCTCGCCAGCAGCCAGCCGCAAGTCGCGACCGAAAGCATCGTCAGGAAGGGATAGCTGCCCGCCAGCCGGTCATCGACAGACGCCTCGGACGACATCCACGCCGCGATGCTTTCGACGGCATCAACCAGCCGCATCAGCGCTGTCTCTTCACCCGCTTCGGCGCGAATGTCCGCCAGCAGGCCGGCCAGCACCGCGCCGCCACCCATGGGCAGCTTGCGGCCGATCAGGTCTGCTGCCTGGATGCCGTTGGTGCCCTCGTAAATCGCGGCGATGCGTATATCGCGATAATGCTGGGCCGCGCCGGTCTCCTCGATAAAGCCCATGCCGCCATGCACCTGAACATTGAGCGACGCGACCTCGGTGCCGATGTCGGTGCCATAGGCCTTGGCCAGCGGCGTGAGCAGCTCCAGCCGTTGCGCCGCAGCCTCATCGCCCAAAGCGGCGCGATCAAGCTGTCCAAAGGCATGATAGACGAGCGCCCGTGCCGCCTGCGTCAGAGCGCGGGAGCGCATCACCATGCGCCGCACATCGGGGTGCTCGATGATGGCTACGGCCTCGCGCGATGCTCCTCCCGCCCGCGCGGACTGAACACGCTCCGCCGAATAAGCGAGCGCCTGCTGCGTGGCGCGTTCGGCGATTTGCACCCCCTGAAGCCCCACATTGAGCCGCGCATTGTTC